>NZ_JBWKNG010000009.1:0-239443 GCF_059415465.1 Pseudomonas sp. GW821-FHT10C09
GGCGTACGGTTACCGGGATAGCGAATTCTTTTTCATGAAGATCAAGAGCGTCTTTCCCGGTAATCCGTGAAGAACCTAAAAAATGGGGCGCATTCAATGCGCCCCATTTTTTGTTGAAGCTTCAAATCAGAACGCCGGCAATACCGCGCCTTTGTACTTCTCGAGAATGAAGGCTTTGACTTCCGGGCTGTGCAGCGCAGCAACCAGTTTCTTCATAGCGTCGCTGTCCTTGTCGTCCGGACGAGCCACCAGGATGTTCACGTACGGCGAGTCATTGCCTTCGATGACCAGTGCGTCCTTGGACGGATCAAGCTTGGCTTCCAGCGCGTAGTTGGTGTTGATCAGCGCCAGGTCGACCTGGGTCAGCACGCGCGGGATGGTCGCGGCTTCCAGTTCACGGAATTTCAGGTCCTTGGAGTTCTCGGTGATGTCCTTCACGGTCGACAGGATGTTGTTCGAATCCTTCAACTTGATCAGGCCAGCCTTCGCCAGCAGCAACAGCGCACGGCCGCCGTTGGTGGCGTCGTTCGGGATCACCACGTTGGCACCGCCCGGCAACTCGGTCAGAGCCTTGTACTTGCTGGAGTAAGCGCCCAGCGGTTCCAGGTGCACACCGGCAACGGCGACCAGGTTGGTGCCCTTGGCCTTGTTGAATTCATCGAGGTACGGCTGGTGCTGGAAGAAGTTGGCGTCCAGGCGTTTTTCCGCCACCTGCACGTTCGGCTGAATGTAGTCGGTGAAGACTTTGACCTTCAGGTCCACGCCTTCTTTGGCCAGGGCTGGCTTCACGAATTCGAGGATTTCTGCGTGCGGGACCGGAGTCGCCGCGACGGTCAGGGTGTCGGCATGGGCGGAAAAGGCTGCAACGGCAGCAACGGCAGCGAACGCGACGAGTAGTTTCTTCATTCAGCTAACTCCATATAAGGCGCCCGTTTGGCGCCTGCCAGCGAATGGCCGGCTCATGACTTATTTACGAGAACTGTTTATTTTCTGGAAAAATGCACAACCAATTTGTCGCCAACGGTTTGCAGCACCTGAACCAGCACCAGCAGCAACACCACCGTCACCACCATCACATCGGTCTGGAAACGCTGGTAGCCGAAGCGGATCGCCAGGTCACCCAGACCACCAGCGCCGACCACACCGGCCATGGCCGTGTAGGACACCAGTGTAATCGCCGTCACCGTAATCGCCGCGAAAATGCCCGGACGGGCTTCTGGCAGCAAGGCATTGGTGATGATCTGACGCGTCGTCGCACCCATGGCCTGGGTCGCTTCGATAATGCCGCGATCCACTTCACGCAACGCGGTTTCCACCAGTCGCGCAAAGAACGGCGTGGCACCCACCACCAGCGGCGGGATCGCACCGGCGACACCCAGCGACGTACCGGTGATCAGCACGGTGAACGGAATCATCACGATCAACAGAATGATGAAAGGCAGCGAACGCAGGATGTTCACCACCAGCGACAGCATCGCGTAGACGCCTTTGGCTTCCAGCAACTGACGCGGGCTGCACAGGAACAGCAACACGCCCAGCGGCAAGCCGAGCAACACGGTGAACAACAACGAACCACCGAGCATCAGCAGCGTGTCGCCGGTGGCCAGCCAGATTTCGAACCAGTCGATATTGGCAAAGAAAGCAGTCAGGGCTTCCATTAGCGCAGCACCTCCATGTGGACGTCAGCCGCGGTGAAACGGGCAAATGCCGCGTCCATGTCGCCACCGGTGACGGCCAGCGTGAGTTGCCCGTAAGGGACGTCTTTGATGCGGTCGATACGACCGGCCAGGATGCTGTAGTCCACACCGGTTTCCCGGGCGACGGTACCGAGCAACGGCGCGTAGGTCGCTTCGCCCTGGAAGGTCAGACGCACGATGCGACCCGGCACGTGCGCGAAGTCATCGCGCTGCTCGCTTTCGTCGATCTGCTCGTCTTCCTGCACAAAGCGCTTGGTGGTCGGGTGCTTGGGATGCAGGAACACCTCGGCCACCGACCCTTGCTCGACGATCACACCGGCGTCCATCACCGCGACCTGATCGCAAACGCGGCGGATCACGTCCATCTCGTGGGTGATCAGGACGATGGTCAGCTTCAGCTCGCGGTTGATCTCGGCCAGCAATTGCAGGACCGACGCCGTGGTCTGTGGGTCGAGGGCGCTGGTGGCTTCGTCGCACAGCAGGATTTTCGGCTTGGTCGCCAGGGCGCGGGCAATGCCGACGCGCTGTTTCTGGCCACCGGACAACTGCGCCGGGTATTTCTTGGCGTGGTCGGACAAACCCACCCGCGCCAGCAACTCGGCCACGCGCAGGTCGATCTCGCTGCGCGACAGCTCGCCGGCCAGGGTCAGTGGCAACGCGACGTTGTCAGCCACAGTCTTGGACGCCAGCAGGTTGAAGTGCTGGAAGATCATCCCGACTTGCTGACGGAAGCGTCGCAGGCTGTTGGCGTCCAGCGCAGTGACTTCTTCGCCGTCGACGAAGATCTTGCCGCCGCTGGAATTCTCCAGGCGATTGATCAGACGCAGCAGGGTACTTTTTCCCGCGCCGGAATGGCCGATCAGGCCGAAGACCTGACCGTTCTCAATCGTCAGACTGGTCGGATGCAGGGCGGGAATATCCTTACCGGCGACGCGGTAGGTTTTATGGACGTTTTGAAACTCGATCACGTAGCGAACCTTGTGGGGCGCGTTAGAAAAGGATCAGCGGTTAGCCGGGCGCGCATTTTAGCCTGTCCGTATAGAGGTTATTAGCATTTATTCCGCATTCAACCTTCGATTTGGCAATAACGCGATCAAAGGTCATAAAAAAGGAACGGCTAAAAACGCCGTCAGTCACTAATAAGGCAACTCGAAAACGCCCCCGGTGCCGTGCCTGGGGAATGCACAAGAATCCTGGCTACGGCGGGAATCGCAACGAGGAGTTTAGACTGATGAGTAACAAGAAGCCTGCCCCCGGCAAAAGCGCATTGGCCGGTACCGACACCCTGGACCGCGGCAACACCAATACCAAGCTCGACAGCCTGGAAAAATTTCGCTCCGACGCCACCGAACAGGCCCTGCGCACCAACCAGGGCGTGAAGGTGTCGGACAATCAGAACACCCTGAAAGTCGGCGCCCGCGGGCCTTCGCTGCTGGAAGACTTCATCATGCGTGAGAAAATCACGCACTTTGACCATGAGCGCATCCCGGAACGCATCGTCCACGCCCGCGGGACCGGCGCACACGGTTACTTCCAGACATACGAAAACCATTCCGCGCTGACCAAGGCCGGTTTCCTGCAGGATCCGGGTAAAAAGACGCCAGTCTTCACGCGTTTCTCCACGGTACAAGGCCCACGCGGGTCAGGCGATACCGTGCGGGACGTACGAGGTTTCGCCGTGAAGTTCTTCACCGACGAAGGCAACTTCGATCTGGTGGGCAACAACATGCCAGTGTTCTTCATTCAGGACGCAATCAAGTTTCCGGACTTCGTCCACGCGGTGAAACCGGAGCCGCATAACGAAATCCCCACCGGCGGTTCGGCTCACGACACCTTCTGGGACTTCGTCTCACTGGTGCCGGAATCGGCGCACATGGTGATCTGGGCCATGTCCGACCGAGCCATCCCGAAAAGCCTGCGCAGCATGCAGGGTTTCGGTGTGCACACGTTTCGGCTGATCAACGCCGAAGGCAAATCGCGCTTCGTCAAATTCCACTGGCGCCCCACTGCGGGCACGTGTTCGTTGGTGTGGGATGAGGCGCAGAAGCTGGCCGGCAAAGACACCGACTTCCACCGGCGCGATCTCTGGGAAGCCATCGAGATGGGCGACTACCCCGAGTGGGAGCTGGGTGTGCAGGTCATCGAAGAAGAAAACGAGCACGATTTCGATTTCGACATCCTCGACCCCACCAAGCTGATTCCTGAAGAAACCGTGCCCATCACTCCATTGGGCAAAATGGTGCTCAACCGCAACCCGGACAACTTCTTCGCCGAAACCGAGCAGGTCGCGTTTTGCCCGGGCCATATCGTGCCGGGGATCGATTTCTCCAACGATCCGTTGCTGCAAGGCCGGCTGTTTTCCTACACCGATACGCAAATCAGCCGACTCGGCGGGCCGAACTTTCATGAGATCCCGATCAACCGGCCGGTGGCGCCGTTCCATAACGGTCAGCGCGATGCGATGCACCGCACCACCATCGACAAGGGTCGCGCAGCTTACGAACCGAATTCCATCGACGGCGGCTGGCCGAAAGAAACTCCGCCCGCCGCGCAGGATGGCGGTTTCGAGAGTTATCCGGAGCGCATCGACGCCAACAAAATCCGGCAGCGCAGCGAATCGTTCAGCGACCACTTCTCCCAGGCGCGGCTGTTCTTCCACAGCATGAGCAAGCACGAGCAGGAACACATCATCGCGGCGTATAGCTTCGAACTCGGCAAAGTTGAACGCGAGAGCATTCGGGCGCGGGAGGTGAACGAGATCCTGGCCAACATCGATCTGGAATTGGCCAAGCGTGTGGCCGCCAACCTTGGCTTGCCAGCGCCGAAAGCCGGGACGGTGGAGGTGCCAAAAACATCTCTGGACCGCTCACCGGCCCTGAGTCAGGCCAATTTGCTGCCGGGCAATATCAAAACGCGCAAAGTGGCGATTCTTGCGGCCAACGGAGTCGATGGTGCCGCGATTGATGCGATGAAGAAGGCGCTGCAGGCCGAAGGCGCGCACGCCAAATTGCTGGGGCCGACATCCGCACCGGTGAAAACCGCCGATGGCAAAACGTTGCCGGTGGATGCGTCGATGGAAGGTTTGCCTTCGGTGGCGTTCGATGCGGTGTTTGTGCCGGGTGGCGCGGCATCGATCAAGGCGTTGAGCGGTGATGGCGTCGCGTTGCATTACCTGCTGGAGGCGTACAAGCACTTGAAGGCGATTGCGCTGCATGGCGAGGCGAAGCAGTTGCTGGATGTGTTGAAGCTGGAGGCTGATGCGGGGTTGATCGTTGGGGCGGATGTGAAGTTGATCAAGCCGTTTTTTGCGGCGATCGGACAGCATCGGGTTTGGGATCGGGAGGCTAAGGCCAAGGCGATTCCGGCTTAGGATCTGTATGGACAGTTAGGACGCTTTCGCGAGCAGGCTCGCTCCCACATGGGATTTGTGTCAATCACATAACCCTGTGGGAGCGAGCCTGCTCCGGGCGGCGTTCCGACGAAGCTTTTACGGTTTGCGCGGACTCAAGACCATCTGCGCCGGAATGTTGCGCAGGATCTGTTTTTCCAGCTTCAGATCGAAGTCCGGATCGAGTTTCTTCACTCGCTTGGTCAGCAACGTGGCCAGCCAAGGATAGTCATCAGTGCGTGGCGCCTGAATGCTCACGTCGCACTGATAATTCACCACATCGGCGGCGATGGCATCCAGTTGACGACGAAGTTTCGCCATATCGTTGAGATTCAACGCGACCGTAGTGCTTTCAGCCGTGGGATCAATCACCTTCGCCTGGGGTTTGGCTTCAGCGGCTTTCAGATCGGCTTCCGCTTTATCCAGCTCGGCTTTGCGGGCCGTGACGATGGCGTTATTCACCCCACCGGTAAGCGCCGGAGCCTTGGGCATCAGGACCCGGGCGCGGGCCAGCGCAGTGGCGGCGGCGTTCACATCACCTTTTTGCAGGACGATCTGGCTACGGCGTAGATAGGCCTCGGCCAGTTGCCGTTGGTATTGCTCAAGGGATTGATCGTTGGGGGACTGGGCCTGCAAGGCGGCCAGTTGATCTTCGGCGGTGGCCAACTCGTTGCTGGCGAGGCTTTGTTCCAGCTGTGCGATGGCCGTAGCTCGCGCGTCCGTGGCCTCGGTGGCCGCCGGTGGCGTGCTTTGGCAGGCGCCCAGCAGCAAGGAAAATGCGACAAGGAGCAGATAACGTGAGGCGAACGGCTTCATTCCTGCGACTCTCTATTTGCGCAAAAAACGAGCAAGTCTACACCCCTCGACGGGGCAGGACAAAACTCAGCAGAAACAGTGCGGCCGCCGTCACAACAATCGAGGGGCCCGCCGGTGTGTCCTTGAACCACGACAGTGCCAGCCCGCCACAGACCGCGAGCATGCCCAGCAGGCTCGCGCCCAGTGCCATCTGTTCCGGTGACCGGGCGTGACGTTGTGCCGCAGCCGCGGGGATGATCAACAGCGAGGTAATCAGCAAAACGCCGACGATTTTCATCGCCACCGCGATCACCACGGCGATCAGCAGCATCAGCGCCAGGCGCAACGACGCCACCGGCAACCCTTCGACCTTGGCCAACTCTTCATGCACGGTGATGGCCAGCAACGGCCGCCACAACGTCACCAGCAACGCCAGTACCGCCGCGCTGCCGCCGAGGATCCAGGCCAGGTCGGTCGGGCTGATCGCCAGCAAGTCGCCGAACAGATACGCCATCAGGTCGATCCGCACTTCGTGCATGAAGCTTAGTACCACCAGGCCCAGAGAGAGCGTGCTCGGTGCGAGAATTCCCAAAAGGGTGTCAGACGCCAGCGGCTGGCGCTGTTGCAAGGTCACCAGCAGCACCGCCAACAGCAAGCAGCCTACGGTGACGGCGACGGTCGGGCTGACATCCAGCAAGAACCCGAGTGCTACGCCGAGCAAAGCCGCGTGCGACAAGGTGTCGCCGAAATAAGCCATGCGCCGCCAGACCACGAACGAACCCAATGGGCCCGCCACCAGCGCCAAAGCCAAACCTGCAAGCAGGGCGTAGAGCAGAAAATCAGCCATGCTTGCAGCTATCTCCATGAACGTGGGGTTGCGCCGCCGTGACGACCGAGCCATGCAGGTCATGCGCGTGGTCGTGGTGGTGGTGATAAATCGCCAGGCTTTGGGCGTTCTTGCCGAACAGCTCGACGAAGGCCGGATCGCCGCTGACTTGCTCAGGATGGCCGGAACAGCAAACGTGGCGATTGAGGCAAACCACCTGGTCGGTGGTGCTCATCACCAAATGCAAATCGTGGGACACCATCAACACGCCGCAGCCGTGACGGTCGCGCAGCCGTGTGATCAGGCTATAGAGCTCGGCCTGTCCGGCGACGTCGACGCCTTGCACCGGCTCGTCGAGCACCAGCAGTTCCGGCTCGCGCAGTAGCGCCCGGGCCAGTAATACACGCTGCATTTCACCGCCGGAAACACTTTGCACCGGGCTGTCGATCACCTGTTCGGCGCCGACTTCCTTGAGCGCGGACAGCGCCATGGCACGGTCCACGCCCGGCACCAGCCGCAAGAAGCGCAGCACCGAGAGCGGCAGCGTCGGATCGACGTGAAGTTTTTGCGGCATGTAACCCACGCGCAGTTTCGGCTTGCGCCACACCGTGCCGCTGTCCGGCTTCAACAGCCCAAGCACCGCGCGCACCAGCGTGGTCTTGCCGGCGCCGTTAGGGCCGATCAGGGTGACGATCTGCCCCGGCTCGACACTCAGTTCGATGTTATCCAGCACCGATTGCCCGGCAAACGTGACGGCAACCTGCTCGAGGCGGATCAGCGCGTTGCTCATCAAGCCCCCTGGCAGCCCGAGCAGAGACCGACCACTTCAACGGTCTGGCCCTCGACGATAAATCCAACATCCTTGGCGCTGCCAACGATGGCATCGCTGATGGACTTCTGTTCGAGCTCGATGGCGGCATGGCATTCGCGGCAAATCAGGAACTGCCCCTGGTGGGCGTGCCCCGGATGGTTACAGCCGACGAAGGCGTTCAGCGAGGAGATGCGGTGCACGAGGCCGTTTTCCAGGAGGAAATCCAGCGCGCGGTATACGGTTGGCGGCGCGGCGCGACGGCCATCCTGTTCACTGAGCACCGCGAGAATGTCGTAGGCACCCAGCGGCTTGTGGCTTTGCCACACGAGTTCCAGCACCCGCCGGCGCAAAGCGGTCAGGCGCAGCCCCTGACGTGCGCACAGGACATCGGCCTCAGACAGAGCGCTATGCACGCAATGAGAGTGGTCGTGGGGACGGCTGGCAATCGGTGTTTTAGGCATGAGCGGCGACGAATTTTGTGAGAGACGTTATTATATTACCCGTTCTCGCCTCCTCGAGTGGTCATCGTGTCCCGACTTTTTTCTATCTTTGTCGCATTTGTCGCCAGTTTTCTGCTGATCGGATCGGCCCAGGCTGAGGTTAAAGTCCTCACCAGCATCAAGCCCCTGCAGTTGATTGCCGCTGCGGTGCAGGACGGCGTGGCGATTCCGGAAGTGTTGCTGCCGCCGGGGGCTTCGCCGCATAACTATGCCTTGCGCCCTTCCGACGTACGGAAGGTGCAATCGGTCGATCTGCTGTACTGGATCGGGCCGGACATGGAAGGTTTCCTGCCGCGCGTACTGAATGGTCGTACGCTGCCGAGCGTTGCGGTGCAGGATTTGCCGGGGCTGAAACTGCGTCGCTTCGCCGAAGACAGTCACTCCCATGCGGAAGAAGCCGATGAGCATGACCACGATCACCGCCCAGGCAGCCTGGACGCGCATTTGTGGTTGTCACCGGTGAATGCCCGGGTGATCGCCAGCAAAATGGCAGCGGACCTGAGTGCCGCCGATCCCGCCAATGCAGCGCGCTATCAGAGCAACCTCAAGGCGTTCGACGAGCGACTGGATGCGCTGGACCTGCGCTTGAAGGCACGGCTCGCCGGGATCGCGGGCAAGCCGTATTTCGTGTTCCACGAAGCGTTCGACTACTTTGAAGATGCGTATGGCCTGAAACACACGGGCGTATTCAGCGTCGCGGCCGAAGTCCAGCCGGGTGCCCAACACGTTGCGGCGATGCGCGCCCGGTTGCAGGAAGTCGGCAAGACTTGCGTGTTCAGCGAGCCACCATTGCGGCCGCGCCTGGCGGAGACGCTGGTTGCGGGTTTGCCGGTGAAACTGGCGGAACTGGATGCATTGGGCGGGTACACGCCAGCGACTGCTCAAGGGTATGAGCAGGTGCTGGAGAAGCTGGGGAATGATTTGGCGGGGTGTCTGGAGTCGCTTTAAAAGCTTGTTCGGCTTCGCCTCATTCGCGAGCAGGCTCGCTCCCACATGGGATCTTTAGTGGACACAAAATCTGTGCTCACATCGGTCAACTGTGGGAGCGAGCCTGCTCGCGAAGCTTTTAAAGGGCAAACGGCAGCGGTGTGCTGACCTTCTGCCGCTGCGCCAACCGCAGCTGAAACTCCATCGGGTCGTGAATCAACACGTCCTGCCCGGCGAACGATTCCGCCGCGATCAACCGCGATAACCAAAACCGCACACACGCCACGCGCAGCATCGTCGGCCACAGCTCGGCTTCAGCCGCCGTGAACGGACGCAACGCCGCATACGCCCCCAGCAATGCCCGCGCCCGCGGCCCGTCGATCAAGCCGTCGTCGTCCGAACACCAGTCGTTCAAGGCAATCGCCACGTCGTAGAGCATCGGCCCCGAGCAGGCGTTGTAGAAGTCGATCAACCCGGTCAGGTGAGTGCCTTCGAACATCGCGTTATCGCGGAACAGGTCGGCGTGGATATTGGCCCGCGGCAATGCCAGGATTTTTGCCTTCTGTTCGGCGATTTCATCCAGCGCCCGTTTCAGCAGATCGCTTTGTTCGGCGTTCAGGTGGGAGAGAAATTGCGTGCCCTCCTCCAGCATCCAGTCCAGACCACGATCGGTTTTGCGCTTGATCATGTTGGCTTGGGTCGCCAGGTGCAGGTGTGCAAGCAACTCGCCGACCTGCGCGCAATGCTGCGCGTTGGCCTGCTTGATGTGCTTGCCGGCCAGTCGTGGCTGCAGCAGTGCAGGCTTGCCGGCCAGTTCGCGCAGGGCAACGCCGTCGGTGGTGCGTAGCGCGTAAGGCACCGGCAAATCGGCCTCGTGCAGGACGTCGAGCAGTTCAATGAAGAACGGCATTTCATCGACCGGGCCGCGCTCGACCAGGGTCAGGACGAATTCGCCCTGCTCCAGGCTGATGAAGAAATTGGTATTTTCGCTACCGGCAGCAATCCCCTGGAAATCAAGCAGGCGGCCGAGGCCATAAGGGGCGAGAAAAGCTTCCAGCTCGGGCCGAGCCAGGGGGGTGAACACAGACATGTTTAAACTGCCAGTACGGGCGCCGCTCGTGAGCCGGCGCCGATTGAAATTAAGAAACTACTTCCACTCAAAAATTTTCCACGCCGGAATCAGCATATCCGGCTGATCCGAGCGGATGAAGTTTGCGTCCGTCCCGTCTGCGCGCACCAGAAAGTACGGAGGTGCGCCCTTCGGCGTGACCTTGATCGCATACAGGAAACCGTTTTGACGGTACTCCTGGATGACCTTGTCCCCTTCCGTGCGGATCGTAACTTCTGGCTCAGACTTCGAAACATCGTCCGCCGCCATGACGGCCAATGGAACAGTTGCAAACAAGCCAGCCAGCAACAGGCGATTTAGTGTGCGCATGATAACCTTGTCCCTTTGTCGTCAACGGTCCCGCTATTCTAGCGCCGGACCCGCCGAAAAGGTTGATCCTGCTCATGAGCCAAGCCCCCCTCGTCCTGGTGGACGGTTCTTCTTACCTGTACCGCGCCTTTCACGCGCTGCCACCGCTGACCACGTCCAAAGGCCTGCCGACCGGTGCGGTCAAGGGCGTATTGAACATGCTCAAGAGTCTGCGCAAGCAGTACCCGGACAGTCCGTTCGCCGTGGTGTTCGACGCCAAGGGCGGGACATTTCGCGATGACATGTACGCCGAGTACAAGGCCAATCGCCCAAGCATGCCCGACGACATGCGCGTGCAAATCGAGCCGCTGCACCAGAGCGTGATCGCTTTGGGCTTCCCGCTGCTGTGCGTCGAAGGCGTCGAGGCCGATGACGTGATCGGCACCCTGGCCCGCAGCAGCGCGGCGGCGGATCGCCCGGTGATCATCTCCACCGGCGACAAGGACATGGCACAACTGGTCGACGGCCACATTACCTTGGTCAATACCATGACCGGTAGCAGCATGGACGTGGAGGGCGTGAAGGAGAAATTCGGCGTCGCTCCCGAGCAGATCATCGATTATCTGGCCCTCATGGGCGACTCTTCCGACAACATCCCGGGCGTTCCGGGTATTGGCCCGAAGACCGCTTCCGGCCTGTTGGTGGGCGTGAATGGCGGTTTGACCGAGCTGTATGCTCAGCTCGACATCGTCCCGACCCTGCCGATTCGCGGCGCGAAAACCCTGCCGGCCAAACTTGAAGAGCACAAGGAGATGGCGTTCCTCTCCTATCAACTGGCGACCATCAAGATCGACGTTCCACTGGACATCGGCCTCGACGACTTGCAAATGGGCAAGCCGGACCACGACAAGCTCGCTGAGTTGTACACCCTGTTGGAGTTCAAGAGCTGGTTCGAAGACAACCAGCGCGACGCCAAGCGCTCAGGCCAGGAAGTGACCGCTCCGGTGGTTGAAGAAGTTGCCGCAGAGACAGAACTGAAATACACGACGATCCTCACCCAAGTTGATTTCGACCTGTGGCTGAAGAAGCTCAACGACGCCAAGCTGATCGCCTTCGATACCGAAACCACCGGCATCGATGCGCAGCAGGCGCAACTGGTCGGCCTGTCTTTCGCTGTACAAGCCAACGAAGCAGCCTACATCCCGCTGACCCATTCCTACATGGGCGTGCCGGATCAGTTGGACCGTGACACCGTGCTTCGCGCACTGAAACCGATTCTGGAAGACCCGAACAAACTCAAGGTTGGCCAGCACGCCAAGTTCGACATGAACATCCTGGCCAACTGCGCCATCGGCGGTGATCAGAGCTGCGGCATCACCGTGCAGGGCATCGCTTTCGACACCATGCTCGAATCCTACGTGCTCGACTCCACCGCGACCCGTCACGACATGGACAGCCTGGCGCTCAAGTACCTGAATCACACCACCACCAGCTTCCAGGACATCGCCGGCAAAGGCGCCAAGCAGCTGACCTTTGACCAGATCTCTCTGGAGCTGGCCGGGCCTTATGCCGCCGAAGACGCTGACGTGACCCTGCGCCTGCACCAAACGCTGCAGGAAAAGCTCAAGGCCATCCCGAGCCTGAGCAAAGTCCTGAGCGAAATCGAAATGCCGCTGGTGCCTGTGCTGGCGCGGATCGAACGCCAGGGCGCGTTGGTCGACGCCAACCTGCTGGGCATTCAGAGCGTGGAACTGGGCGAGAAGATGGTCGCGCTCGAGCGTGAGGCGTTCGCCATCGCTGGCGAAGAATTCAACCTCGGCTCACCCAAGCAATTGGGCGTGATCCTGTACGAAAAACTCGGTCTGCCGGTGCTCAGCAAAACCGCCAAGGGCCAGGCTTCCACCGCCGAAGCCGTACTGGCGGAACTGGCCGAGCAGGATTTCCCGCTGCCTAAAGTGCTGATGCAGTACCGCTCGATGAGCAAACTGAAAAGCACCTACACCGACCGGCTGCCGGAGCAGATCAACCCGCGCACCGGACGGATTCACACTTCTTATCATCAGGCTGTCGCAGCGACCGGGCGTTTGTCGTCCAGCGATCCAAACCTGCAGAACATTCCGATCCGCACCGCCGAAGGCCGACGGATCCGTCAGGCCTTTGTTGCCCCCACAGGCTACAAACTGCTGGCGGCGGACTACTCGCAGATCGAACTGCGGATCATGGCCCACTTGGCCAAGGACGAAGGTTTGCTGCATGCGTTCCGCAATGATCTGGACGTGCACAAAGCCACCGCCGCTGAAGTTTTTGGCGTGGAACTGGCCGACGTCACCACCGATCAGCGCCGCAGTGCCAAGGCGATCAACTTCGGCTTGATCTACGGCATGAGCGCGTTTGGCCTGGCCAAGCAGATCGGTGTGGATCGCAAACAGTCTCAGGCCTACATCGACCGTTATTTCGCCCGCTACCCGGGCGTGCTGCAATACATGGAGCGCACGCGCGCCCAGGCGGCCGAGCAAGGTTTCGTGGAAACGATCTTCGGTCGTCGCTTGTACCTGCCGGAAATCAACGCGAAAAACCCGGCCCTGCGCAAAGGTGCCGAGCGCACAGCGATCAACGCCCCGATGCAAGGCACCGCGGCGGACATCATCAAGAAAGCCATGGTGGCCGTGGATAACTGGCTGACCTCCTCAGGGCTCGACGCCAAAGTCATCCTGCAGGTGCACGATGAATTGGTGCTCGAGGTGCGTGAGGATCTGGTGGAGAAGGTTCGCGAAGAAATTCGTATCCACATGAGCGATGCGGCGAAGCTGGACGTGCCGCTTCTGGTGGAGGTTGGGGTCGGGAATAACTGGGATGAGGCTCACTGAGCCGTCTGAACAGGCGTTTTCTGCTGCGGCATAGTGCCGCGGCAGAAAAACACGGAGCATCATTATGTCGAAAAATGCTTGGGCTTATTTCCAATGGATTTGGAACTTCTTCGGAACTAATCCCGTCAACCGCCACTCAGAGTTACTGAATGGCTGGTGAAGCCCTTCGATGCTCCTATGTTGTGTTAAGTGTTGGCAGATATCTGGACCCCGCCCTAGCGGTCCGGAACTTGGACCCCGGAACTTCCCCCTCCCCATAGAAGTCCGGGGTTTTTTTTGCCCGCGATTTGCCTCGACGCCTTACTCGGCAGCCTCGGAACCCTTGTCCGCCAGCTCCATCCAGCCCGCCAGTACAGTGTAGGCGTCTTCCAGACCCAGGCGTTTTGGCGCCGAGAACAACTGGATACTGACTGCATCTCCCCAGCCCTTGCGGATATCTGCCTGAACCTTGAGCAGGACGTTTTTCGCTGCGCCGTACGTCAACTTGTCGGCTTTGGTCAGCAAAATATGCATCGGCATGCCGGCGGCGACGGCCCAATCGAGCATCAACAGATCGAAGTCGGTCATTGGATGACGGATGTCCATCATCAAGATCAGACCTTTCAAACTTTCGCGACCGCCCAGGTACGCTTCCAAGTGACGCTGCCAATGCAGCTTCAACGGAATGGGTACTTTTGCGTAACCGTACCCCGGAAGGTCGACCAGACGACGATCATCGTCTAGCTTGAAGAAGTTCAAGAGCTGCGTGCGCCCCGGAGTTTTCGAGGTTCGCGCAAGACTGGCGTGCGTCAGGGTGTTCAGCGCACTGGACTTGCCGGCGTTGGAACGGCCCGCGAAGGCCACTTCAAAGCCTTCATCGTCCGGGCATTGGTCGACTTTGGCAGCGCTGAGCATGAAGGTGGACTGTTGGCACAGGCCGAGGATGGGATTCTTGAGTTGCATGGGATTTCCGATGTGGGCGGCGCCGGGAATGGACGCGGCAAGCGGTGTCGTTTCCGTTTCAGTGACGCCAGTATATAATGCCGCAGATTTTGTGTGCGCTTTGTCCCAGCGTAGGATGAAGTTCACGAGAGCGATTGACCTTGATTGCGCATTAGAACGCAGAACGCTCTCAACCCTGAAAAGGTCGTTTTATGACGAAATGGCTGCTAGCTGCCGGTGTCTTGATACCGCTTTACAGCGCTCAGGCTACACAGGATCCGGAAGCTGTGTACAACCGTGTTTGTGGTGCCTGTCATTCCGGCCAACTACCCATGGCGCCCCAAAAGGGCGATCAGGAAGCTTGGACGCCGAGGTTGGCGAAAGGTATGGAGACGCTGGTGCAACACGTGACCCAGGGTTTCAAGGCGATGCCGCCGCGTGGTTTGTGCATGGACTGCAGTGCCGAGGATTACCAGGCCATCATCCACTGGATGAGCGAGTGATCCCGGTCCATAACTCTTTAACCCTTAGCCGTAGTTGGATTAGCTGATGAACAAATTGATCGTGAGTCTGCTGTTGACCGTGGGGATCTCCGGCATTGCCCATGCTGCAGGTGATGCGACTGCTGGTCAGGCGAAAGCCGCAGTATGTGGCGCCTGTCATGGCCCGGATGGCAACAGCATGGCGCCTAACTTTCCGAAACTGGCGGGTCAGGGTGAACGCTACCTGAACAAGCAATTGCACGACATCAAGTCGGGCAAGCGCACCGTTCTGGAAATGACCGGCCTGCTGACCAACCTTAGCGACCAGGACCTGGCTGATATCGCGGCCTACTTCGCCAAGCAGAACGGCAGTGTTGGCGCCGCCGACCCTAAAATCGTGGCTCGCGGTGAAGCACTGTTCCGTGGCGGCGACCTGGCCAAAGGCTTGCCAGCCTGCACCGGTTGCCACTCGCCAAATGGCGTGGGTAACCCAGCTGCCGGCTTCCCGCACCTGGGCGGCCAGCACGCTCAATACGTTGCCAAGCAGCTGACCGATTTCCGCAAGGAAGAAGGCGGACGCACCAACGATGGCGACACCAAGCCGATGCAGAGCATCGCTAAAAAGCTGAGCGACGAAGATATCGCCGCCGTATCCAGCTACATTCAAGGCCTGCACTAAGACCGGTTGATCGAGCGTTGCGAGCGATGAACATCTCCTGCAACGTTAACGCTCGATTAATCCGTCGCAGCAAGTATAAAAAGGGTGGCTTTGGCCGCCCTTTTTTGTGGCCGCTGCCGTTACACTACAGAACTCAAGCCCGCCAGGACCTGTCTGAGAACAGGTCGCGCGAGGCGACCAAAATTGTCCAGGAGTAAAGCATGCGTAATCTGATCATCAGCGCCGCACTCGTCGCTGCCAGCCTGTTCGGCATGACTGCCCAAGCCGCCGAAGCACCCGCCGCCCCTTATGTCGAACTGACCAATCCGGTTCCTGTCGCCGTGCCTGGCAAGATCGAAGTCGTGGAGTTGTTCTGGTATGGCTGCCCGCATTGCTACGCTTTTGAGCCAGTGATCAATCCATGGGTCGAGAAGCTGCCTTCCGACGTCAACTTCGTCCGCATTCCAGCCATGTTCGGCGGTCCTTGGGACGCACACGGCCAGATGTTCCTGACCCTTGAAGCCATGGATGTCGAGCACAAGGTTCACGCGGCCGTTTTCGAAGCGATCCAGAAAGAACACAAGAAACTGGTCACTCCAGAAGAAATGGCAGAGTTCCTGGCCACTCAGGGCGTCGATAAAGTCAAGTTCCTGGCCACCTTCAACTCCTTCGCCATCAAGGGCAAAATCGTCCAGGCCAAAGAGCTGGCCAAGAAGTATGAGATTTCTGGCGTACCAACCATGATCGTCAACGGTAAGTATCGTTTTGACGTGGGTTCTGCCGGCGGTGCCGAGCAAGCCCTGCAACTGGCCGATAAACTGGTCGACAAAGAGCGAGCGGCTAACAAGGCTGCCGCCAACTAAGCGAAGCACTGCCATGCGCCGCTGGGGAACTGAACGCGTTGTTGGCCTGCATGATCCACGGGTCAACGAACATCACCTGGAATCCACGGGCCTGCCCGCAGACAGTCGTCTGCGCTTGCTCAGTTTTAATATTCAGGTCGGTATCAGTACCGAGCGGTATCGGCACTACCTGACCCGGGGCTGGCAACACCTGTTGCCGCACACCGGGCGTGCCGACAATCTGCAAAAGATTGGCAACCTGCTGGGCGACTTCGACCTGGTCGCCCTGCAAGAAGCCGATGGCGGCAGCCTGCGCTCAGGCTACGTCAATCAAGTCGAACACCTGGCACAGCTCGGTGCCTTCCCCTATTGGTATCAACAACTCAACCGCAACCTCGGACGACTCGGCCAGCACAGCAATGGTGTGCTCAGCCGCTTGCGCCCGTGGGCGATTGAAGATCACCCGCTGCCGGGGCCCAAGGGTCGCGGAGCAATTCTGGTGCGCTTCGGCGAAGGTCCGGACGCGCTGGTGGTGGTCATGATGCATCTGGCGCTGGGCGCTCGCGTGCGCAGCCTGCAACTGGCCTACATCCGCGAATTGATCGGCGGCTATAAACACCAAGTGCTGATGGGCGACATGAACACCCATGCCAGTGACCTGCTGCAAAACTCCCCGTTGCGTGATCTCGGCCTGCTCGCACCGCAACTGGAAGCGACCTTTCCCAGCTGGCGTCCGCAACGCTGCCTGGACCACATTCTGCTGAGCCCGACACTGACCCTCGAAAAGGTCGAAGTGCTGGCACAGCCCATTTCCGATCACCTGCCGGTCGCGGTAGAGATTCGTCTGCCGGGTTCGCTCACGGCTGATGCATTGCCCGCGTTGAGTCCTGCCCTTCGCGGATCCCATGAATGAGCGACGAAACAGAGCGCTGGAAAGAGAAATACCTCAAAAGCATCGAACAACAGGAAAAGCTTGAGCGTCGCTGGGATGCCCGGCTCGACCTGCTGCGCCGTGGGCTGGTGCGCAGCACGCTGGCGGCGGAGGGCACTGACCGCGCCGTCGACCAATGCATGAAAGAGATGCGCGAAGTCGTGCGCACCGACGACATGGACGCCGGCTTGGCGGCCCTGCTGCCGCGACTCGAAAAAGCGGTGCTCGATTCCGAGCAACGCCGGGAAACCCGAGTCAACCAGACCAGCGCTGCACTGACCGCGCTGGTCGCGCAACTGCAATCGCTGCCGCTACCCCGGGAAGTCAGCCGACCGCTCAAGAGCTTTGCCAAAAAGCTCGATGGACGCGTCAGTCAGGCCCGCGAGATGCCGCTTCTGCTCAGCGAACTGAGTGGCTTGCAAGGCAAAGCCTTGAGGCAATTGGAGCACCCCGCCGAACCTGACCGACCCGGTTTTCTGCAGAGATTGTTCGGTAGCCACGAAGCGGATGAGGGAGCGCCGCAGGTCGTCGCTCCTGCCGTTCACGCATCGGCTGCGCAGGCTGTGGAACGGGTTGTC
Source organism: Pseudomonas sp. GW821-FHT10C09 (assembly GCF_059415465.1). Lineage (NCBI taxonomy): Bacteria > Pseudomonadati > Pseudomonadota > Gammaproteobacteria > Pseudomonadales > Pseudomonadaceae > Pseudomonas > Pseudomonas sp. GW821-FHT10C09. Next base: position 17,641 of record NZ_JBWKNG010000009.1, read on the forward strand.
GAGATGGCGCACGCCGATGACGCAGACGACGATGAGGAGGACCTGCCGCCAGTCGCAACTCCAGTGGCGCACAACCCCCACTCCACCGTTGCTATCCCTGAACCTCAAGAGTCTCACGCACCGGCGCCCGCTCCGGAGGTGGTAGCGTTTGTCCCACCCGTACTTCAGCCCGACATCGCGCCCGCGCCAGAATCACCAACACCCTCGAACAATGAACCGCTGGAAGCACTCGCCCTTCCCCACCCTGCGCCAGCCAATCAGGTTCAACCAGCCATCAATCCCGATGAACTGACCCGGACAGTGACGACTATTAATCCGGAGCAAACCGAACACGAGGACATCTTCTACGCCTTGCCAGATTCACCGGAGCCGTCCTATAGCTCCGTTGCCAATCACATCGAAGACACCCTGCTGGGCCTGCTCGAAGACCTGACATTGCCGGAGCGCCACCGCCCGCAAGCCGAAGCGATGCGCGACCGCCTTCAACATGGCTTGAACTGGTACGAACTGATCCCGATCCTCGACGATCTGGCAACGTTGATGCTGGCGATCAACGACAGCGGCCAGCACGAATTCGAAGTCTATCTACAGCAACTCAATGAACGCCTGGAGTCCTTCCAGAGTAATTTGCAGGCGGCCAGCGAAGGCCACGCCGACAGCCGTTCTGCGGCGCGCCAGATGGACACGCAGATCCGCGAACAAGTTGACGGCCTGCACAGCAGCATGCAGGAAGCGGCCGACCTGGACGACCTGAAAGGGGTGCTGGAAAACCATCTTGAAGGTCTGCTCGGCACCATGGATCGCCACCAGAAGCAGCGCGACGAGCGCGAACAGGAAGTGGCGACACGCCTGCACAGCCTGGCCGAACGGGTCGCGCACATGGAGCAGGAAGCACAGGGCTACCGTGAACACCTTGAAGAACAACGCCAGAAAGCCCTGATCGATCCGCTCACCGGCCTGCCCAATCGCGCTGCCTGGAGCGAACGCCTGGACCACGAAATCGGCCAATGGCAACAGCACGGCAATACCCTGTTGCTGGCCATGCTGGATCTCGATCACTTCAAAAGCATTAACGACAACTACGGCCACCTCGCGGGCGACAAGGTGCTGAAAATCATCGCCAATGTGCTACGCAAACGCCTGCGCGGAACGGATTTCATTGCGCGATTTGGCGGCGAGGAATTTGTGCTCCTGATGCCCGGCACGGTCCCGGCAGTCGGTGCAAAACTGTTGGAAACCTTGCGCGCCGCGATCGAAGCCTGCCCTTTCCACTTCAAAGGTGAGCGGGTCACCATCACTATCTCCATGGGCCTGACGGCGCTAAAGCCCGGCGAACATAGCGATATGGCGTTGAAAAGAGCCGATCAAGCGCTCTATCGCGCGAAAAACGCCGGACGTAATCGTGTGGAAGCTGGCTGACGGCCAATTGTTCCATTTTGTTTAAAACCGGGCTTTTGCCGTCGGCACGCAAGGCAGTACGTTACACTGTTGCATTACTGTCTTGCGTGTACGTCTCCTGCCATGAAATATCTCGCTCTCATTGTGTCGCTGCTGCTGTTGGCCGCTTGTTCCAGCGGCCCGCGTATCGACACCAGCCACCCTTCGTCCAACTACGACAGCCGCATCCAGTTCGTGGTGGTGCATTACACCAATGCCTCGCTAGAGCGCTCGCTGCAACTGCTGACCCACGGCGAAGTGAGCAGTCATTACCTGATTGGCGACGACAAGGGTGCCACCATCTATAAATTGATGGATGAGAATTTTCGCGCCTGGCACGCGGGCGAAAGCGAATGGGAAGGCAGGACCTGGCTGAACTCCAGCTCCATCGGCATCGAGATCGTCAACCCGGGCTTCAAAGACACTCCCACCGGGCGCCTCTGGTATCCCTACAGCGAAGACCAGATCAAATCGTTGATCTTCCTGCTCAAGGACATCAGCAAGCGCTACAACATCAATCCCCACGCCATCATCGGCCATAGCGATATCGCGCCGCTGCGCAAACTCGATCCCGGTCCGTTGTTCCCTTGGAAACGCCTGGCCGCCGAAGGCCTGGGGGTCTGGCCCAGCGAGCAAGCCGTGACGCGCCAGCAAGCCCAGTTCGCGATACAGCTGCCGAGCATCAGCTGGTTTCAGGGACAGCTCGCCAGGCTGGGTTATGCCACGCCACAAACAGGTGAACTGGACGTAGCGACGCGTCATGTGTTGGCGGCTTTTCAGATGCATTTCCGCCCTTCCCGCTTCGACGGCACGCCGGATGCTGAATCCGCTGCGATCCTGCAGGTCCTGAATCAGACAAAATAATGGCGCCCGTCCGACGGTTAGAGCTTTTTCCCTAATAGCAGCTATAACTCATTGGTAATTCTTCGGATATCAATAATGGCTGCTGCACGAGAGACCCTCCGTAGCTGGTTCTATCGCCCCTGGTTTCTGGCGATACTGGCTGCTGCCCTCAGCGCAACTCTATTGATGGCCGGCAGCCTGTTTGTGGCGATGCATCAGGTTGAACAGAACGAAAGCGAAGAAATGAATGCTCAAGGCGAGCGCTTCCTTGCCCGCCTTGAACAGCTGTTCGGGCAACTGCGCGAAAGCCTCGATGACCTGGAAGCCCAGCCGCTTCGAGGCTGCGATCCTGAAATGATCGCCACCTTGCAGCAGGTCAGCTTCAACTACCGCTTCGTCTACGAAGCGGCCTACATCGATGCATCACGCGTGTGCTCCAACCGTCCTCGCCAGGAAGGCCTTTCGTTGCTGCGCCCTCCCGACATCCGGGGCCCTACCTACAGCTACTGGCTGAACACCACCACCGAACCCGATGAAAACCGTGCCGCGCTGATGCTCGGCAGAGGCAACTTTCGGGTGGCGACGTCTCGCGGGCATTTGACGGACATGGTCGACCTGACGCCCGGAAGCAGTCTGCTGGTGGTGCTGGACCACGGCACTCGCGCCATTCCCGTATTGGGTGCTGCCCAGGTCTGGCCACCGACGGAATCCTGGGCACCAAAAAGCCGCGACGCGCTGCAAGTCACGCAAACCCGCTTGATATACCGCATGCCGACCAACAACCCTGAATACCAACTGGTTTTGATCACACCACGCACAGGCATACACGTGCCGGCGGTGTGGTGGTGGCTGCTTCCGGCCAGCCTGGCACTTGGGATCATCGTCGGCTTCCTGGTGTTTCTGCTGGTGCGCCAGCGTCAGTCGCTGGATGCCGAATTGCATGGCGCCATACGCCGGGGTGAGTTGCAGGTGTTGTATCAACCGATTTTCGATCTCGACAGCCGCAACTGTGTCGGCGCCGAAGCGTTGCTGCGCTGGCGCAGGCCCGACGGCACGCTGACCAGCCCCGACCTGTTTATTCCGATGGCGGAAAATACCGGCCAGATTCGCCAGATGACCGATTTCGTCCTGCAGCGCCTGCTCGAACAATTGGGGCAACTGCTGCGCGCCAACCCGCAACTGTACATCTCGGTCAACCTGGCAGCGTGTGATGTGATGGTGCCGCGAATCGGCCAGGTGATGGCCCGCCTGCTGACGCTGCACCGTGTCGCGGCCAAGCAGATCGCCTTCGAGGTGACCGAACGGGGATTGATTGATGTGGTGGTGGCCAGGGAAAACCTGCAAGCGTTACGCGATGTCGGGCATCAAGTGCTGATCGATGATTTTGGCACCGGTTATTGCAGCCTCGCCTACCTGCAAACCCTGCCGGTGGACTGCCTGAAGATCGACAAGGCGTTTATCGATGCGCTGGGCCATGACGCCGCCAGCAGTGGCGTAGCACCGCACATCATCCACATGGCTCAAGCGCTGCAACTCAAAGTGATTGCCGAGGGTATCGAGCATGAAGCGCAGGCAACGTTTCTAAGTAGCGAAGGCGTGAAGTTCGGTCAAGGCTGGCTGTTCGCTCATGCCTTGAGCTCTGTGCAGTTCATCGAACTGATTACCCGCGGCCGGCGAATGAAAGGCCGGCGCCTGGATGACGAGGCGTGACAGCGCCTTACACTGCCAGCGCCATGTAGAATTGCGTACCCTGCCCCGGCCGCGAATAGACACCCATCCGCCCACCGTGCAGTTGCACGATTTCCTTGCACAGCGCCAGGCCTAGCCCCGCGCCGCCCTTCTTGCGGCCGACCTGGACAAAGGGCTCGAAGATTCGCCCTTGCTGGCCATAGGCAATCCCTTCGCCGTTATCCTCGACACTGATAATCACCCGCTCGCCATGACGCCGGGCCTGCAACCGGATCAGCCCTTCCCGTGCGGTATGGCGCAAAGCATTGTCGATCAAGTTGTCGAGCACCCGGTCCAGCTGCGGTTGATCGGCCTGCAATCGGGGCAACGGCCCTTGCACCTCTATGCGCAATTCGATGCCCTGCTCGGTCGCCGCCTCGGCAAAGCGGGCATGGGCCTGCGCCAACAGTTCCTCGATGGAGCATGGGGCCAGGGTCAGTTTCTGCAAGCCGTTCTGGTAGCGAGAGAAATTCAGCAGGTCGTTGATCAACTGCATCAAGCGCTGCATTTCTTCATTGACCGTATCCAGCAGGTCGGCTTCGCGCGAATCCTGTGGAAATTTCGCCCGCTCACGGAACAGACCGAACGCCATGTGCATGCCGGTCACCGGCGTGCGCAATTCATGGGAAGCGCGCAAGACAAACTCGCTGCGCACCCGTTCGAACGCCCGCTGTTCGGTCACGTCATGCAACACCATGACCGCGCCGAGGATATGCCCTTGAGTATGGATAACCGGCGTCAGGCTGTAAGTCAGCAACCTCGATTCACCATCGACCTCGATACTCAGGTCTTCCGGCGCACGCTCCAGCGTGCCGCCGCGCAGCACCAGTTGCAGCTGTTCATCCAGCTCGGGACGTTCAAGCGCCGCGCCCAGCCCTTGGCCAAGCCGATCGGTGTCCCAACCTAACTGGCGCTGAGCCACCGGATTGAGGTGCTCGAGATGGCCGTCGCGATCGATCATCAACAAGCCGTCGTCGATACTGTCGAGCACGGCTTGCAGGCGTTGTTGACCGGCGAGCAGTTCATCGATGTTGGTGGCCTGATGCTCACGCAATGCCTCGGCCATGATCCCGAAGCGCTTGGTCAGCAGGTTCAATTCCACGGCGGACGACACCGGCAGGGTCACCTCGAAATTGCCCTGGCCAATATTATCGGCGGCTTGCGCCAAGGCTTCGATCGGTCCGCCAAAGCGCCGGGCAATCGCGTGTGCCGTCACGAACCCGATGATCAGCACCGCCAATCCCACCAGACCAAGCAAGCCCGCCACCAGCAACGCGCGCTCCCGGGATTGGCGTTCGGTGCTATTGATGTCATCCAGCGCCCGCTTGTGCTCTGACAGAAGACCGTTGCGCAAGGTGTTGAATTTTTCCGTGAGGGCTTCGCTGCCACTCAGTACCTTGGTGGGCTCAGTGGCCTGGCCGTAGGCTTGAACAAACTCCAGGTAATCAACCTTGGCCTGTTTGAACCCGTACCGACCGCCATTGCCTGATTGCTCAAGGGCGATGCCTTCATCGAGCAACTCCAGGTAGTGTTGCCTGGACGCCTCGAACCCGGCGGGATCAGGCTTTTCGTTGCCCATGATCATCAACTGATCGCCGAGGGTCTGGCGTAGTTTCAGCCCCAGATCGAGCGTGACGAAGTTGTTGCGAACGAGCGCTTCCTGGGAGCCGGCCATCTGCATCACGCTGACCAGCCCGAGCAAGAGCCCGAGCAGTGCCACGGTGATCAGTGCAGAAATACTCAGGAACAGCCGAGTACGCAGCTTCATCGCCAATTTCATCGGTGGCAGCTCACAAGTTGTATTGCTTGCGTTTGCGGTACAGGGTCGAGGCATCAATGCCCAGGGTCTTGGCCGCTTGATCCAGTGTATCCGCCGTGGCGAGTACTGCACCGATGTGAGCTTTTTCCAGTTCGTCCAGGCTCAACGCGGCGCCAATGCGCGGCGCGTTGTTGATTGGGGTTTCAGCCATGCCCAAATGGCTGATCTCGACCCGTTCCTGTGGACAGATAATGCTCGCCCGCTCCACCACGTTTCGCAGTTCGCGGATGTTGCCGGGCCAGCGATAACCCAGCAGAGCTTCGCGGGCCTCATCGCTGAAGGCCCGGGCCGGGCGCGCGTACTCTTTGACGAAGCGAGCGAGGAAACGGTCGGCCAGGTTCAGGATGTCTTCACGGCGTTCGCGCAGCGGCGGCAGGTGCAACGTGATGACGTTCAGGCGATAGAGCAAGTCTTCGCGGAAGCGGCCGTCGCGCACCATATCTTCGAGGTTCAGGTTAGTCGCCGCGAGAATACGTACATCGGCGCGGCGGGTCACTGGGTCCCCTACCCGCTCGTATTCCTTGTCTTGAATGAACCGCAGCAACTTGGGCTGCAATGTCAGCGGAAAATCGCCGATCTCGTCGAGAAACAGCGTACCGCCATCGGCCTGGTTGACCCGGCCCAATGTACTTTCGCTGGCACCGGTAAACGCGCCACGGCTGTGACCGAACAGTTCGCTTTCCATCAGTTCGGCGGTCAGGGACGGGCAGTTGATCGTGACGCAGGACTTCTTCTGACGCTTGCTCCAGCCATGAATCGCCTGGGACAGCTCACCTTTACCGGTGCCGGACTCACCCAGGATAAGAATGTTGGCATCGGTCCCGGCCACCTGGCGGGCGGTTTCGAGCACCACTTTCATCGCCGGGCTGTGGGAGTCCAGGCCATCCTTGGGTTTGCGCACTTCACCTTCAAGGGCTTCCAGGCGAGCGGACAATTGCCGCACTTCCAGCTGCTTGGCGGTGGCCAGGCGCAATTGATCAGGGCTGCAGGGCTTGACGAGGTAATCGGCGGCGCCCGCCTGAATCGCATCGACCGCAGTGTCTACGGCTGAGTGCGCGGTGACGATCACCACACGCATCCACGGCGCCTGAATACGCATCTGCGCCAACACATCCAGGCCATTGTCCTCGCCCAGGCGCAGATCCAGAAAGCACAGGTCGAATACCTGGCGCTGCAACAAGGCATCGGCCTGAGCGGCGCTGTTCGCGGTAGAGACGCTGTAGCCCTCGTCTTCGAGGCAATAGCGGAAGGTTCGCAGGATAGCTGACTCATCGTCTACCAACAGAATGCGGCCTTGATGCACCGTGGCTGATTCCATGTTCCTGCGCTCCTTTAATGATTGATCTTGGTTAGTCCCGGATAAATCGGGCAAGTTGCATGGTCGATTCTGATCCATTCCAGCACTGGCAGGGTAGCTATCTAAGGCCGGCCTGCCTAATCCGCTGATTTTCATGGTTTTTTATTAAAACACCGGATTTTAGGCGGTTACCCGCCTCCCTTTCTGACACCTGCGCCTGTCGCTCAATTCAAAAATATTCAAAGTGCCTGGAAATCTATCGTGCATTTCGCACGACCCTGGAGGGGTCATCGTGCAGGATGCGTCGCAATCGATTTTCATAAACTTCTTAACCTATTGATTTTGATAAGTTTTATTTGCGCAAAAAAACTGGCATGCAGGCTGCAATGGTCTGGGTAATCAGGGCATTTACCTCTATGCCCACCAACAAGATCACCACCAAAGTGGGAGGAGCTTCAGGATGAATCGCTACCGTGCCGCCCAACTGCGAATCTCGCCACTGCATACCCAGCAAGGCTTGTTTGCTGTTCTGGCATTGCTGATCACGTTGATCGCCGGCCAACAGTTCGTGCGTTGGGAGCAGAGCCAGCAGCCAGAGGCGCCGCACGTATCGATTCAACATGCAGCCCAAACCCACTTCAGCGCCGTCAGCAGCAGTCAGGCCGACCTCACCCCGATGCGGATGATGGACGTCGACCAGGCGCAGCCTCTGGACGAGATGCCTCGTCAGGAGCGCTGGGTGTTCTAGGTAATCGAACTTGGCGCGCGGTCTGCGCCGGGACACAAGCACCACAAGCGACACCTCTAAATAATGAAGCGTAAGGAGAATCACCATGTTGAGCTGGGCAATCACCTTCTTGATCATTGCCATCATCGCTGCAGTACTGGGCTTCGGTGGTATCGCGGGCACCGCCACGGGTATCGCCAAGATTCTCTTTGTCGTGTTCCTGGTGATGTTCATTGCTTCCTTCTTCTTTGGCCGTCGTGGCCGAGGCTGAACATGAGCGTTTTGTACAAGACACTGGCAGCCGCCCTGCTTTTGGGCGGTAGTGCCATGGCAATGGCGGCCAATGACGGCCAAATGCGGGCCAATGGGTTGCTTACCACCGACCCGCAATACCGTGAAACGTGGCAAGGCGTGGTGAAGAAGGAAGAACGCCTGCCGGAATGGGTGATGAACCTGTCTGGCGATGCCGAGCAAATGAATGCTGTTGAGGAAGATGGCCACAAGTATCTGGTCGGGCCGTTGTGTGAAACACAGCCCACCTGCCTGAACGAACGCCTGATCGTGGCTTTCAGTTTCGACAAGGAAGATGCCTACGCCATGCTGGTCGAAGTGCCCGCAGGACTGCCGGCCGACAAGTCGCCCACGCGACATGCCAGCTACCGCTTCCTCGGCAAACCGGACCAAGGCATGCAGGACCTGTTGATGGAACAGCTGAAAAAAGATCCGCATTGGTACTGAATTTGTCATATGAAAGAAGCACTCTGCTTCTCTCTACTGCGCTACCCGATGAAGGTAGCCGCATGACCAAGGGGCCGGGACGTTCTGACTGTTACAGGGTCGGAGTGACCTACGGGTACAGGGAGTACCTGCGCAAGGGCCGGGTCAGGCAAAAGCTGCGACGCAAATTCGCCGGGTCATAGGACTCGACGAATTTGCGGAGAGCTTCATTCGCAAAAGCAGCGTTCCAGAACGCATCGCTGATTTACTCCTATGCCACTTCCGTTAAATCTCCGCAAAAACATTTCGCGGTGTTTCTTCGCGACCGTATATCGAGAAAGCCGTCTGCAAATGACGGCGATTTTTTGCAGCTAAACGTAGGTTTTTTCTGAAGTTTTAACCCTGAATCCCCCGCTTAAAAAATAACCAACCACCTCTGAAATGGCCGGTTCACGGCACTTATAGCTGCCGAAATGGCGTATTCGAACCGGTTGGGACGCCAGTTTCATTTGGAAAAGCTCATGCCGATTCGGCATAGGGTAGGCGTTTACGGCATTAGACGTCGCTTCCTTGCATCGGAATAGTTGCGCCTTTTTTCGCCTGCCAGAGAGCCACTAACAAGCGCTCCGGGGCTCCTTATACGGGGGCAAATGCATACACTTTTCGCCACAAGCGAACCAGTGACTGCGTCTGCCTGAGTCAAACGCAAGTAAGGGTAATGATATGAAGAAGGCAAAGCTTAGCCTCGCCTGGCAGATCCTCATCGGTCTGGTATTGGGGATTGCAATCGGTGCGCTGCTCAACCATTTCAGTGCCGAAAAAGCCTGGTGGATCAGCAACGTCCTGCAACCGGCAGGCGATATCTTTATCCGTCTGATCAAGATGATCGTGATCCCGATCGTGATCTCTTCGCTGGTCGTCGGCATCGCTGGCGTCGGCGACGCCAAGAAACTCGGGCGCATCGGTCTGAAGACCATCATCTATTTCGAGATTGTCACCACCATCGCCATCCTGGTCGGTCTGGTGTTGGCCAACGTGGTCCATCCGGGCACCGGCATCGACATGAGCACCCTCGGTACCGTGGATATTTCCAAGTACCAGGCCACTGCCGCCGAGGTTCAGCATGAACACGCGTTCATCGAAACCATCCTCAACCTGATCCCGTCGAACATCTTCGCGGCCATGGCCCGCGGCGAGATGCTGCCGATCATCTTCTTCTCCGTGTTGTTCGGCCTCGGTCTGTCGAGCCTGCAATCGGACCTGCGCGAGCCGCTGGTGAAGATGTTCCAGGGCGTCTCGGAAAGCATGTTCAAAGTCACTCACATGATCATGAACTACGCGCCTATCGGCGTGTTTGCCCTGATCGCGGTGACCGTGGCCAACTTCGGCTTCGCTTCCCTGCTGCCGCTGGCCAAGCTGGTGGTGCTGGTGTACTTCGCCATCGCCTTCTTCGCCTTCGTGGTGCTGGGCCTGATCGCCCGCCTGTTCGGCTTCTCGGTGATCAAGCTGATGCGCATCTTCAAGGATGAGCTGGTGCTGGCCTACTCCACCGCCAGCTCCGAAACCGTGCTGCCGCGCGTGATCGAGAAGATGGAAGCCTACGGCGCGCCGAAAGCCATTTGCAGCTTCGTGGTGCCGACCGGTTACTCGTTCAACCTCGACGGTTCGACCCTGTACCAGAGCATCGCGGCGATCTTCATTGCCCAGCTGTACGGCATCGACCTGTCGATCAGCCAGCAATTGCTGCTGGTGCTGACCCTGATGGTCACCTCCAAAGGCATCGCCGGTGTACCGGGCGTTTCCTTCGTGGTGCTGCTGGCTACGTTGGGCAGCGTCGGTATTCCGTTGGAAGGCCTGGCGTTCATCGCCGGTGTCGACCGCATCATGGACATGGCCCGTACCGCATTGAACGTGATCGGTAACGCGCTGGCCGTGCTGGTCATCTCGCGCTGGGAAGGCATGTACGACGACGCCAAGGGTCAGCGCTACTGGAACTCCCTGCCGCACTGGCGCAGCAAGGAAAAACTGCCGGCTGGCGAAGTTTCCAAGAACTGACGCCGTAAACCCTGTGGGAGCGAGCCTGCTCGCGAAAGCGGTGTGTCAGACAACGAAGATGTTGAACTGACTGGCCTCTTCGCGAGCAGGCTCGCTCCCACAAGGGAGCGCGTCCTTCGTGCTAAACAAACCCCGGAGAAATCCGGGGTTTGTCGTTTCTGGCTACCCCGCTATCATTCGCCGCATATTCCGGGGGATTTGACTGATGCTTAATGGCCTGTGGCTTGGCTTCTTCATCGTGGCTGCCGTTTCGGCGCTGGCGCAATGGCTGATCGGTGGCAACGCCGGGATCTTCGCGGCGATGGTGGAGAGTATTTTCGCCATGGCCAAGCTGTCGGTCGAAGTCATGGTCCTGCTGTTCGGCACCCTGACCCTGTGGCTGGGCTTTCTGCGCATCGCCGAGAAAGCCGGGATTGTCGAATGGCTGGCCAAAGCCTTGGGTCCACTGTTCCTGCGCCTGATGCCGGAAGTACCGGCGGGCCACCCGGCCATCGGCCTGATCACCCTGAACTTCGCCGCCAACGGCCTGGGCCTGGACAACGCCGCCACACCGATCGGCCTCAAGGCGATGAAGGCCCTGCAAGAACTCAACCCCAGTGCAACGATCGCCAGCAACGCGCAGATCCTGTTCCTGGTGCTTAACGCCTCCTCCCTGACCCTGCTGCCGGTGACGATCTTCATGTACCGCGCCCAGCAAGGCGCGCCGGACCCGACGCTGGTGTTCCTGCCGATCCTGCTCGCCACCAGTTGCTCGACCATCGTCGGTTTCCTGTCGGTTGCGTTCATGCAGCGCCTGCGCATCTGGGACCCCGTGGTGCTGGCGTACCTGATTCCCGGTGCCCTCGCCCTCGGTGGCTTCATGGCGCTGCTGACGACGCTCTCAGCCACCGCTCTGGCCGGTCTTTCATCGATCCTCGGCAACCTGACGCTGTTCGGGCTGATCATGCTGTTTCTGATCATCGGCGCGCTGCGCAAAGTTAAGGTCTACGAAGCATTCGTCGAAGGCGCCAAAGAAGGTTTCGACGTGGCCAAGAACCTGCTGCCGTACCTGGTGGCGATGCTCTGTGCGGTGGGCGTACTGCGGGCGTCCGGCGCGCTGGACTTTGGTCTGGACGGGATTCGGCATCTGGTGGAGTGGGCCGGTTGGGACACGCGCTTCGTCGACGCGTTGCCGACGGCGATGGTCAAACCATTCTCCGGCAGCGCCGCAAGGGCGATGCTGATCGAAACCATGAAAACATCCGGCGTAGACAGTTTCCCGGCGTTGGTGGCGGCCACGGTCCAGGGCAGTACTGAAACCACGTTCTACGTGTTGGCGGTGTACTTTGGTGCGGTGGGCATCCAGCGCGCGCGGCATGCGGTGGGGTGTGCGTTGCTGGCAGAACTGGCCGGCGTACTGGGCGCCATCGGGGTTTGCTACTGGTTCTTCGGTTAACTACAGAACCCCTGTGGGAGCGAGCCTGCTCGCGAAAGTGGTGTGCCAATCAACATAGATGTTGAATGTGCGGCCCCCTTCGCGAGCAGGCTCGCTCCCACATTTGGTTGTGCATTGGCTTTAAGGTCTTGCTGGCAGCTCGACTTTCTGCCCTTGCTCAACCGCCCAATTCACCACCTGCGCCGTCAATTGGTCGCTTGCCTGGCCAAACCCGGCGACCACTGCGGGGACTTTCACATCGCTCAGTGGCTGGCGCACTTCGAAGCGACGGCTGGCGAGGATGTGCTGGTCATAGCTGCGCACCAGCAAGGCATCCAGGCTTACGACCACAGTGGCGGTCGTGCCTTGATACTCCGTCTGAAACGCTTGCAAATGCCCACCCAGCTCCAGATCTGTCTGGAAAATGCTGTCATCGGTGCTCAACAGCGGCACCCGACCATCCTGCTGAAAACCATCCAACAGACGATTGCGCAGCAGCACCGGTGCCGGATCGCTCCAACGCGAGCCCTTGTAGCTGCTGATCACATCGCCTTGGGGAATCACTGCGATGTTCGGGCTCTTCAACACATCACTGGCCTGGAACTTGGTCAGACGCAGCGACCAGCGTTGCGGCGTGCCATGACTGGCCGACGCGTGGCTCTGGGTCGACGGCAATCGATAAACATCGAACGGCTCGGGCTTGGGCAGGATCGAGCACGAACTGATCAGCGTGAAGCCGGCGAGGAGGGCGATACGAGTCAGCTTCATGGCGTGAATTCCTTGTTCTTGTCACTGCCCAACAGGTAACCACTGGGGTTTTCTTCGAGGCGTTGTGAGATGGCGCGCAACGAGGTCAGGGTTTCTCGTAGCTCGCGAACCGCCGGGGCCAGGCCATTGAGGCCCTGCATGCCGCTGTTGAGCGAATCCTGATTGGTGGCGAGCAACTTGTTGATCGTCGCGGTGCTCTGCTGCAGCGACTTCATCGCCTGCTCGGCGCTGCCCAACGCGTCCTTGCCATGATCATTGAGCAGGCCGTTGGCATTGCGCATCAGCGCCGTGGTCTGCTCCAGCATGTTGTTGGCTTGCTTGCCCACGGACGCCAGTTGCTGCATCGCCTGACGGATATCGCCGCGCTGATCGGCAATCGCCCCAGTGGTTTGTTCCAGGTGCTCCAGGGTGTTGCTGATGCGGTCGACGTTTTCTGTGGAGAACAACAGGTTGGCGTTATGCATCAGCGTGTTCACGCCGGCCATCAGGTCGTTGCTGTCATTGAGCAGGCGAGCGATGGGTGAGGGCGAGGCGACGATGGTCGGCAGGTTGCCGTCCTTGCCCTTGAGCGCCGGGCTCTGCGGAGTGCCGCCGCTGAGCTGGATGATCGAGGTCCCAGTGACGCCGGTCAGTGCCAGTTTGGCCTGGGTGTCTTCCTTGACCGGGGTGTCACCGCCCAGACGAATCCGCGCCAGCACCCGGCGCGGGTCTTTCGGGTCCAGGCGCAATGTCACCACGTCGCCGACCTTGATCCCGCTGTACTGCACCGAACTGCCTTTGGACAGGCCGCTGACCGCCTCGTTGAAGACCACTTCGTAATCCTTGAACTCGGTGTCGACGCTGGACTTGGCCAGCCACAAGCCGAAGAGCAGGGCGCCCGCCACCACAATCACGGTGAACAGGCCGATCAATACATGATGGGCTCGGGTTTCCATGTCAGACCTCATTCAACTGTTGAGCGGCCGTCAGCGCCGCGCGGCCGCGAGGGCCATGGAAGTATTCGTGAATCCACGCGTCGTCGGTTTCCGACACCTTGTCGATGGCGTCCGCCACCAGCACTTTCTTCTGCGCCAGCACCGCCACACGGTCGGTGATGGTGTAGAGCGTGTCGAGGTCGTGGGTCACCAGGAAAACACTCAGACCCAGCGCATCGCGCAGGGTCAGGATCAATTGATCAAACGCCGCCGCGCCAATCGGGTCGAGGCCGGCCGTGGGTTCGTCGAGAAACAGGATGTCCGGGTCCAGCGCCAACGCACGGGCCAATGCCGCCCGCTTGATCATGCCGCCGGACAGCGAAGCGGGGTACTTGTCGGCGGCCGACAGCGGCAGCCCGGCCAGCGCCAGTTTGACCGCCGCCAGGTGCTCGGCGTCTTCACGACTGAGGCCGGCGTGCTCGATCAAGGGCAGGGCAACGTTTTCGGTCACGGTCAGCGAAGAGAACAGGGCGCCTTGCTGGAACAGCACGCCGAAACGCCGTTCAACCTTCGAGCGCTCCTGCTCGGACAAGGTCGGCAGGTTTTTACCGAAGACCCGCACGTCACCTTCGTTGGGCCGACGCAGGCCGACAATGCTGCGCAGCAGCACCGATTTACCGCTGCCGGAACCGCCGACCACGGCGAGAATTTCACCTTTGTACAAATCGAGGTCGAGGTTTTCGTGCACGCTTTGACTGCCAAAGCGATTGCACAGCCCACGGACTTCGATCACCGCCTCGGAAGGCGCTCGGGGTAAACGACTCACCAGCCCATCTCCATGAAAAACAGCGCGGCCACGGCGTCGAGCACGATCACTACGAAAATCGACTGGACCACGCTGGACGTGGTGTGTGCACCGACCGACTCCGCGCTGCCGCTGACTTTGAAACCTTCAAGGCAGCCAATCGAGGCGATCAGGAAGGCGAAAATCGGTGCTTTGACGATCCCCACCAGAAAATGCTGAACCCCGATGTCCGATTGCAGCAGCGAGAGGAACATCGCCGGCGAAATATCCAGCGACACCGCACAGACCACGCCGCCGCCAATAATCCCCGAGAGCATCGCCAGAAAGGTCAGCATCGGTAAGGCGACCAGCAGCGCCAGAACACGCGGCACCACCAGCAACTCCATCGGGTCGAGGCCCAGGGTGCGGATGGCGTCGATTTCTTCGTTGGCCTTCATCGAACCGATCTGCGCGGTGAACGCACTGGCGGTGCGCCCGGCCATCAGGATCGCCGTCAACAGCACCGCGAATTCGCGCAGGAAGGAAAAGGCCACCAGGTCCACGGTGAATACCGTGGCGCCAAAACTGGCCAACACCGTCGCCCCGAGAAACGCCACCACCGCGCCCACCAAAAAGGTCAGCAGGGCGACGATGGGAGCGGCGTCGAGGCCGGTTTGTTCGATGTGCGCGACCATTGGCGTGATGCGCCAACGCTTGGGTTGAAACAGGCTGCGGGCGATGGTTTCGATAATCAGCCCGACGAACCCCAACAGTTGCAGGGTGTCCTGCCAAACCGTATCCACGGCGCGGCCAATGCGGGTCAGCAATTGAATGCTGACGCTGATTTCCGGTTCCTTGATCGGCACACAGAAATCAGTCATCGAGCGGTAGATGGTCTGCAACAGGGCGCGATCGGCGGTGGACAGGGTGCAATCGGGGTGTTCGGCGGACCGGCCGAGGCGCTCGGTCCCCAACAGTTCGACCAGCAATGAGGCACCCGCGGTGTCGAGGGCGCCCAGACTGTTGAGATCGATGTGAGTGTTGTCGTCGTATTGACCGCGAAGCTTTTCGCACAAGGTCTTGAGATCGGCGTAATGGGCAAGCGTCCAGTCACCCGTCACCCGCAGCTGAGCAGGGGAGTGAGAGTCGTCCAGTTGGGCATTGCCGGCCATTGTGCTGCTGGTCATAAGCTCCGTGCTTGTTCGGTTAATACGCAGAACTACGTAATAGCACGAACCGCATTACTTTTCTTTGGTCGGTGTGCTGTCCGTGACGATGAAGCGCAGCACGCCGATAACCTGGCCGTCTTCGGTCAACACCCGGACCTGCCATTTGCCCGCCGGGTTGCCCGGGAAATTCTGTTTGTGGGTCCAGGCGCGGTAGCCTTCCTTGCGTCCGCCGTGGATGTCCAGCGGGATGCGGTCGACCTCTTTGCCGTCGAACTGCCACACGTGATAAATCCGCTCATCCAGACCGCGCGGGGCGTTGATCGCGGTGTAGGCATACAGCCCGCCGCCACGAATCTGCTCGGCCGTGACCTCATCCAGGCTTTTGCCGGGGGTGCGGTCCTGCATTTGCGTGCTGATTGCCACGTCAGTCATCCACAACGTCGCCGGCGGCACCCACGAACGCAGGACCCAACCGAGGGCGCCGATGCCCAGGGTGATACTGAGGATCGCCAAGGCGTTGCGCACGGTGCGGATCGGGAAGATCGACGCCAGGCTCGGGAACGACAGCAGCACGGCGATCCCCAGCGCCAGTTTGAAACTCTGGGACGTGGTGAGGTGCATGATGACGGGCAGGGCGGTCAGCAACGCCGCGAACAGCGTCAGGGTATGCAGCGCCAGGAACGCCCAGCGACGGGGCGCCAGCCATTTGTAGTAGAGCGGGTCGATGATGGAAATCAGCGCGGCGATGCTCAACAGCCCGGTGAAAAACAACTGGCCGCTGTTCCAGGTGGTGGTGATGAAAAAGAACGGCAGGACGAAGAACAGGCTTTCCTGGTGGATCATCTGCGTGGCGTAACGCAGCAGTGGCTGGGGAATCTCGCGCTTGAAGATTTTGGTGAACAGCTGGGTGAGACTGTTTTCCAGCATCAGCCAGACCCAGCTGAGCACCATGATGATGGTGATCCAGGTCGCCAGGCCTTGTTGGCGATCCACCAGGATGAAACTGCCGACACCGGAGATGAAACCACCGAGCGCAATGACCCCTGGATAGCGCTTCATCAATTCCAGGATGCGCTGGACGTATTGGGTCAGGATCGGCATTCGGCGGTTCACATTCGTCGTAGGAAATATCCTCGACAGGTTACCCGCCGGGGGCCCACCTCACCACAAAATCCTTGGCTGCCGCAGGGGCTTGTTAC
This sequence comes from Pseudomonas sp. GW821-FHT10C09, assembly GCF_059415465.1. Taxonomy (NCBI): domain Bacteria; kingdom Pseudomonadati; phylum Pseudomonadota; class Gammaproteobacteria; order Pseudomonadales; family Pseudomonadaceae; genus Pseudomonas; species Pseudomonas sp. GW821-FHT10C09. Next base: position 34,512 of record NZ_JBWKNG010000009.1, read on the forward strand.
TGGTTACTGTCTGCGGTGAATGCGCCAGCCCAATAAGCCGAGAATCAACAACCCCAACACGCCGCCAATCACCCACATCACCTGGTCATCACCCATCAGCGGCTTCTCGATCCGCAGATACCCAGGCTGCAGCAGCAACTCACGCAACGCCTTGTTCGCTTCCTCCAGCGTCACGCCTTGCAGTTCCCTCGCCGGATCGGCGAAGCGCCCGTCTTCATAGTCGCCAAGGGCACTCCAGTAATAATCCGCCAGCGCGCTATTGCCTTGCACGGCCCAGGCCTGACGGGCGATGGCCGCCTGCTTAAGACGGTTGAAGGTGTCGGCGTCGAGACCGTCCCTGAGCAACTGCGCTTTCAACTCCTCAAGGACCTGCCCAGCCTGGGGCACATCATCGCGCTCAAGGTCGGCGTTCAGGCTCATGAAGCCCACACCGCCAAACAACTCGCGTTCCGCCGAAGGCCCGTAGGACAAGCCATGGACCAGACGCATCTGGCGATACAGCGCCCAGTCCAGATAGTCCTTGAGCAGGTCGAACGTCTCGTCGTGCTCGTCCTCCAGCACCGGCTCCGGCACCAGCCAGTGCAACTTGGCACCATCGCCGACAAAGCCACTGCTCAACGTGCGCTCATGAGCGGCACTGGAGCGAATTTCCGGCAGGGGCAAGTGTTCGCTCGGGTCGACCGCCACCAGCTCACCCCAGGCCCGTTCCAGATAGGCCGGCAGCAACCGGTCGAGGTCACCGACCATGATCAGGGTCATGTTGTTGGGTGCGTACCAGAGCTTGCGCACCTTATCCAGTTGTTCGCGGGTCAGGTGATCGACTTCGGCGCGCTGCGGGCATTTGAGGCCCAGCTCCACCGCCAGTTGATTGCTGGCCGTATGGCCAAGGTCCTGGCGATCCAGCCAACGTTGCAGGTGCGTGTAATGACCGCCGTCTTCACGCTCGACCACTTGCTTGGCGGCGTTGATGGCGTTGTCGTCGATGCGGGTCTGGGTCAGCAGCGCCAGCAACAGGTCGAGGACCTTGCGCTGGTTTTTCGCCGGGGCTTCGATGACGAACGTGGTGTCGGCGTTGCTGGTGTAAGCGTTCCACTCGCCACCCAGCGCCTGCATGCGCTCTTCCAGGCCACCTTCGCCGGTGGCGTCGATGCCGCTGAACAACAAGTGTTCGAGCAGATGGGGCAGTTCTTTGTCGGCGCAATTGAAATCATCCAGGCCAACCCCGACCACCAGACGAATCGCCACATGCCCGCGGTCAGCGCCCGGCTTGAGCAGCAATTGCAGGCCATTGGGCAGCGTATAGCCCTCGACCTGAAAACGATCCAGGGCAAACGAAGGAAGTGAACCGAGCAACAAACACGCGAACAACAGACAACGCATAACAGGTTTCCATACGGCTGATTGGAGATCCGTGTCGCTTTCCGGGCAGCCATCGCGAGCTTGCTCCGGGCGGCGTTCCGACGATGCTTTTAAGCCGGAACCCATGTAACTGACTGACCACACAGCCAGACGTTCAAGGCGAATGCGTGATGTCCGCCAAATCGTCGACCGACAACGCTCCCGTATCAGACGTCTCCAGCACCACATACGCGCTGCTGCAAAACAGCGAATTCAAACGTTTCATGTCGGCAATCAGTTCCAGGTGCAGCGAACTGGTCTCGATACTTTGCACAATCTTACGTTGCAACCGGCTGACATGGGCATGGGCCAGACGCCTTTCCTGTGCGCGAAAGCGACGTTTTTCCCGCAACAACTGGCGGGCACTTTCCTTGTCGGCACTCAGGAATACGGACAACCCCAAGCGCAGATTGGAGATTAGCTGACTGTGCAGCCCTGCCAATTCCTCCAGCCCCACCTCGGAAAAAGACCGGCGCTGCGAGGTTTTCTGCTGCTGAACCTTACGCAACATGCGTTCGATCAGGTCGCTGGCGAGTTTGAGGTTGATCGCCAATTCAATGATTTCTGCCCAGCGCCGGCTGTCCTGGTCGCTGAGGTCTTCACGGGGCATTTGCGCCAGATAGAGCTTGATCGCGCTATAGAGCGCTTCGACATCATCGGTCAGGCGGCGCATTTCCTGGGTCACGGCGGTTTGCTTGCCGCGCAGCACATCGAGCATCGCTTCGAGCATGTTGTCGATCAGATCGCCCATGCGCAGGGTTTCCCGCGCCGCATTCGCCAGCGCCAGGCTCGGTGTGACCAGCGCGGTCGGGTCAAGGTGCCGGGGTTTGGCCATTCCGTTGACCTCCGGCCGCTCCGGCAGCAACCAGGCGCACAACCGGGCCATCACCCCCACGCTCGGCAGCAGGATCAGGCAACGCGCGGTGTTGTAGAGCAAGTGGAAGCCAATGACCATTTCCTGCGGGCTGAAGTCCAGGCTATCCATCCAGTGCACCAGCGGATCCAGCACCGGGATGATCAGCAGCAAACCAATCAGCTTGTACAACAGACTACCGAGCGCAACCTGGCGGCCAGCGGCGTTCTGCATGCTGGTGCTGAGGAACGCGAGGACGCCACTGCCGATGTTGGCGCCAATCACCAGGCCGATGGCCACGGGCAGGCTGATCACATTCGCGCCGGCCAACGTCGCGGTCAGCAGGACAGCCGCGAGACTCGAATAGGAGACCATTGCGAACAGCGCGCCGATCAAGGCATCGAGCAGGATGTCGCCGGTCAGTGAGGCGAAGATCACCTTCACCCCTTGCGCATGGGTGATCGGCCCGGCGGCTTCGACGATCAGTTGCAGCGCCAGAATGATCAGGCCCAGCCCGATGCAGACCCGGCCCATCTGCCCGACCCGCGTCTGTTTGCGCGACAGGAAAAAAATCACCCCGACAAAGATCAGCAACGGCGACAGCCATGACAAATCGAACGTCAGCACCCGCGCCATCAGCGCCGTACCGACATCAGCGCCGAGCATGGTCGCCAGCGCCGGGGTCAGCGCCATCAGGCCCTGACCGACAAACGAAGTGACGAGCATGGCGGTGGCGTTACTGCTCTGCACCATCGCCGTCACCACGATGCCGGCAATAAACGCCAGCCAGCGTTTGGACATGTTCTGGCCAATCACATGGCGCAGGTTGGTGCCGTAAACCCGCAGGATGCCGGTTCGGACGATGTGTGTGCCCCAGATCAACAAGGCCACGGCCGATAACAAATTGAGCAGGGTGAGCATAAAGGCCCCCTGTGGTGGTCGCGCCCCAGAGGGGCAAATTGACGGTACCGCGCGTTTTTCTACGTTCTGTACTTTAGCTGTAGTTGGCTAACGGTCTGGGCGCCAGCATTGCACAGCTAAAGAGGTGAATGAAACAAAACTGTCATGAAAACAGTTTTATGGAGCGGTGGAAAAAAGAGCAGGTTTTTGGACTGCACAAAACAAATGTGGGAGCGAGCCTGCTCGCGAAGGGGCCTTCACATTCAACAGTGTTGTTGACTGAAAGACCGCCTTCGCGAGCAAGCTCGCTCCCACAGGTTGTGCAGTGACGCCGGGGTTATTGGCCCGGAACGTCCTTGCGCAGTTTCACCGGATCTTGCTGTTTTTTCTTTTTCGCGATGGCAGTGCGCATCTTGATGTTGATCGCTTCAACCGCCAGCGAGAACGCCATGGCGAAGTAGACGTAGCCTTTTGGCACGTGCACGTCGAAGGATTCGGCAATCAGCACGGTACCGACGATTAGCAGGAACGACAGCGCCAGCATCTTCAGCGACGGGTGCTTGTCGATGAACTCGCTGATGGTGCCGGAAGCCCACATCATCACCAGCACGGCCACGACGATCGCGGCGACCATGACCGGAACATGGGAGACCATGCCGACGGCGGTGATCACCGAATCCAGCGAGAACACGATGTCGATGATCGCGATCTGGATGATGGTGTAGAGGAAGTTGCCGCCCTTGCCGCTCGGCTCTTCGTTGGTTTCGTCTTCACCTTCCAGCGCGTGGTACATCTCTTGCGAGCTCTTCCACAGCAGGAACAGACCACCGAAGAACAGGATCAGGTCTCGCCCGGAAATACCCTGGCCGAACACCACGAACAGGTCGGCCGTGAGGCGCATGACCCAGGTGATCGACAGCAGCAACAGGATCCGCGTGATCATGGCCAGGGCCAGACCGAAAATCCGGGTGCGCGCCTGCATGTGCTTGGGCATGCGGCTGACCAGGATCGAAATCATGATGATGTTATCGATACCCAGGACGATTTCCAGGGCGGTCAGGGTAAAGAAGGCAACCCAGATTTCAGGGTTGGTCAGCCATTCCATGTGTATTCCTTTGAGGATGTGTTAAACCACGAAAGGCCCGGGCTTCAAACGGCGAAGACCGGACCCGTCATGGTGAGTCTTTGGTTATAGAGTGCTGAACAGCGGAAAAATCCCCATCAGCAACGCTGCAACCAGTATGCACATGCACACCAGCACGGCCCATTTCAGGGTAAAGCGCTGATGGTCACCGAATTCAATACCGGCCAGGGCCACCAACAAATAGGTCGATGGTACCAGCGGGCTCAGCAAGTGGACGGGCTGACCGACGATCGAGGCACGTGCCATTTCCACTGCGGTTATACCGTAATGGCTGGCGGCTTCGGCAAGTACTGGTAACACGCCGTAATAAAATGCGTCGTTCGACATGAAAAATGTGAACGGCATGCTTACCAGCGCAGTGATCACGGCCAGGTACGGGCCGAGGAAATCCGGGATAACCCCCAGCAGGCTTTTGGACATCGCGTCGACCATGCCGGTGCCGGACAGGATACCGGTGAAGATGCCGGCAGCGAAGATCAGGCCGACCACCGACAACACGCTACCGGCGTGAGCCGCAACGCGGTCCTTCTGCATTTGCAGGCAAGGATAGTTGACAATCATCGCGATACTGAACGCCACCATGAACAGCACCGGCAGCGGCAACAGGCCGGCGATCAGGGTGCACATCAGGGCCAGGGTCAGCAAACCGTTGAACCAGATCAGCTTCGGACGACGGGCATCAGGGAACTGCGAAACGCTGATTTCACTGTGGTCGATTTCATCGCCGGCCAGGTGCAATTCACCCAGACGCGCACGCTCGCGCTTACCGTAGAAGTAGGCAATCGCCAGGATCGCCACCACACCAGCTAGCATCGCCGGAATCATCGGCACGAAAATGTCGGATGGGTCGACATGCAGTGCGCTGGCCGCACGGGCGGTCGGACCACCCCATGGGGTCATGTTCATCACGCCACCGGCGAGGATGATCAGGCCGGCCATGATCCGCGGGCTCATGCCGATGCGGCTGTAGAGCGGCAGCATGGCGGCCACGCAGATCATATAAGTGGTCGCGCCGTCCCCATCGAGGGAAACGACGAGCGCCAGTACGGCGGTGCCGACCGAAACTTTCAGCGGGTCGCCCTTGACCAGTTTGAGGATCTTGCGCACGGCCGGGTCGAACAGGCCGGAGTCGATCATCAGGGCGAAGTACAGAATGGCGAACATCAGCATCACGCCGGTCGGCGCGAGCTTGGTGATGCCTTCGAGCATCATCGGGCCGATCTTCGGCGCAAAACCGCCGAACAGGGCAAAGATGATCGGGATGATGATCAGGGCGATCAGCGCGGACAGGCGCTTGGTCATGATCAGGAACATGAACGTGATGACCATGGCAAAGCCAAGGAAAGTCAGCATGGGAATACTCCAGGCGTAGCGCGGCTAGGGGAAATGGGCGAACCGGTTGGGTCAGCGCAGAACAGGAAGCACGAGGCGTACGGGCGGAGTGACAGCGAAGCGGCGGGTAGCAAAGGACATCAGGATCACCATTGTTGTTGTTAAATGGGCCGTGCGAGCGATAAAAACACTCATGGGCCAACCGGTCTGTTGCCGGCAGTGGGGGCGATCCTAATCGGGGAAGCTTTCAGCCAGCTTTCGCCGGTGAAAGCATTGAGCGGATGGGCGACCGGTCGTCGGACCGGTTTAAGCGGATGGACCGAGGTGCGACTTTCGCGAGCAGGCTCGCTCCCACAAGGGTTTTGTGTACGACAAAGATCAAATGTGGGAGCGAGCCTGCTCGCGAAGGCGTCAGTACATAGACAACAGGAGGAAACAGCATGGCCAACATCCACACCGGCGGCTGCCACTGCGGACATCTGCGCTATCAATTCAGCGGGCCGCTGCACGACATCGCCCACTGCCATTGTTCGATTTGCCGACGGGTCAGCGGCGGGATCGTCACCACCTGGATCACCGTGCCCACGCCAGCCTTTCAATGGACGAAAGGCACGCCCGCGCAGTACCAGTCTTCGTCAACCGGCGTGCGCAGTTTCTGCTCGAACTGCGGGGCGCAACTGGCGTTCATGAACCCCCTCAGTCCCGAGACCATCGACGTCACCATCGCCACCTTCGACCATCCAGAGCTGGCGCCAGCCGAGCGGCATATATGGACCGACAACCGCTTGCCGTGGCTGCATCTGGACGAACACCTGCCCGGCGAAGCAGAAGAAACGATCTGATCAGAAAATAGACAGGTCCAGTGGCCGGATCGCGCCCATCCAGATCGCGTGCTCGGTATGGTCGAGCAAGTCATCGCCCGTGTCCGGGTGCAGGAACACCACCAGGCCCTTGCGGTTAAGTGCCAGCCACGGCAGCACTTCACCAATGAGCTCCGGCCCGAACGCCAGTTGGCAGCTCCAGTCCGGGTGCGGGCCGACGGGGCGTTCGTGTACGCGGCCCATCTTCAGGTCGAACACCTTTGCCGCTTCTTCACACAACGCTCGCGCCTGCTCGATGGTGCTGGCGTCGAAATACACATGGGCGTGATAGCCCTTGATCTGCTGCATCTGAATCCCTCTGAAACCCGGTCGAACCCTCACCGTTTCCTACAGGTCACACACCATATACGTAGGAAACAAGGAACTTCAGCCATGAAAAATGCCGAAACCCCAGTGATAAAAGTGGTGCTTTATGGTGCCATGAGCAGCCTGGGCAGTGCGCTGATGGCTGAAATGCTGCGGCGCCAACATGAAGTGATCGCCATTCTGGACGACCTCACGGCGCTGGCGCCACGCCCAGGCTTGCGAACAAAAACCGGCGACCTGTTTGAAGCGGAGCGCGTTAAACAAAGTGTGGCGGGGTGTTCAGTGGTCATCTGTTTACTGGACGCGCCAGGGTTACCGTTCAACAGCGAATACATTGAAAAAACCATCATTCCAGGCCCGGTCGAGCAAGTGCTGGCCGTGGATGCGTTGATCGAAGGCATGCAGGCGGCGGGCATTGCGCGGCTGTTTCTGGTAGGTGATTTTGAATTGCTGGACGACCCGGAAATAGAAGATCGATTGCAACGCCATGCCGCCGAAGAAATCCGCGAAGCGCTGCAAAACAGTACGTTGCGCTGGACGCTGGTCAATGCGCCGCGCGGTGTGTCCGGCCTGACGATCGAGCACTTCAGCCATGTCAGCGACAGCCTTGAATCGGGCCTGGCCGAACCGCTGCAACGGTTGAACCGCGTGGCCGTAGGGATCGCCGATGAACTGCATCTGAACCTGCATGTGGGCGAGCACGTGAACTTCATCGCGGCTGACACTAAACAGCAATAAAGGGCAACGGCAGGCCATTCAACGATTGCGCGCTACCGGCCTGTTCCTCCATCAACCAGTCCACAAACTGTTGAATCAATGCCCCACGCCGTTTTCGCTGGGGCAGGACCACGTAATAACCCAGCCTGGAAATAACCGTCTCGGCAATCGGCCGGCACAACAAATCTTGCGCCAGCAAGTTATCCACAAGGTGCCGCCAGCCAATCGCTACGCCTTGTCCGCCAATCGCCGCTTGAATCAATAGGGTGTAATTGTCGAAGCGCAGCTGTCCCGGTGCAGGCGCCGACGTTATCCCCAACTCGCGAAACACACCGCTCCAGTCGAACCAGTTACTGCTGTTTTCACCCCTCAAATGAAGCAGCGGAAACTCCAGCAACGACTGTGCAGGCAAGGGTTGGGAACGATCCTTGAGCAACAGAGGGCTGCACACCGGAAACACTTCTTCGCTGAACAGCCAATGGCTTTCACCCTGCTTGAAGCGTCCGTCCCCGAACAACACCGCCACATCGATATCGGTGCGCAACATGTTGTGATTGCGCTCGCTGGTGACGAGGCTGACGTCCACCCGAGGATTGGCTTGGTGAAAACGGTGCAGACGCGGCATCAACCAATAGGCGGCGAAGGCGAAATCGGTCGCGACTTGTAGCACTTCATGTTGCTGCTGTGCGCTGATCGCGCTCAATCCTGCGTCGATATTCTGCAAACCGAGCTGAATTTGCTCAAAAAGAATCGTCCCGGCCTCTGTCAATTCGATCCCGCGATAAATGCGGTCAAACAACCGCGTCGCGAGTTGCTCCTCCAATCGCTTGATCTGCTGGCTGACTGCCGGCTGCGTCGTGCCAAGCTCCACCGCCGCCGCAGTGAAGCTGCGATGACGGGCGGCCGCTTCAAAGGCACGAAGCAGGTCGAGCGACAGATCACCAAGGGCGTCATACATAAGCTGGGCTAATCCTAGTCATTGCCTGGCATGGGCTTTACCGCAAAGTGCATGGGTAACATGCTCGGTCGCAGCACTCTCGCATAAATATTCACTATGGAATGCCGCGATCACATGAAGCGCAAGAACATTCTTTTCATCATGGCCGATCAAATGGCCGCGCCAATGTTGCCGTTCTACGGTCCTTCGCCGATCAAACTGCCGAATCTGAGCCGCCTCGCCGCCGAAGGCGTGGTGTTCGACGCCGCTTATTGCAACAGCCCGCTGTGCGCGCCGTCGCGTTTTACCCTGGTCAGCGGCCAATTGCCGAGCAAGATCGGCGCCTACGATAACGCGGCCGATTTCCCCGCCGACGTGCCGACCTATGCCCATTACCTGCGTCGCCTCGGTTACCGCACCGCACTGTCGGGCAAGATGCACTTCTGCGGCCCGGACCAACTCCACGGCTACGAAGAACGCCTGACCAGCGACATCTACCCGGCCGACTACGGTTGGGCCGTGAATTGGGATGAGCCGGACGTGCGTCCGACCTGGTACCACAACATGTCGTCGGTGCTGCAAGCCGGGCCGTGCGTGCGCACCAATCAGCTGGATTTCGACGAGGAGGTGGTGTTCAAGGCTCAGCAATACCTGTTCGATCACATCCGCGAGGACGGCGACCAGCCGTTTTGCCTGACCGTTTCGATGACACACCCGCACGATCCGTACACGATCCCCAAGGCTTTCTGGGATATGTACGACGATGCCGACATTCCGTTGCCTGAAACCCCGCCACAGACTGAACTCGATCCGCATTCCCAGCGTTTGCTCAAGGTTTACGACCTGTGGGATAAACCGTTGCCTGTGGATAAGATTCGCGATGCACGCCGTGCCTATTTCGGTGCATGCAGCTATATCGACATCAACGTCGGCAAACTCCTGCAAACACTTGAGGAAACCGGTCTGATCGACGACACGATCATCGTATTCTCCGGTGACCATGGCGACATGCTCGGCGAGCGCGGCCTCTGGTACAAAATGCACTGGTACGAAATGGCCGCCCGCGTGCCCCTGTTGATAAGTGCGCCGGGGCAGTTCGGGGCAGGGCGGGTCAGCGCCGCCGTGTCCACCGCCGACCTGTTGCCGACCTTCGTGGAACTGGCCGGTGGAGCGCTGGAACCGGGTTTGCCGCTGGACGGCCGCTCACTGGTTTCGCACTTGCAAGGGCAGGGCGGTCATGACGAAGTGTTCGGCGAATACATGGCCGAAGGCACCATCAGTCCGTTGATGATGATCCGTCGCGGCGCTTACAAATTCATCTACAGCGAAGACGACCCCTGTCTACTCTTCGACGTACACAACGACCCGCGCGAATTGGAGGAACTCAGCCAATCGCCGCAACATCGTTCGCTTTTCGAAGAATTTCTGGCCGAAGCACGCACCAAATGGAACATCCCGGCGATTCACCAACAAGTGCTCGCCAGCCAGCGGCGCCGACGTTTCGTTGCCGAGGCGTTGACCATCGGCAAGCTGAAGAGCTGGGATCACCAGCCGCTGGTGGACGCCAGTCAGCAGTACATGCGCAACCACATCGACCTCGATGATCTGGAGCGCAAAGCACGTTATCCACAACCCTGCCAAAACCAATAATCTCAAGGGGAAGTCCATGCAAAAGTTATCCACAGTATTGACGGTCGGGCTTTTGGCTCTGGGCAGCGCATCGGCCTTTGCCGATCAAAGCTGCGAGACGGTGAAAATGGCCGACCCTGGCTGGAGCGACATCGCCGCGACCAACGCCATCACCGGGTTTCTGCTGGATGGCATGGGCTACAAGGCCAAGGTCGACACCCTCGCGGTGCCGATCACCTTCGGTGGGTTGAAGGATGGTCAGGTCGACGTGTTTCTGGGTAACTGGATGCCGGCGCAGCAGGGCTTCTACGACAAATTCGTAGCCACCGGCGATGTCACGCAGTTGGCGAAGAACCTCGACGGCACCGAGTTCACCCTCGCCGTTCCCGACTACGTGTGGGACGCGGGTGTACATAACTTTGCCGACCTGAACAAATACGCTGATAAATTCGACAAGAAGATCTACGGCATCGGTTCGGGCGCGCCAGCAAACATCTCGTTGCAGCAAATCATCAAGAAGAACGACTTCGACATGGGCCAATGGAAACTGGTCGAGTCCAGCGAGCAAGCGATGCTGGCCGAAGTGTCTCGCGCCGTGAAGAAACAGAAGTTCGTGACGTTCCTCGGCTGGACCCCGCACCCGATGAATGTGCAGCTGAAAATGCATTACCTGAAGGGCGGCGAGAAGTACTTCGGCGACACCGGCAGCGTGCATACCCTGACCCGCAAGGGCTACGCCGAAGCCTGCCCGAACGTGGGCAAACTGCTGACCAACCTGAGTTTCACCCAGGACATGGAGAACAGCATCATGGCCGAGGTGGTGAACAAGAAGGTCAGCAATGCGGACGCGGCCAAGGCGTGGATCAAGGCCAATCCGGCGGTGCTGGACAAGTGGCTGGAGGGCGTGAAGACAGCGGATGGCAAGGATGCGCTGGCGGCGGTCAAAGCCAAACTCTGACCCCATGTGTGAGCGAGCCTGCTCGCGAAGGGGCCGTCAGATCCGATATTTATGTCGACTGACATTCCGCATTCGCGAGCAGGCTCGCTCCCACAGAGGGAACAATCGGCATCTGTCCTGCTACCCTTGCGCCAAAACCCCACCCGAGAGGACCCATGGCCTTCCCCAGCCGCCATTCACTCTTCCCCTTCCTCAGTTGGTTGCCCCGGCAAACCCGCGCCAGCGTCGGGCGTGACCTGATCGTCGGCCTCAGCGGGGCGATTCTCGCGTTGCCGCAGTCCATTGCCTACGCATTGATCGCCGGTCTCCCACCGGAATACGGCTTGTACGCCGCGATCATCCCGGTGTTGATCGCCTGCCTGTGGGGTTCATCGTGGCATTTGATCTGCGGTCCCACGGCGGCGATTTCCATTGTCCTGTTCGCCAGCGTCAGTCCGCTGGCCGTCCCCGCGTCACAGGACTACATCACACTGATCCTGCTGCTGACGCTGCTGGCCGGTATTTTCCAATGGCTGCTGGGCATGCTGCGGTTCGGTGCCCTGGTGAATTTCGTCTCGCATTCGGTGGTGCTGGGTTTCACCCTGGGCGCGGCGGTGGTGATTGCCATCGGGCAGTTGCCGAACTTGCTGGGATTGGATTTGCCCAGCCAGGCCACGGCGCTGGACAGCTTCCTGATGTTGTTCAAGCACCTCGGTGACTTGGATAAACCGTCGTTGGTGCTCGGCCTGGCGACGGTCGTCGTCGGCGTGGTGCTGAAGATGTTGCTGCCTCGCTGGCCGACATTGTTGATCACGCTGGTCCTCGCCGGGTTGATAGTGTGGCTGTGGCCATCGATGTTCGGCCATGTAAAGTTGGTCAGCGCCTTTGTCGGGCGTTTGCCGCCGTTCAGCCCCGTGCCGCTGGATCTGGACCTGATCCTGCGTCTGCTGCCGAGCGCAGTGGCGGTGGGCATGCTGGGGTTGGTGACCAGCCTGTCGATTGCCCGCTCCTTGTCGGCCCGCTCGCAGCAATTGCTCGACGCCAATCAGGAAGTCCGCGCCCAAGGCCTGTCGAACATCGTCGGGGCGTTTTTTTCCGGTTCGCTGTCAGCAGGATCCTTCACACGTTCGGGCTTGAGTTACGAAGCCGGCGCCTGCTCACCGATGGCCGGGGTGTTCTCGGCCGTGTGGGTCGCGCTGTTCGCGATTTTCGGCGCCGGGCTGATCGCTCACATCCCGATCCCGGCCATGGCCGGCAGCATTCTGCTGATCGCCTGGGGTCTGGTGGATCATCGCGGCATACGTGCGCTGTTGCGCGTCAGCCGCGCGGAATTCGTGGTGATGGCGCTGACCTGTGTCGCCACGTTACTGCTGGAATTGCAGACGGCGATTTATGCCGGGGTGCTCGCTTCGTTGTTCTTCTACCTCAAGCGCACCTCACAACCGCGGGTGCAGCATTCCCGCGAAGGGGATGAAGACATCCTGCGGGTGGGTGGTTCGATCTTTTTCGGCGCCAGCCATTACCTGCAAGTGCGCCTGCAACGCCTGCACGGTGCGCGCGTGGTGATCGAAGCGCAGCAAATCAACTTTATCGATTATTCAGGGGTGGAGATGTTGCATCAGGAAGCGCGGCGACTGCTCAAGCAGGATCGCAGCCTGACACTGCGCCGCGCACGGCCGCAGGTGGTGGAGGAGTTGAGGAAGCTGGAAGGGGCGGAGAAGTGCCCGATCAGGTTCGAGGATTGATCCGCCATTGCGCAGATCCCCTGTGGGAGCGAGCCTGCTCGCGAAGGCGGCGTGTCAGGTAAATCAGTTTCGACTGACACTGCGCTTTCGCGAGCAGGCTCGCCCACATTAATTACAGCGTCAGCTGGCGGCGGAGTTCGGCAAGGACCGGCGCCGTGTCCGGACGCACACCGCGCCACAGGAAGAAGGCTTCCGCCGCTTGCTCAGCGAGCATGCCCAAACCATCCATCGACACTGCCGCGCCCTGTTCCGTGGCCCAGCGACAGAACGAAGTCGGTTCCTTTCCATACATCATGTCGTAGCAAACGGTCTTGCCCGGCTCGATCAAGCTGCCGGCAATCGGCGGCACATCGCCCGACAGGCTCGCCGACGTCGCGTTGATGATCAGGTCCACCGATTCCTTCAACCAATCGAAACCACTGGCCGACACCGGCCCCAGGTCCGCGAACAATTCCGCCAGCAACTCGGCTTTTTCCACCGTGCGATTGGCGATGATCACCGACGCCGGCTGCTCGGCCAGCAAGGGTTCCAACGCCCCACGCACCGCGCCGCCCGCGCCCAGCAGCAGAATGCGTTTGCCCTTGAGGCTGAAACCGGCGTTGACCGTCAGGTCCCGCACCAGCCCGGCGCCATCGGTGTTGTCACCCAGCAGGCTGCCATCGGCGAGTTTGCTCAAGGTGTTCACCGCGCCAGCTCGTTGCGCGCGTTCCGTCAGGCTGTCGGCCAGGCGAAAGGCATCTTCCTTGAACGGCACCGTCACATTGGCGCCGCGACCTTCGCGGAAAAACGCCCGGGCGAAGTCGGAAAAGTCGTCGAGCGGCGCCAGCGAGGTGCTGTAGTCCAGTTGCTGAGCCGTTTGCTCAGCGAACAAACGGTGGATCAGCGGCGACTTGCTGTGACCAATCGGGTTACCGAATACGACGTAACGGTCCATCAGAACTCCTCGTTCAGGCCTCGGCCAACCAATCGCGGTCTTGCAGGAAGTATTCGGTCAGGCGAGCTTCTTCACTGCCCGGTTCGGCTTTCCAGTCATAGCTCCAACGCACTTGCGGCGGCAGCGACATCAGGATCGACTCGGTACGCCCGCCCGATTGCAGGCCGAACAAGGTGCCACGGTCGTAGACCAGGTTGAATTCGACGTAACGGCCACGACGGAATTCCTGGAATTCACGCTGCTTGGCGGTGAACGCATCGTTTTTGCGGCGTTGCACGATTGGCAGGTAAGCGTCGATGTACGCGTCGCCGATGGCGCGCATGAAGGCGAAGCTGGTGTCGAAGTCCCACTCGTTCAAATCATCGAAAAACAGGCCGCCGATGCCGCGCGGCTCGTGGCGATGCTTGATGTGGAAATAGCTGTCGCACCAGGCTTTGTAGCGCGAATAGACATCCGGACCGAACGGCGCACAGGCCTGCTCGGCGACGCGGTGCCAGTGCACGCAGTCTGCTTCATTGCCGTAATAAGGGGTCAGGTCGAAACCGCCGCCGAACCACCAGACCGGTTCTTCACCTTCTTTTTCAGCGATGAAAAAGCGCACGTTGGCGTGGGACGTCGGCACATGCGGGTTGTGCGGGTGAATCACCAGCGACACGCCGAGGGCTTCGAAGCCCCGGCCGGCCAATTCTGGCCGATGAGCGCTGGCGGACGGTGGGAGACCGCTGCCGAAGACGTGGGAAAAGTTGACGCCGCCCTTTTCGATCACCGCGCCGTTTTCGATCACTCGCGTGCGACCGCCACCACCGGCCGGCCGGATCCAGGCGTCTTCGACGAAACGTGTGCCGCCATCCTCGGCTTCGAGGGCCGCGCAAATGCGGTCTTGCAGGTCGAGCAGGTAGGCTTTTACGGCCTCGGTGCGGGTTGTCATGTCATCACCTTGAATCGGGCAAAGCTACGCGGCCATCAATGGCCGGCGGCAAATTGCTGCGTAGGATAACACTGCACCTTGCTCCACCGCAGTTGACGAAGATCAGGGTTAGGAGTCCGATAGGGAGCTTGGCAAATGACCTAAGGAGAGTTCTGATGGCAAAGCGAATCCAGTTCCGCGCCCATGGCGGCCCCGAAGTGCTTGAGTATGTCGATTACCAACCCGCCGAGCCGGGCCCGCAGCAAGTCCGCGTCGCCAACAAGGCCATCGGCCTGAATTTCATCGACACCTATTACCGCAGCGGCCTTTATCCGCCGCCGGCCTTGCCGTCTGGCCTGGGTTCGGAAGGCGCGGGCATCGTCGAAGCGGTGGGCAGCGCAGTGACCCGCTTCAAGGTCGGTGATCGCGTGGCTTACGGCAGCGGCCCTTTGGGTGCCTACAGCGACGTTCACGTCTTGCCCGAGGCCAATCTGGTGCTGCTGCCAGAGGCAATCAGCTTCGAAACGGCGGCCGGGGTGATGCTCAAGGGCCTGACCGTGCAGTACCTGCTGCGTCAGACCTATGAACTCAAGGGTGGCGAAACCGTGCTGTTCCACGCCGCCGCCGGGGGTGTCGGTTCGCTGGCCTGCCAATGGGCCAAGGCGCTGGGTGTGAAGTTGATCGGCACGGTCAGCTCCCCGGAGAAAGCCGCACTGGCCAAGGCCAACGGTGCCTGGGCGACCATCGACTACAGCCATGAAAACGTCGCACAACGCGTACTGGAATTGACCGACGGCAAGAAGGTGCCGGTGGTGTACGACGGCGTCGGCAAAGACACCTGGCTGACGTCGCTCGATAGCGTAGCGGCCCGCGGGTTGGTGGTGAGCTTCGGGAATGCGTCCGGCGCAGTGGATGGGGTGAATCTGGGGATACTGGCGGCGAAGGGTTCGCTGTACGTGACCCGGCCGACGCTCGGGACTTACGCCAACAATGCCGAGAACCTGCAGCGGATGGCGGATGAGCTGTTTGAGATGATCATCAGCGCGAAGCTGCACGTGGACATCAGTCACACGTATCCGCTGGCTGATGCGGCGAAGGCGCAGACCGAGTTGTCGGCACGGCGCACTACTGGTTCGACAGTTTTGCTGCCATAACACCAAACTGTGGCGAGGGAGCTTGCTCCCGCCAGCGATGCGGCGTTCCGACAAGCTCCCTCGCCACAGGTCTGCTGGGTGTCAGCCCTGGCGCACAACGTGGCCGGTCGCGAGATCCCGGATAACGCTCGGGTTCTTGCGCCCTCCCAGGTTCCCTCCCAACACGAAATCCAGCTCTCCGCGGAAATACTGCTCCACGCGAAGCCGCGTGCGCGCCGCCGGCCGTCCCTGCGGATTGGCCGAAGTCGACACCAAGGGCCCGACAATGGCGCATAAATCCCGCACCAGCGGATGGTCGCTGACCCGCAACGCAACGGTTTCATGGACCCCGGTGATCCACTGCGGCAACAGATTCTGATGCGGCACCAGCCAAGTGTTAGGCCCAGGCCAGGTACTGGCCATGCGATCCATCCACAGTTCCGGGAAGTCTTCGAAGAGGAAGTCGAACTGACGAATGTTGTCGGCAACCAGAATCAGGCCCTTCTCCATAGACCGACCCTTGAGCATCAACAGACGATACACCGCTTCTTCGTCCCACGGGTCGCAACCCAGCCCCCAGACCGCTTCGGTTGGATAGGCAATCACCGCCCCTGCGCGAACGGCTTGCGCGGCTTGTTGCACACGCCAACTGTTGACCATGAAAAACTCTCCGGAATAAGGCTCTGCGCAGTTTACCGATCTTCTTTATAAAACCTAGCTCACCCGCGCAAACCAGCGCCCGCTTTCGCAAACGGCGCGGCCATCCATTTCCAGCTCGGTCAACGCCGCCAGCACTTTGGGCAAGGCCCAGCCGCTGGTGACGGACAACGCTTCGCTGGTGTGCGGGGCCGCGTGCAACAGCATGAGCAACGGATGGGTCACCGAAGGCGCCTCGCTGTACAACGGTAACTGTTGCCAGCCGCGCAAGGCTTCGAGGATATGGTCGATGGTCTCCACCAGCATCGCGCCGTCCCGGATCAACTGATGACAGCCTTTGGCGCCAGGATGATGGATCGATCCAGGAATCGCATACACCTCCCGACCTTGCTCCGCCGCCAGCCTCGCGGTGATCAACGAACCACTCGCCACACTCGCTTCAACCACCAGCACACCAAGCGACAAACCGCTGATGATTCGATTGCGCCGGGGGAAGTTGCTGGCGGTGGGGCCGGCGTCCAGCGGGAACTCCGAAAGCACCGCACTGCCCGACGCAATCATGGCGTCGGCCAGTCGTCGATTGCGCTGTGGATAAAACTTTTCAAGTCCCGTGCCAAGTACACCGACCGTTTGCCCGCCCACATCCAGTGCGGCTTGATGCGCGGCCGCATCAATGCCCAGCGCCAGCCCGCTGGTGATGACGAAACCGGCGCCCGCCAAGCTGCGGGAAAATGCGGCAGCGGTGTCCATGCCCGGCCGTGAAGCGCGGCGACTGCCGACCATCGCCAGTTGCGGTTTTTCCAGAATTCCCGGATCGCCCGCTACGAACAACAGCGGCGGCGCATCGCTGATTTCTGCCAGCAGCGCCGGGTAGTCAGGCTGGTCCCACATCAGTAAATGCTGGCCCGGACGCTCTAGCCAGGCCAATGCGTGGCTGGCGCCATCGCGCACTTCATTGGCGCGGCGAGCCTCGGCGCACGCCACCGGCAAGCCCAGCGAACGCCAGGCACTGGCCGGCGCACTGATGGCTTTGGACGCCGAGCCGAAGGCTTCGAGCAGCTTCTTGAAACGCGCCGGGCCGAGTTCCGGTAAACGGTGCAAACGTAAACGAGCTTCCAGTTCCGCAGGGGAAACCGGTGTAACGGCAGGCAGCGACATGGATCATCCTTGATCGTTATGGGCCCCGTTCAAACGGGAATAAGCTGTGGATAACTCTGTTGGTAACTTGTGGAGCTGGCTAAGGATTTCGCACCTTGTCCATCACGGCCAAAGAGCGCGAAGCGTTGAGCACCAGCCCGTAGCTGAGCTTGTCGTAGGTGCGGAAAACCATCAGCAATCCGGCCTGCTCATCGGGAATCTTCAGCGGCTGGCCAGTGATCCGGTCGCGCACGGTTTCGCCGGTTTTCATCACCACCAGCACGTTGCCTTCGACGAGGCCATCACGCTGCCCCTTGTTCAGCGTGACCACATCCAGCGCGCCAATCTGCGTCACGCCGCGCGGCACATCGATGATCAGCCCGTTGACCGGATTTTTCGGCGCGCTGGGCATGAAGGTCGAGTTGATCGAGCGTTCTTCGCCGCTGAACAAGCGGTCGCCGAGGCGCACTTCCTGGGTGGTGCGTTGCAAGGCGAGGGTGGCGACGTCGCCTTCAGTGGCGACAATTTCGCCGCCACCGATGTCGTCAGCATTGATCCCCAAAAACTCTTTGGTCTCGGGATCGGTGTAGACCTTGCCCTGACGGAAGATCCCGTAGACCGGTTGATCGGGATCGAAATGACCGCGGGCGAAGATGCGGTCTCCGGTGCCGCTGAGCACGCGTTCGGCATCGCCGGCGACGATGTAAGGCGCCTCGTTGAAATCCTCGACCTTATCGACGATGCGGTTACTCAGCAAAAAGCTGTTGATCGATCGCAGCGGAATGCTCGGGATGGCTTCGGCCACCGGCGAACTGCGCACCCTGGGTGAAAGCTTGATCGTGCCGCGCGATGCACCGCGATTAAGCGTCAGCCGCGGCTGGTCGTTGACGTAGACCAGCGACAGCGAGTCGCCGGGATAGATGAGATTGGGGTTTTCGATTTGCGGATTGGCCTGCCACAGCTCGGGCCATTGCCACGGCTGGCGCAGGTATTTACCGGAGATGTCCCAGAGTGTGTCCCCCGCAACCACTGTGTATTGCTGTGGAAAACCTTCCTTGAGTTGCACTTGCCCATGCGCCACACCGGCCGAAGCCAGAAGGAGCAAGGCGAGTAGTGATTTCCTCATGCGGTGAATCCCTTTATTATGTGCGTTCGCGTAAAACGCCAGAGCCTTCGTGGCTCGCTCCCCGTGCTTTACTAAGAAAAGGGAGCTACGTTTTACAACGGTAGCCTGCATCTTCGGACCCGCCAGGCCATCGACCCGACTTTCCTCACATGTGCAGCAATCAAGCTTATGGCCATTTTAGACATCCTCGAATTCCCCGACTCGCGCCTGCGCACTATCGCCAAACCTGTGGCCGTAGTGGACGACGAAGTGCGTCAGTTGGTCGATGACATGTTTGAAACAATGTATGAAGCGCCAGGCATCGGCCTCGCCGCGACCCAGGTCAACGTGCACAAACGTATCGTGGTGATGGACCTCTCCGAAGACCGCAGCGAACCACGGGTGTTCATCAACCCCGAGTTCGAGACCCTGACTGACGAGATGGAGCAATACCAGGAAGGCTGCCTCTCGGTGCCGGGCTTCTACGAAAACGTCGATCGCCCACAGAAGGTCAAGATCAAGGCCCTGGACCGCGACGGCCAGCCTTACGAACTGATCGCCGAAGGCCTGCTCGCCGTGTGCATCCAGCATGAATGCGACCACCTGAATGGCAAATTGTTCGTCGACTACCTGTCCAGTCTCAAACGCGACCGAATCAAGAAGAAACTGGAAAAGCTCCATCGCCAGAACGCTTGATGCCCTCCTTTCAAAGGCTTGCTGCGGCAAGCCTTTTTCTTTTGCGACTGCTTTGTAATAGAGAGCTTCCATGACTCAGCCACTGCGCATCGTCTTTGTCGGCACCCCGGAATTCGCCGCCGAACACCTCAAGGCCCTGCTCGACAGCCCTTATGAGATCGTCGCGGTCTACACCCAGCCGGACCGTCCGGCGGGCCGTGGGCAAAAGCTGATGCCGAGCCCGGTCAAGCAGTTGGCGTTGGAAAACAACATCCCGGTGTTGCAACCGCCGACCCTGCGCAACGAAGACGCTCAGGCCGAACTGGCCGCGCTCAAGCCGGACTTGCTGGTAGTGGTCGCCTACGGCCTGATCTTGCCGCAAGTGGTGCTGGATATTCCGCGCCTGGGCTGCATCAACAGCCACGCGTCCCTGCTGCCACGCTGGCGCGGTGCGGCGCCGATCCAGCGCGCCGTCGAAGCGGGCGACAGTGAAAGCGGCGTGACCGTGATGCGCATGGAGCTGGGCCTGGACACCGGGCCGATGCTGCTCAAAGTCACCACGCCGATCACTGCTGACGACACCGGCGGCAGCCTGCATGATCGTCTGGCAGAGATGGGCCCACCGGCGGTGATTCAGGCGATTGCCGGCCTCGCCGCTGGCACGCTGGAGGGCGAAGTGCAGGACGACAGCCTCGCCACTTATGCTCACAAATTGAACAAGGACGAAGCGCGCATCGACTGGACTCGCCCGGCGGTTGAGCTGGAACGTCTGGTTCGCGCCTTCAATCCATGGCCGGTTACCCACAGCACGCTGAACGGCGAAGCGCTGAAAGTGCTGGCCGCGAGCCTCGCCGAAGGTAAGGGCGCGGCAGGGGAAATCCTCAGCGCCAGCAAGGACGGCTTGCTCGTTGCTTGCGGTGAGCAAGCGCTGTGCCTGACCCGCCTGCAATTGCCCGGCGGCAAGGCGCTGAACTTCAGCGATCTGTTCAACAGCCGTAAAGAGAAATTCGCCGTCGGCACCGTGCTTGGTCAAGCGGCGGACGCTCAATGAACCCGCGTCTGGCCGCCGCCAAGGCACTTGCCGCTGTTCTGAACGGAAAAGCCTCGCTCAACAGTTCTCTGCCGACACAAATGGACAAAGTTGAAGACCGCGATCGCGGCTTCACTCAGGACCTGGCGTTCGGCACCGCGCGCTGGCAGCCACGTTTGTCGGCGCTGGCGGCCAAACTGTTGCAAAAGCCGTTCAAGGCTGCGGATGCGGACGTCGAGGCGCTGTTGCTGGTCGGCCTCTATCAACTGCTCTACACCCGCGTACCGGCCCACGCCGCCATTGGTGAAACGGTCGGCTGCGCGGACAAACTGAAAAAGCCTTGGGCCAAGGCCTTGCTCAACGCCGTACTGCGCCGTGCCCAACGGGAAAGCGAAGCGCTGCTGGCCGAGCTGGAACATGACCCGGTGGTGCGTACCGCACACCCGCGCTGGCTGCAAAAATCCCTGAAGGCCTTCTGGCCTGAACAATGGGAAGCCATTTGCGCGGCGAACAACGCGCATCCGCCGATGATCCTGCGGGTCAACCGTCGCCATCACACTCGCGACGCCTACCTTGGTTTGCTGACCGAAGCCGGGATCGCCGCGACGCCGTGCGTCTACAGTCAGGATGGCATCATCCTTGAATCCGCCGCCGACGTGCGCAGCTTGCCGGGCTTCGCCGAAGGCTGGATCAGCGTGCAGGACGAGGCGGCACAATTGGCCGCCGACCTGCTCGACCTGGCACCGGGCCAACGGGTGCTGGACGCCTGCTGCGCGCCGGGCGGCAAGACCTGCCATATCCTCGAAGCCGAGCCACAACTGGCCGGCGTCGTCGCGGTGGACTTGGAAGCCAAACGTCTGGTGCGGGTGCGCGAGAACCTGGCGCGTCTGGGCCTCAGCGCCGAACTGATCGCCGCCGACGGCCGCGACACCCAGACCTGGTGGGACGGCAAACCGTTCCAGCGCATCCTGCTGGACGCGCCGTGCTCGGCCACCGGCGTCATCCGTCGTCACCCGGACATCAAGCTGACCCGCCAACCCGACGACATCGCCGCACTCGCCGTACTGCAAGGCGAATTGCTCGATGCCCTGTGGATAACTCTGGAAGTGGGCGGCATTCTGCTTTATGCCACCTGCTCGACGCTGCCGACCGAAAACACCGAAGTCATCGAAGCCTTCCTCGCCCGCACGCCGGGCGCTCGTGAGCTGGACCTCGCTACGGCGGCCGGGATCAAGCAACCACATGGTCGCCAATTGCTGGCCCAGGAAGGTGGGCACGACGGGTTCTACTACGCCAAGCTGATCAAGATTGCCGCCGCGCGGTGATAAACCGATTTAATGGAGTGACTGGATGAAAATCATCATCCTCGGTGCAGGGCAGGTCGGTGGTTCGCTGGCGGAGCACTTGGCCAGCGAAGCCAACGACATCACCGTGGTCGACACCGACGGCGATCGCCTGCGCGACCTCGGCGATCGGCTAGACATCCGCACCGTGCATGGCCGCGGCTCACTGCCGACGGTGCTGCGCCAGGCCGGCGCGGACGACGCCGACATGCTGGTGGCCGTGACCAACAGCGACGAAACCAACATGGTGGCCTGTCAGGTCGCGCACACGCTGTTCCACACGCCGACCAAAATCGCCCGGGTGCGCGAAGCGGCGTACCTTACGCGCTCCGAATTGTTCGATAACGACGCGATCCCGGTGGATGTGCTGATCAGCCCGGAACAAGTGGTGACCAACTACATCAAGCGCCTGATCCAGCATCCGGGCGCCTTGCAGGTGATCGACTTCGCCGAAGGCAAGGCGCAACTGGTCGCGGTGAAGGCGTATTACGGCGGGCCGCTGGTGGGTCAGCAATTGCGGCAATTGCGCGAACACATGCCGAATGTCGAAACCCGAGTCGCTGCGATTTTCCGCCGTGACCGGCCGATTCTGCCTCAGGGTGACACCGTCATCGAGGCCGACGACGAAGTGTTTTTCATCGCCGCCAAGGACAATATCCGCGCGGTGATGAGCGAAATGCGCCGGCTGGATGAAACCTACAAGCGCATCGTCATTGCCGGCGGCGGGCAGATCGGCGAGCGACTGGCCGAGGCCATCGAAAGTCGTTACCAGGTGAAGATCATCGAGATGAACCCGGCCCGCTGCCGTCATCTCTCGGACACCCTCGACAGCACCGTGGTGTTGCAGGGCAGTGCGTCCGACCGTGATTTGCTGATGGAAGAGAACATCGCCGACGCGGATATCTTCCTGGCCCTGACCAACGATGACGAAGCCAACATCATGTCCTCGCTGCTGGCCAAGCGCCTGGGCGCGAAGAAGGTGATGACGATCATCAACAACCCGGCGTACGTGGATCTGATTCAGGGCGGCGACATCGACATCGCCATCAGCCCTCAACTGGCGACCATCGGCACCTTGCTAGCCCACGTACGGCGTGGCGATATCGTCAGCGTGCACTCACTGCGCCGGGGCGCGGCGGAGGCCATCGAGGCGATTGCCCATGGTGATGCGAAGTCGAGCAAGGTGATTGGCAGGGCCATCGAGAACATCGGTTTGCCGCCAGGAACGACGATTGGCGCGATCATTCGTGATGAGGAAGTGATCATTGCGCATGACGATACAGTGATCGAAACGGGCGACCATGTGATTTTGTTCCTTGTGGATAAAAAGCATATTCGCGATGTGGAGAAGCTGTTTCATGTAGGGCTGAGCTTCTTCTGATCCGGTATTTTTGGCGACTGTGGGGGCCTCTTCGCGAGCAGGCTCGCTCCCACAGTGGGATTTTCGCCGCACACTGTATTCGTGTTCACTGAAGATCAATTGCGGGAGCGAGCCTGCTCGCGAAGGCGGCCTCACTAAAACAGATCAACTCCTGACACACCTCAACAAGGAATCCACCCAATGCTCGAATCCCTGGAAAAAATGCTCGCCAAGGGTGTGGATAACTCATTGCTGCGCTTCGGCTTGGGCAAGGGTTATCTGGATCTCGGGGAAAATGCCAAGGCGGCCGAGCATTTCCAGCGCTGCGTCGAATTCGATCCGAAGTATTCAGCGGCCTGGAAGCTATTGGGCAAGGCCCATCTGGCGCAGGAAGATTTCGCGGCCGCCCGGCAGGCCTGGGAACAAGGTCTGGAAGCCGCCCGCGCCCATGGCGACAAGCAGGCAGAGAAGGAAATGACGGTGTTTCTGAAGAAACTCGAGCGCAACGCTCACTGATCAGAGGTAGCGCAAGCCTATCCCGTCGGCATCAACCTGAATCACTTCCATGCGCACACGCGGCGCACCTGTGGGTAAGTCCTGCACCTGCCCATACACCACCGCGCCTTTGGGCAACGACGACAGGCGCGGATGCTTGACATAGACACCCGTGGTCGACAGGTTGCGCGTCTGGCCCAGGCATTCGCCGAAGCTTTCATGGCTGATCTTGATGCGAAACGATTTGCGGTGTTCGGACATCTGCTGCGCCCTTTAATGAACAGTTGTGGATAACCTTGGCCCCGGAATTATCCACAGATCATGCCAAGCTACTCAATACCAGCGTTCTTCGCCCGGAGGACGCTTCTTGAAGCGCTTCATGCTCCACATGTACTGGCTTGGGTACGCCCGCACATAGCGCTCAACCACTTGGCTCATGGCTGCGCAGGACGTCTCGGTATCGGTGCTGTACATGGCCTCTGGCGCCGCTTCCAGGATCACTTTGTACCCCGAACCGTCCGGCAGCCGCAGGGCATGCAGGAACACGCCGACCGCTTTGCCACCGGCGAGCATGTTCGGCACGAACTTGCTGGTCAGGGCTTGAGTGGCGAAGAAAGGCACGAAGATCCCGGCGGATTCGGCCGGTTCCGGGTCAGCGGGAATGCCCACTGCACCACCTTTGCGCACTTCCTTGATGACGCTGAGGATGCCTTCCTTGGTGGAAGCGGCTACCCGATTGCCCAATTGCACCCGCTGTTTGCGCAGCAAATCATCCACAGCCTTCAACTTCGGTGGCCGATAGAAAATGATCGGTTTGCACTGATTGCAATAAAAGTGGTTCAACACTTCCCAATTGCCCAGGTGACTGGTGATACCGACGACCCCTTTGCCGGAGGCGAGGGCGTCTGTCAAGACGTCGAGTCCTTCGACTTCGCGCACCAGGTCGATGGAGCGCTGGGCCGGCCAGATCCAGGCGCAGGCGCTTTCGGTCAGGGACTTGCCGATGTCTTTCAGGCTCTGGCCGACCAGACGCTCACGCTCGGCCGGGTCCATCTCGGGGAAACACTTGGCGAGGTTGATCCGCACCACATCGCGGGAACGGTTCGGGGTTTTCCACATGACCCAGCCAATCGCCGAGCCCACGGCCTGCACGGCCCGCCACGGGAGCAGGGCAAACAGCCGCAGAGCGCCTACCAGCAAGGCGCCTTTAAACTTATCCACAGGTCACTCCTGATTTTGTGCTGTGCGCGAGGCGGCTATTCTAACCGCCGTTCGCCAAGGTCGCGTAGCGATCGCAATCCTGGGTGTGGTCCATGACCATGCCCGAAGCCTGCATCAGCGCATAGCAAATGGTCGGCCCGACGAACGTGAAGCCGGCCTTTTTCAGGCCTTTGCTCATTTCCACCGCCACTGGCGTGACCGCCGGGACTTCGGTGCGATCCTTGAAATGATTGATCACCGGCGTGCCGCCAACGAAGGACCAGAGAAACGCCACCGGGTCCTCCAGCGCCAGCCAGGCCTGGGCGTTGCGTCGGGCGGCGTTGAGTTTGAGACGGTTGCGGATGATGCCCGGATCGAGCATCAATTCATCGATTTCCGCGTCGCTCATCTGCGCCACGCGCTGTACGTCAAAGCCGAACAGCACCTCGCGATAACGCTCACGTTTACGCAAGACCGTGATCCATGAGAGGCCGGCCTGGAACCCTTCGAGCAAAAGCAACTCGAACAATCCCTGCGCATCGCGTAGCGGCGTGCCCCACTCCTGGTCGTGATAAGCCATGTACAGCGGATCTTCGGAACACCAAAAGCAGCGTGGCATAAGGCTCCAGGGGGCGTGCGCAGCAATGAATCGGGTATACTCCCGCTCTTTAAATCGCAGCCCAAGAAACAGGTGAATTTCGTGAGCCAGCCTACGCCAGCCGTGCGTACCTTCCAAGACTTGATCCTCGCGCTCCAGCAATACTGGGCCGAGCAAGGTTGTGTGGTACTTCAGCCCTACGATATGGAAGTAGGCGCCGGCACTTTCCACACTGCCACATTCCTGCGTGCCATTGGCCCGGAAACCTGGAACGCCGCTTATGTGCAGCCCAGTCGTCGCCCGACTGACGGCCGCTACGGCGAAAACCCGAACCGTCTGCAGCACTACTACCAGTTCCAGGTGGTATTGAAGCCGAACCCGGACAACTTCCAGGAACTGTACCTGGGCTCCCTCAAGCACGTCGGCCTGGACCCATTGGTCCACGACATCCGCTTCGTCGAAGACAACTGGGAATCGCCGACCCTCGGCGCCTGGGGTCTGGGCTGGGAAGTCTGGCTCAATGGCATGGAAGTGACCCAGTTCACTTACTTCCAGCAAGCGGGCGGCATCGAGTGCTACCCGGTGACCGGCGAGATTACCTACGGTCTGGAGCGTCTGGCCATGTACCTGCAAGGCGTGGACTCGGTCTACGACCTGGTCTGGGCTGACGGCCCGATGGGCAAGGTCACCTACGGCGACGTGTTCCACCAGAACGAAGTGGAGCAGTCGACCTACAACTTCGAACACGCCAACGTCGAGAAGCTGTTCGAACTGTTCGACTTCTATGAAAGCGAAGCCAAGCGCCTGATCGAACTCGACCAGCCGCTGCCGTTGCCGAGCTACGAAATGGTGTTGAAGGCTTCCCATACTTTCAACCTGCTGGATGCGCGCCGGGCGATCTCGGTGACTGCGCGTCAGCAATACATTCTGCGTGTACGCACCCTGGCGCGTTCCGTTGCGCAAGCCTACCTGCTGGCTCGCGCCAAGCTGGGCTTCCCGATGGCGACCCCGGACCTGCGTGATGAAGTACTGGCCAAGCTGGAGGCTGCACAATGAGTGCTCTGGATTTTCTGGTTGAACTGGGCACTGAAGAACTGCCACCCAAAGCCCTGAACACCTTGGCCGAGGCGTTCCTCGCCGGTATCGACAAGGGCCTGCAAGCCGCCGGTCTGAACTACGAGACCAAAACCGTCTACGCCGCGCCGCGTCGCCTGGCCGTGCTGATCACGTCGCTGGCCACCCAGCAACCGGATCGCAGCATCAACCTCGATGGCCCGCCACGTCAGGCGGCGTTCGATGCCGAAGGCAACCCGACCCAGGCAGCACTGGGTTTTGCCAAGAAGTGCGGTGTCGAGCTGAGCGAAATCGATCAGAGCGGTCCGAAACTGCGTTACAGCCAAAGCATCGCCGGCAAGCCGACCGCGAGCCTGCTGCCGACCATCGTCGAAGACTCGCTGAATGACCTGCCGATCCCGAAACGCATGCGTTGGGGCGCTCGCAAGGAAGAATTCGTTCGTCCGACCCAATGGCTGGTGATGCTGCTCGGTGACGAAGTCATCGATTGCACCATCCTCGCCCAGAAGGCTGGCCGCGATTCCCGTGGTCACCGCTTCCATCACCCGGAAAACGTGCGCATCACCTCGCCGGCCAATTACCTGGCCGACTTGCGTGCCGCTTACGTCCTGGCCGATGCCAACGAACGTCGCGACATCATCAGCAAGCGCACCGAAGAACTGGCTACCCGTCAGGAAGGCACGGCGATTGTTCCGCCGGCGCTGCTCGACGAAGTAACCGCGCTGGTTGAGTGGCCAGTGCCGCTGGTGTGTTCGTTCGAAGAACGTTTCCTCGACGTGCCGCAAGAAGCGCTGATCACCACCATGCAGGACAACCAGAAGTATTTCTGCCTGCTGGATGCCGACGGCAAGTTGCTGCCACGTTTCATCACCGTGGCCAACATCGAAAGCAAAGACCCGCAGCAGATCATCGCCGGTAACGAGAAAGTGGTTCGCCCACGCCTGACCGACGCCGAGTTCTTCTTCAAGCAAGACAAGAAGCAGAAACTCGAAGACTTCAACCTGCGCCTGCAAAACGTGGTGTTCCAGGAAAAACTCGGCAGCGTGTACGACAAGGCCGAGCGTGTTTCCAAACTCGCTGCGTTCATCGCACAACGCATTGGCGGCAACGCAGCCTGGGCGTCCCGTGCCGGCCTGTTGTCAAAGTGCGACCTGGCGACCGAAATGGTCGGTGAGTTCCCGGAGATGCAAGGTGTCGCCGGTTACTACTACGCCCTCAACGACGGCGAGCCGGAAGAAGTCGCTCTGGCGCTGAACGAGCAGTACATGCCGCGCGGTGCCGGTGCTGAACTGCCGACCACCTTGACCGGTGCAGCCGTGGCCATCGCCGACAAGCTCGACACACTGGTGGGCATTTTCGGTATCGGCATGCTGCCAACCGGTAGCAAAGACCCGTACGCCTTGCGCCGTGCTGCACTCGGTGTGCTGCGTATCCTGATCGACAAGAAGCTCGATCTGGACCTGAACGACGCCGTGGCTTTCGCCGTGAATGCGTTCGGTGCCAAGGTCAAGGCTGCCGGCCTCAACGACGCCGTGCTGGAGTTCATCTTCGACCGTCTGCGTGCCCGTTACGAAGACGAAGGCGTGGATGTCGCGACTTACCTGTCGGTGCGTGCCCTGAAGCCGGGTTCGGCACTGGACTTCGACCAGCGTGTTCAAGCGGTAGAAGCTTTCCGCAAATTGCCGGAAGCTGCGGCCCTGGCTGCGGTGAACAAGCGCGTATCGAACTTGCTGAGCAAGGTCGAAGGCTCCGTTCCGACGGTGGTTGAAGCCAAGTACTTCGACAATGCCAACGAGTTCTCCCTGTACTCGGCGATCCAGCAGGCGGACCAGGCTGTCCAGCCGATGGCCGCCGCGCGTCAGTACAGCGAATCGCTGGCACGCCTGGCCGCCTTGCGCGAGCCGGTGGATGCGTTCTTCGAAGCCGTGATGGTCAACGCAGAAGATGCCAAGGTCCGCGCCAACCGCTATGCCTTGCTGGCGCGTCTGCGTGGCCTGTTCCTCGGCGTCGCTGATATCTCGCTGCTGGGCTAAGGGGCTGCGTTTGAAACTGCTGATTCTCGATCGCGACGGGGTGATCAATTACGACTCCGACGCTTACATCAAGTCGGTGGAGGAGTGGATTCCACTTCCCGGTTCGATCGAAGCCATCGCGCAGTTGAGCAAGGCCGGCTGGACGGTAGCGGTCGCTACCAACCAGTCGGGCATCGCTCGCGGCTATTACGACATCGCCACCCTGGACGCCATGCACGAGCGCTTGCGCTCGCTGGTGGCGGAGCAGGGCGGTGAAGTCGGGCTGATCGTTTATTGCCCGCACGGGCCGGACGACGGCTGCGATTGCCGCAAGCCAAAACCCGGGATGCTGAAAACCATCGCCGAGCATTACAACGTGTCGCTGACCAATCTTTGGTTCGTCGGCGACAGCCTTGGTGACCTGGAAGCCGCCAAAGCCGTCGATTCTCAGCCAGTTTTGGTAAAGACCGGGAAAGGCGAAAAGACTTTGGGCAAGACCTTACCGGTAGGCACCTTGATTTTTGACGATCTGGCGGCGATTGCCGCAGAACTTATCCACAATTAGAGCGTTTCGAGATTCCTGACCAAGGATTGATCGGGATTGCGCTTTATATAGACGGGCAGAGCCCGCACGGTAAACGTCACCATGTCGATACTGCAGGCCATCAGAACGTTCCTCTTTTATCTGTTGCTGGGCACCAGCTCTTTGCTTTGGTGCAGCCTGAGCTTTTTCATCGCGCCTTTTTTGCCGTTCAAGGCGCGTTATCGCTTCATTAATGTGTACTGGTGCCGCTGCGCCTTGTGGCTGAGCAAAGTATTCCTGGGCATTAGCTATGAAGTGAAGGGCGCCGAGAACGTGCCTGACCAGCCCTGCGTGATTCAATCGAACCACCAGAGCACCTGGGAGACGTTCTTTCTCTCTGCTTACTTCGAACCGTTGAGCCAGGTGCTCAAGCGTTCATTGTTGTACGTGCCGTTCTTCGGCTGGGCCATGGCCATGCTGCGACCGATTGCCATCGACCGCGACAACCCGAAGGCCGCGCTCAAGCATGTGGCGAAGAAGGGCGATGAGCTGCTGAAGGATGGTGTCTGGGTGCTGATCTTCCCTGAGGGGACGCGCGTTCCTTTTGGCACCATCGGCAAGTTCTCACGCGGTGGCACCGCATTGGCCGTCAACGCCGAGCTTCCTGTACTGCCGATTGCGCACAATGCGGGCAAGTTCTGGCCTAAAACCGGTTGGGCAAAGAAGCAGGGTGTCATCACCGTAATCATCGGCGAACCGATGTACGCCGTGGGCAGCGGGCCTCGCGCCATCGCCGATCTGAACGACCGGGTACAAGCCTGGAACGAGCAGATGCAACGGGAAATGGGGTCGCTGCCAGCAGCCCCGACGGCACCGACTTCGACAGATCAAGTGGCTGTCTGAGATTCTGTGGATAACCTGTGTACCGTTTTCTCGAAAAACAGCGATAACGTTTTATAAGTTAATGATTTATATACATATTTCTTAAACACATAAAACGCAGGAAATGGTGCATAAGTTTTTTCGGGCGCAAAAAAACCGGCTGATATAGCCGGTTTTTTTATGCCCAAAATTTGCAGTTTTCGACACTTTGTACTACGGGGAATGACGACCGAAATCCGGTCTGATCACATGCGAAATACAGACAATAAAAAAGGCCAACGCTGAGCGTTGGCCTTTTTGGTTTGGAGGGTTCGCTGGATCAGAAGTCCAGGTTGGAAACCGCCAGGGCGTTGCTTTCGATGAAGTCACGGCGAGGTTCGACCGCATCACCCATCAGGGTGTTGAAGATCTGGTCTGCGCCAATGGCGTCTTCGATGGTCACTTTAAGCATCCGGCGCTGTGCGGGGTCCATGGTGGTTTCCCACAGCTGATCCGGGTTCATCTCGCCCAGACCTTTGTATCGCTGGATGGTGTGACGCTTGGTGCTTTCAGCCATCAGCCATTCAAGGGCTTCCTTGAACTCGGTGACCGGCTTCTTGCGCTCGCCACGCTGGATGTACGCACCGTCGTCGAGCAGGGTGCTCAGTTGAGCGCCCAGCGAAACAACCGTGCGGTAGTCGTTGCTGCCGAAGAAGTCGCGGTTGAAGGTGACGTAGTTCGACAGGCCGTGGGAGATCAGTTCGACCTCTGGCAGCCAGACGTTACGTTCACGGTCTTCACGCAGGCTGGCTTTGTAGACCAGGCCAGACTTCTCGACGGTGCGCAGGCGAACTTCGTACTGAGCCAGCCAATCCTGCATCGCTGCATGATCGGACAGTTGATCCATGCTCACCGCTGGCAGGTAGATGAAGTGCTCGGTCAGCTCCTGTGGGTACAGGCGCGACAGACGCTTGAGGGTCTTCATCACCAGACGGAAGTCATTCACCAGGCGCTCAAGCGCTTCACCGGAGATGCCTGGGGCTTCTTCGTTCAGGTGCAGGCTCGCGTCTTCCAGGGCCGACTGCGTCATGTACTCTTCCATGGCGTCGTCGTCTTTGATGTATTGCTCTTGCTTGCCTTTCTTGACCTTGTACAGCGGCGGCTGAGCGATGTAGATGTAGCCACGCTCGATCAGCTCTGGCAACTGACGGAAGAAGAAGGTCAGCAGCAGGGTACGGATGTGCGAACCGTCGACGTCAGCATCGGTCATGATGATGATGTTGTGATAACGCAGCTTGTCGATGTTGTACTCGTCGCGGCCGATGCCACAGCCCAGCGCGGTGATCAAGGTGCCAACTTCCTGCGAAGAGATCATCTTGTCGAAACGCGCCTTCTCGACGTTCAGGATCTTGCCCTTCAGCGGCAGGATGGCCTGGGTGCGGCGGTTGCGTCCCTGCTTGGCGGAGCCGCCAGCAGAGTCACCTTCCACGAGGTACAGTTCGGACAGGGCAGGATCTTTTTCCTGGCAGTCAGCCAGTTTGCCCGGCAAGCCGGCGATATCCAGCGCGCCTTTGCGACGGGTCATCTCACGGGCTTTACGCGCCGCTTCACGAGCACGTGCCGCGTCGATCATCTTGCCGACGACCAGTTTGGCTTCGTTCGGGTTTTCCAGCAGGAAGTCGGAGAAGTACTTGCCCATTTCCTGTTCGACCGCGGTCTTCACTTCGGAAGAAACCAGCTTGTCTTTGGTCTGGGAGCTGAACTTCGGATCCGGCACTTTTACCGAAATGATCGCGGTCAGGCCTTCACGGGCATCGTCACCGGTGGTGGCGACTTTGTGCTTCTTCGCCAGGCCTTCAGCTTCGATGTAGGTGTTCAGGTTACGCGTCAGTGCGGAACGGAAACCCACCAGGTGAGTACCGCCATCGCGCTGAGGAATGTTGTTGGTGAAGCACAACAGGTTCTCGTTGAAGCTGTCGTTCCACTGCAGGGCGATTTCCACGCCGATGCCGTCTTCACGCTGGATGTTGAAGTGGAACACCTGGTTGACCGCAGTCTTGTTGGTATTCAGGTATTCAACGAACGCACGCAGGCCGCCTTCGTACTTGAACAGCTCTTCCTTGCCGCTGCGCTCATCCTTGAGGACGATGCCGACACCGGAGTTGAGGAAGGACAGTTCACGAATCCGCTTGGCCAGGATGTCCCAGCTGAAGTGGATATTCTTGAAGGTATCTTCTGAAGGCTTGAAGTGAATCTGCGTGCCCGTGGTTTCGCTCTCGCCTACGATTTTCATCGGCTCTTGCGGAACACCGTGGACGTAAGTCTGTTCCCAGATCTTGCCGCTGCGGCGAACAGTCAGGATCAGTTCTTTGGACAGTGCGTTCACCACCGACACACCTACACCGTGCAGACCGCCGGATACTTTGTAGGAGTTGTCGTCGAACTTACCGCCGGCGTGCAGCACGGTCATGATGACCTCGGCTGCAGAAACGCCTTCTTCTTTGTGCACGTCTACCGGGATGCCACGGCCGTTGTCGCGAACGGTGATGGACTCATCCGGGTGAATGATGATGCTGATGTCATCGCAGTGGCCGGCGAGAGCTTCGTCGATCGAGTTATCGACCACTTCGAACACCATGTGGTGCAGACCGCTGCCATCGTCAGTGTCACCAATGTACATACCGGGACGTTTGCGTACGGCATCCAGGCCTTTCAGCACTTTAATGCTCGTTGAGTCGTACGTATTTTCTTCGCTCAATGCCTTCACTCCCGATGGTCGTGGGTCTGGGTGATACGGCCCTGTTCCACGTGGAACAAAGCGACTGGCGTTTCCGTCTGCCAGCCTTCCCTCAATAATTCGTGATCTACACAGGTGATAAAGACCTGGCAGCGTAAGTCTTCCAGCAAGCGGCAAAGCGCGCGTCGGTGGTGCTCGTCCAGTTCAGACGGCAGGTCATCCACCAGATAAATACACTGTCCGCGTCGGGCCTGGCTAACCAAGTGCCCTTGGGCAATCCTCAATGCACAGACCACCAACTTCTGCTGACCCCGAGACAAGATGTCCGCGGCGTTATGTGCGCCCAGTCTGAGACGCAAATCAGCGCGTTGTGGTCCGGCCTGGGTGTGACCCATTTGCTGGTCCCGTTGAAGGGACCCAGCGAGTACGGCACTCAGTTCGCGATCTTTATCCCAGCCTCGGTAATAGCTGAGGGTCAAGCCTTCAAGCTCGACCAATTCGCTCAAGGTCTGTTCAAAGACTGGTTTCAAGGCTTTGATGTAGGCGCGGCGGTATTCATCGATTTCAGCGCTGGCCTGGCACAGTTCCCTGTCCCAAACCGCTTGCGAAACGGCGTCAAGTGTACCATGTCGCAGCCAAGAGTTTCTCTGGCGCAGAGCCTTCTGCAAGCGCTGCCAGGTGGACATGAATCGCGGTTCCACATGGAAAACGCCCCAGTCGAGAAACTGTCGACGAATCTTCGGCGCGCCTTCCAGCAAACGAAAACTGTCAGGGTTGATCAGCTGTAGCGGCAGGATCTCCGCCAGTTGCGCCGCGCTGCGGGCGTTCTGACCGTCGATGCGGATCTGAAATTCACCCTGCCGGTCGCGCGAGATGCCTAGCGCGCTGTGGCCACCCTCGGCCAATTCAACCTGGCCAAACACCGTGCACGCCAATTGCTCGTACTGGATGACCGGCAACAGACGGCTGCTACGGAACGAACGGGCAAGCCCCAGCAGATGAATGGCTTCCAGAACACTGGTTTTGCCGCTGCCGTTGGCGCCGTAAAGAATGTTTATTCGGGGGGAGGGGGAGAAGGTCACCGGGTGCAAATTGCGCACCGCGGTGACCGAGACGCGACTTAGCGACATCTAGCTTCTGCTGAACATTACAGACGCATCGGCATGACAACGTAAGCCGAGTCGTCGTTGTCGGATTCCTGCACCAGCGCACTGCTGTTGGAATCGGACAGGATCAGGCGAACTTGCTCGGTGGTCATCACGCCCAGTACGTCGAGCAGGTAGCTGACGTTGAAGCCGATTTCCAGATTGCCGCCATTGTATTCAACGCCCACTTCTTCTTCCGCTTCTTCCTGCTCCGGGTTGTTCGCCTGGATTTTCAGCTGACCGTTAGCCAGTTGCAGTCGAATACCACGGTACTTCTCGTTGGACAGAATCGCGGTACGGCTGAAGGCTTCACGCAACGCCTGACGGTCGCCGAGTACCAATTTGTCGCCGCCTTTGGGCAGAACACGCTCGTAATCCGGGAATTTACCGTCGACCAGTTTCGAGGTGAACGTGAACTCGCCGGTGGTCGCGCGGATATGGTGCTGGCCCAGCACGATGCTGACGATGCCGTCCGGCTCGGTCAGCAGGCGCGCCAGCTCAAGGATGCCCTTGCGCGGAACAATGACCTGATGGCGATCCGGCTGACCGATATCGGCCTTCATCGAGCACATGGCCAGACGGTGACCGTCGGTGGCCACGGCGCGGATGATGCCTTCGGAAACTTCCAGCAGCATGCCGTTCAGGTAATAACGAACGTCCTGCTGAGCCATGGCGAAGCTGGTGCGCTCGATCAGACGACGAAGTTTGCTTTGTTCCAGACTGCAGGTCAGCGAGCCCGGGCCTTCTTCCACTGTCGGGAAATCGTTGGCCGGCAGGGTCGACAGGGTGAAGCGGCTACGACCAGCCTTCACCACCAGCTTCTGCTCGTCGACCTTGATGTCGATCAGCGCATCGTTCGGCAGGCTCTTGCAGATGTCCATCAGCTTGCGCGCAGGCACAGTGATGGAACCTGGGTCTGCCGGCTCTTCAAGTTGCACACGACCGACCAGCTCGACTTCCAGGTCGGTACCGGTCAGCGACAATTGCTGGCCTTCGACAACCAGCAGCACGTTGGAGAGCACCGGCAAGGTCTGTCGGCGCTCAACGACGCCTGCGACCAGTTGCAGGGGTTTCAACAGGGCTTCGCGTTGAATGGTGAAATGCATGGTCTAGTCCCTTGCCTTAATAAGCTGCGCTGGTGTTCATCAAGTGGTCAGTGTACGCAGCAGGTTCTTATAGTCCTCGCGGATGTCCGCGTCGGATTCCTTAAGCTCGTTGATCTTGCGACAGGCGTGCAAAACAGTCGTGTGGTCGCGGCCGCCAAACACATCGCCGATTTCCGGCAGGCTGTGGTTAGTCAACTCTTTGGACAATGCCATTGCAACCTGACGCGGACGTGCAACCGAACGTGAACGACGTTTGGACAGCAGGTCGGAGATCTTGATCTTGTAGTACTCGGCGACGGTTCGCTGAATGTTATCCACAGAGACCAGTTTGTCTTGCAGCGCCAACAAGTCTTTCAGGGATTCGCGAATCAGCTCGATGGTGATGTCACGGCCCATGAAGTGCGAGTGGGCGATCACGCGTTTCAGCGCGCCTTCCAGCTCACGGACGTTGGAGCGAATACGCTGGGCAATGAAGAACGCCGCGTCATGTGGCAGATCGACTTTGGCCTGGTCGGCCTTTTTCATCAAGATCGCCACGCGGGTTTCAAGCTCCGGCGGCTCGAC
Organism: Pseudomonas sp. GW821-FHT10C09; assembly: GCF_059415465.1. NCBI lineage: Bacteria > Pseudomonadati > Pseudomonadota > Gammaproteobacteria > Pseudomonadales > Pseudomonadaceae > Pseudomonas > Pseudomonas sp. GW821-FHT10C09. The sequence continues at coordinate 69,887 of NZ_JBWKNG010000009.1, forward strand.
GGCAACCGTCAGGCCCCAGCCGAAGCGGGATTTCAGACGTTCTTCGAGACCTTCGATTTCTTTCGGGTAGCGATCACTGGTGAGAATGACCTGCTGGCCACCTTCAAGCAGGGCGTTGAAGGTGTGGAAAAACTCTTCCTGCGAACGTTCCTTGCGGGCAAAGAATTGAATGTCATCGATGAGCAACGCATCCACCGAACGGTAGAAGCGCTTGAACTCGTTGATGGCATTCAGTTGCAGTGCCTTGACCATGTCGGCCACGAAACGCTCCGAATGCAGGTAAACGACCTTGGCATTCGGGTTCTTCTTTAATAGGTGGTTACCCACAGCATGCATCAAGTGGGTTTTACCCAAGCCGACGCCACCATAAAGGAAGAGCGGGTTGTAACCGTGCTTGGGATTGTCCGCCACCTGCCAGGCCGCGGCCCGGGCCAGTTGGTTCGACTTACCTTCGACGAAGTTTTCGAAGGTGAAGGTGCGGTTCAGGTAACTGGTGTGCTTGAGCGCGCCTTCGACCTGCACCGTGCGTTGCTCGGAGCGAACCGGAGCTTGCTGCGAGCTGGCGCCGGCCATCGGGTCGAAGCTGTCGCGAGACGGCTCTTCATTGATCTCGGCCACTTTTTGCGTCGCACGCTTGGTCGGTGCGCTGGCAGTCGGCGCTGGCGTCGGAGCACTGGCAGGTGCTTGAGCAGCCTGAGCCTGAGACGCTGCGGCAGCCAACGGCGCATTCGGCGCAGCGCGCGGTGCCGAACTGCGTTTGCTGCCTATTAATAAGGACAGTACCGGCGCCATGCCGTTGCCATGCTCATCCAGCAGTTCGAGAACGCGGCCCAGGTACTTTTCGTTGACCCAGTCGAGAACAAAGCGGTTCGGTGCGTAGACACGCAACTCGTCGCCTTCGGCTTCGACCTGTAGTGGACGGATCCAAGTGTTGAATTGTTGGGCAGGCAGCTCTTCGCGCAAAAGCTCCACGCACTGCTGCCAAAGTTCCACTGACACGGATATCCCCTAAGTTGAAAGCCGGTGAGGCAAAAACAAGCGGCCATTGTAGCGACCAGACGCTGACTTATCCACACGTAGGTGGAGCACTGAACAAGAAGAATCAATGTTTTATACGCAAAAAAGACGACCAGCGGTCTGTGCATAAGCTCTGTGGATAACCGGGTCTAAGGTCGTTGCACAAGTAGGGGGGAAACTCGGTGGATAACAAGCCTGTGGATAACAAGCCCTTTCACACACAGGTTATCCGACAGCGCAGCACAGGCTGCCCCCTGTTTTCCACGGTAGTTGTCATTCTCTGTACAGCCCGTAGTACAAGGCATGAAGGTAGTTATCCACAGATGATCGCCTACCTAGCTTTTATAAGCTTTACAGAAAAGCTTTAAATAATTCCTTTCTTATTTCTATTTCTAACGAGGGGTTAATCACGAACAAAACCCCTGGAGATCTATTTATAAGGAAACGCTGGTTGGAAATTGACCTAGAGGCTTGCTTTCTCTAGAATCCCCGGTCTCTTAAAACGGGGGCCATTCCGGCCCGTTGTGGACGAACCAGGTAACACGACAATGAAACGTACTTTCCAACCAAGCACTATCAAACGCGCTCGTACCCACGGTTTCCGTGCTCGCATGGCTACCAAGAACGGTCGTGCCGTTCTGTCGCGTCGTCGCGCCAAAGGTCGTGCGCGTCTGGCAGTTTGATAAGCCGGCACTGGAGGTGAGTCAGGACTTCAGTCGGGAAAAGCGTCTGCTTACTCCCCGGCATTTCAAGGCAGTCTTTGACTCCCCTACCGGCAAGGTTCCGGGGAAAAATCTCCTGCTCCTTGCGCGCAACAACGATCTTGATCACCCCCGTCTCGGGTTGGTTATCGGGAAAAAGAGCGTAAAGCTCTCCGTCGAGCGCAATCGCCTCAAACGTCTGATGCGCGAATCGTTCCGTCTGCACCAGGATTCACTGGTCGGCTGGGACATCGTTATCGTCGCGCGCAAAGGTTTGGGTGACGTAGAAAACCCCGAATTGATTCAGCATTTCGGCAAGCTCTGGAAGCGTCTGGCACGCAGCACGCCAGTACCAGCAGTCAAAACCGAAACTGTAGGGGTAGACAGTCCCGATGCGTAAACTGGCACTCGTTCCGATCCAGTTTTATCGCTATGCCATTAGTCCCCTGATGGCCAACCACTGTCGCTTCTACCCCAGTTGTTCCTGCTACGCGTTAGAGGCCATAGAAAATCATGGTCTTCTGCGCGGTGGCTGGCTGGCCTTTCGTCGTTTAGGTCGCTGTCATCCGTGGAATCCCGGTGGTTATGACCCGGTTCCACCTATCCCTACCTCCCGTTCTTCTTCGATGGCCGAGTAATCATGGATATCAAACGCACGATCCTGATCGTCGCCCTGGCAATCGTGTCCTACGTTATGGTTCTTAAATGGAACCAGGACTATGGCCAGGCTGCCCTGCCGACTCAGAATGTTGCTTCCAGTACTACCGCACCGGGCCTACCGGATTCGGCTACTGGCAATAATGCTTCTGTCAGTGACGACATTCCACGCGCCGCAAGCGATACCAGTGCCACTGCACCTGCTGAAACTCCAGTAGCTGCAAGCAAAGACCTCATCCAGATCAAAACGGATGTGCTCAACCTGGCCATCGATCCACAAGGTGGTGATGTTGCCCAGCTGACGCTGCCGCTGTATCCACGTCGCCAGGACCATCCGGAAATCCCGTTCCAGTTGTTCGATAACGGCAACGAGCGGACTTATCTGGCTCAAAGCGGTTTGATCGGCACCGACGGTCCGGACGCAAGTCCTGCCGGTCGTCCGGTTTACGCCTCGGAGAAGAAGGTTTATCAACTGGCTGACGGTCAGGACCAATTGGTCGTAGACCTGAAGTTCAGCAAGGACGGCGTCAACTACATCAAGCGCTTCACACTGAAACGCGGCCTGTATGACGTAACCGTTTCCTACTTGATCGACAACGAAAGCGCCAAGCCTTGGTCGGGTGCGATGTTCGCCCAGCTGAAGCGTGACGCCAGCTCCGATCCTTCTTCCAGCACTGCCACCGGCACCGCGACTTACTTGGGCGCCGCCCTGTGGACAAGTAACGAGCCGTACAAGAAAGTGTCGATGAAGGACATGGACAAGGCTCAGTTGAAAGAAACCGTCAACGGTGGTTGGGTTGCCTGGTTGCAACACTACTTCGTGACCGCGTGGATTCCGGCGAAGGGCGAAAACAATGTCGTCCAGACCCGTAAAGACAGCAAAGGCAACTACATCATCGGCTATACCGCCCCGGCATTGACTGTCGCGCCAGGTGCTAAAGCTGAAGTCAGCGCTGTTCTGTACGCCGGCCCGAAAAGCCAGGCTGTGCTGAAAGAGTTGTCCCCAGGTCTGGAACTGACCGTCGACTACGGCATCCTGTGGTTCATTGCCCAGCCAATCTTCTGGTTGCTGCAACATATCCACGCCATCGTCGGTAACTGGGGCTGGTCGATCATCTTCCTGACCATGCTGATCAAGGGTTTGTTCTTCCCTCTGTCGGCCGCCAGCTACAAATCCATGGCGCGCATGCGTGCAGTGGCCCCGAAACTGGCCGCGCTGAAAGAGCAACATGGCGATGACCGGCAGAAAATGTCGCAAGCCATGATGGAGCTGTACAAGAAAGAGAAGATCAATCCGCTGGGTGGTTGCTTGCCAATCCTCGTGCAGATGCCGGTTTTCCTTTCGCTGTACTGGGTTCTGCTGGAAAGCGTTGAAATGCGCCAAGCGCCGTTCATGCTGTGGATTACTGACCTGTCGATCAAGGATCCGTTCTTCATTCTGCCGATCATCATGGGTGCAACCATGTTCATCCAGCAGCAGTTGAACCCGACTCCTCCGGATCCGATGCAGGCCAAGGTGATGAAGCTGATGCCAATCATCTTCACCTTCTTCTTCCTGTGGTTCCCGGCTGGTCTGGTGCTGTACTGGGTAGTGAACAACTGCCTGTCCATCACTCAACAGTGGTACATCACTCGTAAAATCGAACGGGCTACCAAAGCAGCCGCTTGATTTACACTGTGGATAACCACTCAAAACGCCCCCTAGTGGGGCGTTTTGCTATCTGTCACTTTTGTCTGGATACCGGTTTATGAGCGTTCCTCGTGAAACCATCGCAGCCGTCGCCACCGCTCAAGGTCGCGGTGGCGTGGGCATCGTCCGCATTTCCGGACCGTTGGCGAGCCTTGCGGCCAAAGCCATCAGCGGTCGGGAATTGAAACCGCGGTTTGCCCATTACGGCCCGTTCCTCAGTGCAAACGAAGAGGTGCTGGACGAAGGCATTGCGCTGTATTTCCCGGGACCGAACTCCTTCACCGGCGAAGACGTGCTGGAACTGCAGGGACATGGCGGGCCGATTGTTCTGGATATGTTGCTCAAACGTTGTCTGGAACTTGGCTGTCGTCTCGCCCGTCCCGGTGAATTTAGCGAGCGCGCCTTCCTCAATGACAAACTCGACCTGGCTCAGGCTGAAGCCATTGCCGACTTGATCGAGGCGAGTTCTGCACAAGCGGCTCGAAATGCGCTGCGTTCCTTGCAGGGCGCATTTTCCCAGCGTGTGCATAACCTCACCGAGCAACTGATCGGCCTGCGCATCTATGTCGAAGCAGCCATCGACTTTCCGGAGGAAGAAATCGACTTCCTTGCCGATGGTCATGTATTGGCCATGCTCGACAAAGTACGCGATGAATTATCCACCGTGCTTCGTGAAGCCGGGCAAGGCGCCTTGCTCCGTGACGGCATGACCGTGGTGATTGCCGGTCGGCCGAACGCCGGTAAATCCAGCCTGTTGAATGCCTTGGCGGGTCGGGAAGCCGCAATCGTGACCGAGATTGCCGGCACAACCCGCGACATTCTTCGCGAACATATTCACATTGATGGCATGCCGCTGCACGTGGTTGATACCGCTGGTCTGCGAGATACCGACGATCACGTGGAAAAAATCGGCGTAGAACGCGCACTCAAAGCCATCGGCGAGGCGGATCGCGTGTTGCTGGTCGTCGATGCAACGGCGCCTGAAGCGCTGGACCCCTTCGCGTTGTGGCCGGAATTCCTCGAAATCCGGCCGGATCCAGCGAAGGTCACGTTGATTCGTAACAAGGCTGATCTGACGGGCGAAGCCATTGCCCTGGAAGTCAGTGAAGATGGTCATGTCACCATCAGCCTGAGTGCCAAGTCCGCAGGCGATGGCCTGGAGTTACTGCGCGACCACCTCAAGGCCTGCATGGGTTACGAACAGACGTCGGAAAGCAGCTTCAGCGCACGCAGGCGTCACCTTGAGGCCCTGCGTCATGCCAGTGCATCCCTTGAGCATGGCCGGGCGCAGTTGACCCTGGCCGGTGCCGGCGAGCTGTTGGCCGAGGATTTGCGGCAGGCGCAGCACTCGCTGGGTGAAATCACCGGTGCATTCAGCTCCGATGACCTGTTGGGACGAATCTTTTCCAGCTTCTGCATCGGTAAATAACCCCTCCGTTGTCCACAGACAGGCCATTCGCGCCTGTCTGTCCCCTTTTTTTAAAAATCTTCCCTCAGTGCCGAGCAGATAATTTCTGGTTGAGCGGTTTTCCTTCGCCCGGAATTAACCCGATGAGCGCTTTTCTGTGGATTAAGCCCTGTGAATAACTGCCACTAAGGGCAGTTGATAACAGGGCCTGAAAACTGAAGATAACCGCCTCTGTGGATAACCACCTCTTTCATCCACAGGCTTAAACCGGTTATCCAAGGGTCTCTTTGCCACATGACCACAGGGTTTTGAATCTCTGTACACATCGAAAATAAAGGCCTGTGGCAATCTATCCACAGAAATGAGCCTCAGTAGAAATAAACATAAAAACAAAGATTTAATAAATTTCTCTCTTTTTAATTTCTATAACCCCGACTTCTCCACAGCTGGTTAAATTTTGTGCAAAGGGTTCTTTAGGAAGGGCGAAGTCCCTATACTTGTCGACCAGGTCCAGAAACCTGAGCTCAAACTATTCCTGATTACCTAACTGAAGCAGGCACGAGGTGCGTGGTGGATTTCCCTTCCCGTTTTGAAGTGATCGTCATCGGCGGCGGTCATGCCGGTACCGAGGCAGCACTGGCCTCAGCACGTATGGGTGCGAAAACCCTGTTGCTGACGCATAACGTGGAAACCCTCGGAGCAATGAGTTGCAACCCCGCCATTGGTGGGATTGGTAAAAGCCATCTGGTTAAAGAAATCGACGCCCTTGGCGGCGCGATGGCCATGGCTACCGACAAAGGTGGTATTCAATTTCGCGTGTTGAACAGCCGCAAAGGCCCGGCGGTGCGTGCAACTCGCGCTCAGGCAGACCGGGTTCTGTACAAGGCCGCTGTCCGCGAAGCATTGGAAAACCAGCCGAACCTGTGGATATTTCAACAAGCCGCTGACGACCTGATCGTCGAGCAGGAACAAGTGCGTGGTGTTGTTACCCAAATGGGTCTGCGTTTCTTCGCTGATTCCGTGGTGTTGACCACTGGCACATTCCTCGGTGGACTTATCCACATCGGTTTGCAGAATTTCTCCGGCGGTCGCGCCGGTGATCCGCCATCAATCGCTCTGGCTCACCGTCTGCGTGAATTGCCACTGCGTGTGGGTCGTTTGAAAACCGGTACTCCGCCGCGTATCGACGGCCGGTCTGTGGATTTCTCGGTTATGACCGAGCAAGCGGGCGATACGCCGATCCCGGTAATGTCGTTCATGGGGTCCAAAGAGCAGCATCCGAAACAGGTCAGCTGCTGGATTACCCACACCAACGCCCGTACCCACGAAATCATTGCAGCGAACCTCGACCGTTCGCCGATGTATTCCGCTGCCGGCGAAATCGAAGGCATCGGCCCGCGTTACTGCCCTTCGATCGAAGACAAGATTCACCGCTTTGCCGATAAGGAAAGCCATCAGGTCTTTATCGAACCGGAAGGCTTGACCACCAACGAGCTGTACCCGAACGGGATATCCACATCCCTGCCGTTCGATGTGCAATTGCAGATCGTGCAATCGATCCGAGGCATGGAAAATGCCCACATCGTGCGGCCGGGCTACGCCATCGAATACGACTATTTCGATCCGCGTGATCTGAAGTACAGCCTGGAAACCAAAGTCATTGGCGGGCTGTTTTTCGCCGGGCAAATCAACGGCACCACCGGTTACGAAGAAGCCGGCGCCCAGGGTTTGCTGGCCGGCGCCAACGCTGCGCTGCGCGCCCAGGGCAAAGACGCCTGGTGTCCGCGTCGCGACGAAGCGTACATCGGCGTATTGGTCGACGACCTGATTACGCTCGGAACCCAAGAGCCGTACCGGATGTTCACGTCCCGTGCCGAGTACCGTCTGATCCTGCGCGAAGACAACGCCGACCTGCGATTGACCGAAAAAGGTCGCGAACTGGGTCTGGTCGATGACGCGCGTTGGGCGGCGTTCTGCAAGAAGCGCGAAAGCATCGACCTGGAAGAACAACGCCTGAAAAGTACCTGGGTTCGCCCGGGCACCGAGCAGGGCGATGCGATTTCCGAGAAGTTCGGTACGCCGCTGACCCACGAATACAATTTGCTCAACCTGCTGAGCCGTCCGGAAATCGACTACGCTGGTCTGATTGCCGTGACTGGTGGGGGCGCAGAAGATCCACAAGTCGCCGAACAGGTCGAAATCAAGACCAAGTACGCCGGTTACATCGACCGTCAGCAGGATGAAATCGCACGCTTGCGGGCCAGCGAAGACACCAAACTGCCTGTGGATATCGATTACACGAATATTTCCGGACTCTCCAAAGAGATCCAGAGCAAGCTCGGCGCGACCCGGCCTGAAACCTTGGGCCAGGCGTCACGTATCCCGGGCGTCACCCCGGCAGCCATTTCGCTGTTGATGATTCATTTGAAAAAACGCGGCGCGGGCCGTCAGTTGGAGCAAAGCGCTTGAGTTCGTTGGTCACCTCGCAACACGCCGAAGAGTTATCCACAGGTGCTCGCCAGCTCGGTGTCATCCTGACAGAAACCCAGCACGCGCAGCTGCTGGGTTATCTGGCCCTGTTGATCAAATGGAACAAGGCCTACAACCTGACCGCCGTGCGCGATCCGGACGAAATGGTCTCTCGCCACCTGCTCGATAGTTTGAGCGTGATGTCTTTCATCGAAAACGGTCGCTGGCTGGACGTTGGCAGCGGTGGCGGCATGCCGGGCATTCCGTTGGCCATCCTGTTTCCCGAGTCCCAAGTGACTTGCCTGGACAGCAACGGCAAGAAAACCCGCTTCCTGACCCAGGTCAAACTCGAACTCAAACTGGATAACCTGCAAGTTATCCACAGCCGCGTTGAAACTTTCCACCCTGCACAGCCATTCAACGGGATTGTTTCCCGGGCGTTCAGCAGCATGGAGAACTTCAGTAACTGGACTCGCCACCTCGGCGATGCCGATACACGCTGGCTGGCAATGAAGGGCGTTCATCCGGCCGATGAGCTGGTAGCATTGCCGGCAGACTTCCACCTCGATAGCGAACACGCCCTGGCCGTACCTGGTTGCCAAGGCCAACGCCATCTGCTGATACTGCGCCGCACGGCATGATTGGGAACACAAGCAAGAATGGCTAAGGTATTCGCGATTGCGAACCAAAAGGGTGGTGTGGGTAAAACCACCACCTGCATCAACCTCGCAGCTTCCCTGGTCGCTACCAAGCGTCGGGTGCTGCTGATCGATCTCGATCCACAGGGCAACGCCACCATGGGTAGCGGTGTGGATAAACACGGTCTGGAAAACTCGGTCTACGACCTGCTGATCGGCGAATGTGACCTGGCCCAGGCCATGCACTACTCCGAGCACGGTGGTTACCAGCTGTTGCCGGCCAACCGCGACCTGACCGCGGCCGAAGTGGTTCTGCTGGAAATGCAGATGAAGGAAAGCCGCCTGCGCAGTGCATTGGCGCCGATCCGTGAAAACTACGATTACATTTTGATCGACTGCCCACCGTCGTTGTCGATGCTCACGCTGAACGCACTGGTGGCCGCCGATGGGGTGATTATCCCCATGCAGTGCGAGTACTTCGCGCTCGAAGGTCTGAGCGACCTTGTGGATAACATCAAGCGCATCGCCGAATTGCTGAACCCGAATCTGAAAGTCGAAGGCCTGTTGCGGACCATGTACGACCCGCGCCTGAGCCTGATGAACGATGTGTCCGCGCAGCTCAAGGAACACTTCGGCGAGCAGCTCTACGACACCGTGATTCCGCGCAACATTCGCCTGGCCGAAGCGCCAAGTTATGGCATGCCGGCGTTGGCGTACGACAAGACATCCCGGGGCGCCATTGCCTACCTGGCCTTGGCAGGCGAAATGGTTCGCCGTCAGCGCAAAAACTCACGCACCGCCGCTGCTCAGGCAACTTAAGGAATCCCATGGCCGTCAAGAAACGAGGTCTCGGACGAGGACTGGATGCACTGCTGAGTGGTCCGACTGTCAGCTCGTTGGAAGAACAAGCGGTGCAAGCTGACCAGCGTGAGCTGCAGCACCTGCCCCTGGACCTGATCCAGCGCGGGAAGTACCAACCCCGCCGGGACATGGATCCTCAGGCGCTGGAAGAGTTGGCGCAGTCGATCAAGGCCCAGGGTGTGATGCAGCCGATCGTGGTTCGTCCGATCGGCAGCGGTCGCTTCGAAATCATTGCCGGTGAGCGCCGTTGGCGTGCCAGCCAGCAGGCTGGCCAGGAAACCATCCCGGCGATGGTTCGCGATGTACCGGATGAAACGGCCATCGCCATGGCGCTGATCGAGAACATCCAGCGCGAAGACCTCAATCCGATCGAAGAAGCCGTTGCGTTGCAGCGTTTGCAGCAGGAATTTCAGCTGACTCAGCAACAGGTTGCGGAAGCGGTGGGCAAATCCCGCGTGACTGTGGCCAACCTGCTACGCTTGATCGCGTTGCCGGAAGTTATCAAAACCATGCTGTCGCACGGTGACCTGGAAATGGGTCATGCGCGTGCTTTGCTCGGTTTGCCGGAGAATCAACAGGTAGAAGGGGCGCGACATGTTGTCGCACGGGGGCTGACGGTGCGCCAAACTGAGGCACTGGTTCGCCAGTGGTTGAGTGGCAAACAGGAGCCTGCCGAACCGGTGAAACCGGACCCTGATATAGCCCGACTTGAACAGCGCCTGGCCGAGCGCCTAGGCTCTGCGGTGCAGATTCGCCACGGTAAGAAGGGGAAAGGGCAGTTGGTCATTGGTTACAACTCCCTCGACGAACTGCAAGGTGTGCTTGCACACATTCGTTGAAACATTTCCTCATGTAGCGTGCAGTCGGAAATCACTACCTGACAGTTGAATAGGGGCTGAACCGCCCCTATACTCTGCGCGCATTTTGTCGGCACAAATTATGCCAAGTTATTGATTTCTGGCAGCCGACCATTGGAGAGTAAACGTGATGGAAAGCCGCACGCCAAACCGCTTGCCGTTCCATCGCCTGGCAGTTTTTCCGGTGTTAATGGCTCAATTTGTCGTTTTGCTGATTGCTGCTTTGGCGCTTTGGCAATGGCATGGAGTCGTTGCCGGGTACTCAGGACTTTGCGGAGGCCTGATAGCCTTGCTTCCCAATGTTTATTTCGCTCACAGGGCATTTCGGTTTTCCGGCGCCCGAGCAGCTCAAGCCATCGTCCGGTCATTTTATGCCGGCGAGGCGGGCAAACTGATTTTGACGGCAGTGCTCTTTGCATTGACGTTTGCAGGTGTGAAGCCATTGGCGCCGCTAGCTGTATTCGGCGTCTTCGTGTTGACCCAACTGGTCAGCTGGTTCGCGCCCCTGCTGATGAGAACAAGACTTTCGAGACCTTAGGGCGTTTGAGGCAACCATGGCAGAAACAACCGCTTCGGGCTATATCCAGCACCACTTGCAGAACCTGACTTTCGGTCAGCTCCCAACTGGCGGGTGGGGTTTTGCCCACACCGCAGCAGAAGCCAAGGAAATGGGCTTCTGGGCTTTCCACGTCGATACCCTCGGCTGGTCGGTCGCGTTGGGTCTGATCTTCGTTCTTCTTTTCCGCATGGCGGCAAAGAAAGCGACTTCCGGTCAGCCTGGTGCTTTGCAGAACTTCGTTGAAGTATTGGTCGAATTCGTCGATGGCAGCGTGAAAGACAGCTTCCATGGCCGTAGCCCGGTGATTGCACCGCTGGCACTGACCATCTTCGTCTGGGTGTTCCTGATGAACGCCGTCGACCTGATCCCGGTCGACTGGATTCCTCAGCTGGCCATCCTGATTACCGGCGACCACCACATTCCGTTCCGTGCAGTGTCGACCACTGACCCGAACGCGACCCTGGGCATGGCTTTGTCGGTGTTCGCACTGATCATTTTCTACAGCATCAAGGTAAAGGGCATCGGCGGCTTTGTCGGCGAACTGACCCTGCACCCGTTCGGCAGCAAGAACATCTTCGTTCAAGCCCTGCTGATCCCGGTGAACTTCCTGCTGGAGTTCGTGACGCTGGTCGCCAAGCCAATCTCGCTGGCACTGCGTCTGTTCGGCAACATGTACGCCGGCGAACTGGTCTTCATTCTGATTGCTGTGATGTTCGGCAGCGGTCTGCTCTGGCTTAGCGGCCTGGGCGTAGTTCTGCAGTGGGCGTGGGCTGTGTTCCACATCCTGATCATCACCCTGCAGGCGTTTATCTTCATGATGCTGACCATCGTTTACCTTTCGATGGCGCACGAAGAGAACCATTAAGACCAGTCTCGACTAGTCTGATGTCCCACTCGGTCAAACGAGTGGGTGCCCGAACAGGGCTTTGAAACGATTTGTTTTACCGCTTTAAAATCTAAAAAACCTAAACCATACGACGTAAAAGTCGGGAGGAAAGATGGAAACTGTAGTTGGTCTAACCGCTATCGCTGTTGCACTGTTGATCGGCCTGGGCGCACTGGGTACCGCAATTGGTTTCGGCCTGTTGGGCGGCAAGTTCCTGGAAGGCGCAGCGCGTCAGCCAGAAATGGTTCCAATGCTGCAAGTTAAAATGTTCATCGTTGCCGGTCTGCTCGACGCCGTAACCATGATCGGTGTTGGTATCGCTCTGTTCTTCACCTTCGCGAACCCATTCGTTGGTCAACTCGCTGGCTAATTACTCGAACCTTCGAGTAGTTGGTGTGATGTGTAACGAACGAGCGAGGTGTTGGCGTGAACATTAATGCAACCCTGATTGGCCAGTCCGTTGCGTTCTTCATTTTTGTACTGTTTTGCATGAAGTTCGTGTGGCCTCCGGTCATCGCGGCTTTGCACGAACGTCAGAAGAAGATTGCGGATGGACTGGACGCTGCCGCCCGAGCAGCTCGCGACCTGGAATTGGCCCAAGATAAAGCGGGTCAACAACTGCGCGAAGCAAAAGCTCAGGCAGCCGAAATCATTGAGCAAGCCAAGAAACGCGGTAACCAGATCGTTGAAGAGGCTGTTGAAAAAGCCCGTATCGACGCTGACCGTGTGAAGGTTCAGGCTCAGGCCGAGATCGAGCAGGAACTGAACAGTGTCAAAGACGCGCTGCGTGCCCAACTGGGTAGCCTGGCAGTCTCTGGCGCCGAGAAGATCCTGGGTTCCACAATCGATCAAAACGCGCACGCGGAGCTGGTAAACAAACTGGCTGCTGAAATTTAAGCGAGGGCGATCATGGCAGAATTGACCACGTTGGCCCGACCTTACGCTAAGGCAGCCTTCGAGCACGCCCAGGCCCACCAGCAACTGGCCTCTTGGTCAGCCATGCTCGGCCTGGCTGCAGCAGTGTCGCAAGACGACACCATGCAGCGCGTGCTCAAGGCCCCGCGACTGACGAGCGCAGACAAGGCCGCCACGTTTATTGACGTGTGCGGCGACAAGTTTGATGCCAAGGCACAGAACTTCATCAACGTCGTTGCCGAAAACGACCGTCTCCCGCTGTTGCCGGAGATATCCGCTCTGTTCGACCTGTACAAGGCCGAACAAGAGAAGTCGGTAGACGTTGAAGTGACCAGTGCTTTTGCATTGAACCAAGAACAGCAAGACAAACTCGCCAAGGTTCTCAGTGCACGACTCAACCGGGAAGTGCGCCTGCAAGTCGAGGAAGACAAATCCCTTATTGGGGGCATTGTCATCCGCGCCGGCGACCTGGTTATCGATGGCTCGGTTCGCGGCAAACTCGCGAGCCTTGCCGAAGCATTGAAATCTTGAGTTTGAAGGGGCAGCAGAGCAATGCAGCAACTCAATCCTTCCGAAATAAGTGAAATTATCAAGGGCCGCATCGACAAGCTCGATGTGACCTCCCAAGCCCGTAACGAAGGCACTGTCGTCAGCGTATCTGACGGTATCGTGCGGATTCACGGTCTGGCCGACGTAATGTACGGCGAGATGATCGAGTTTCCGGGCGGCGTCTTCGGTATGGCCCTCAACCTTGAGCAAGACTCTGTAGGCGCTGTTGTATTGGGCTCCTACCAGTCTCTGGCTGAAGGCATGAGCGCCAAGTGCACTGGCCGCATCCTCGAAGTTCCGGTTGGCAAGGAACTGCTGGGTCGCGTAGTCGACGCACTGGGTAACCCGATTGATGGCAAAGGTCCACTGAACAACACCTTGACCGATGCGGTCGAGAAAGTTGCTCCAGGCGTGATCTGGCGTAAGTCGGTAGACCAGCCTGTACAGACTGGCTACAAGGCTGTCGATGCCATGATCCCTGTCGGCCGTGGCCAGCGTGAGCTGATCATCGGTGACCGTCAGATCGGTAAAACCGCTCTGGCGATCGACGCGATCATCAATCAGAAAGACAGCGGCATTTTCTGCGTCTATGTAGCCATCGGTCAGAAGCAATCGACCATCGCTAACATTGTTCGCAAGCTGGAAGAAAACGGCGCACTGGCTAACACGATCATCGTGGCAGCGAGCGCTTCGGAATCTGCAGCACTGCAATACCTGGCACCTTATGCCGGTTGCACCATGGGTGAATTCTTCCGCGACCGCGGTGAAGACGCGCTGATCGTTTATGACGATCTGTCCAAGCAAGCTGTGGCTTATCGCCAGATTTCCCTGCTGCTGCGCCGTCCACCAGGCCGTGAAGCTTACCCAGGCGACGTGTTCTATCTCCACTCCCGTCTGCTGGAGCGCGCATCCCGCGTTTCGGAAGAGTACGTAGAGAAGTTCACCAACGGCGCAGTGACCGGCAAAACCGGTTCCCTGACCGCACTGCCGATCATCGAAACCCAGGCTGGCGACGTTTCCGCGTTCGTTCCGACCAACGTGATTTCCATCACCGACGGTCAGATCTTCCTGGAATCGGCGATTTTCAACTCCGGGATTCGTCCTGCAGTGAACGCCGGTGTTTCGGTATCCCGTGTGGGTGGTGCCGCTCAGACCAAGATCATCAAGAAGCTCTCCGGTGGTATCCGTACCGCTCTGGCTCAGTACCGTGAACTGGCGGCATTCGCCCAGTTCGCTTCTGACCTGGACGAAGCGACCCGTAAGCAACTTGACCATGGTCAGCGCGTTACCGAGCTGATGAAGCAGAAGCAATACGCACCAATGTCGATTGCTGACATGGCGCTGTCGCTGTATGCCGCTGAGCGTGGGTTCCTGACTGACGTCGCAATCGCCAAAATTGGTAGCTTTGAACAAGCGCTGATTTCCTTCTTCAACCGCGATCACGCCGATTTGATGGCGAAGATCAACGTGAAGGGCGACTTCAACGACGAAATCGATGCGGGCATGAAAGCCGGTATCGAGAAGTTCAAGGCGACCCAAACCTGGTAAGCCGCAGCGGGAGCCGCAAGGCTCCCGCTTGCTAACCTGATAGGTGTTACATGGCAGGCGCAAAAGAGATTCGCAGTAAGATTGCGAGCATCAAAAGCACGCAAAAGATTACCAGCGCCATGGAAAAAGTGGCGGTCAGTAAAATGCGCAGGGCACAAATGCGCATGGCTGCTAGCCGTCCTTACGCGGAGCGCATCCGCCAGGTTATTGGTCATTTGGCCAACGCCAACCCGGAATATCGCCACCCGTTCATGATCGAGCGTGAAGTAAAGCGCGTCGGTTACGTTGTGGTGAGCTCTGACCGTGGTTTGTGTGGTGGTTTGAACACCAACCTGTTCAAGGCCCTGGTCAAGGACATGGCGGTAAACCGCGAAAACGGCGTCGAGATTGATCTGTGTGTAGTGGGTAGCAAGGGTGCGGCTTTCTTCCGCAACTTCGGCGGCAACGTCGTAGCAGCTATCAGCCACCTGGGTGAAGAGCCGTCGATCAATGATCTGATTGGCAGCGTCAAGGTGATGCTGGATGCCTACCTGGACGGCCGAATTGACCGCCTGTCCGTGGTGTCCAACAAGTTCATCAACACCATGACGCAACAGCCTACCGTGGAGCAGTTGATTCCACTGGTGGCAACCCCGGATCAAGAACTCAAGCACCACTGGGACTATCTCTACGAACCGGACGCCAAAGAGCTGCTTGACGGCTTGATGGTTCGTTACGTGGAGTCGCAGGTCTACCAGTCGGTGGTCGAGAACAACGCGGCTGAACAAGCTGCGCGGATGATCGCGATGAAGAACGCTACCGACAACGCCGGTGATTTGATCAGCGATTTGCAGCTGATCTACAACAAGGCGCGTCAGGCTGCGATCACCCAAGAGATCTCGGAAATCGTCGGCGGCGCTGCCGCGGTTTAACGGTTCAAATATTCAGAGGATCCAGCTATGAGTAGCGGACGTATCGTTCAAATCATCGGCGCCGTTATCGACGTGGAATTCCCACGCGACAGCGTACCGAGCATCTACAACGCGCTGAAAGTAGTGAGCGCGGCCGAAACTACCCTGGAAGTTCAGCAGCAGCTGGGCGACGGCGTGGTTCGTACCATTGCGATGGGTTCCACCGAGGGCTTGAAGCGCGGTCTGGAAGTCAATGACTCTGGCGCAGCCATTTCCGTACCAGTCGGTAAAGCGACCCTGGGCCGGATCATGGACGTTCTGGGCAACCCGATCGACGAAGCTGGCCCGATCGACACCGAAGAGCGCTGGGGCATTCACCGTCCTGCGCCAACCTTCGCTGAACAAGCGGGCGGCAACGACCTGCTGGAAACCGGCATCAAGGCTATTGACCTGGTTTGCCCGTTCACCAAGGGTGGTAAAGTCGGTCTGTTCGGTGGTGCCGGTGTAGGCAAAACCGTAAACATGATGGAACTGATCCGTAACATCGCCATCGAGCACAGCGGTTATTCCGTGTTCGCCGGTGTGGGTGAGCGTACTCGTGAGGGTAACGACTTCTACCACGAGATGAAGGATTCCAACGTTCTGGACAAAGTGGCACTGGTTTACGGTCAGATGAACGAGCCGCCGGGTAACCGTCTGCGCGTAGCACTGACCGGCCTGACCATGGCCGAGAAGTTCCGTGACGAAGGTAACGACGTTCTGCTGTTCGTCGACAACATCTATCGTTACACCCTGGCCGGTACTGAAGTATCCGCACTGCTGGGCCGTATGCCTTCCGCAGTAGGTTACCAGCCGACCCTGGCCGAAGAGATGGGTACTCTGCAAGAGCGTATCACTTCGACCAAAAACGGTTCGATCACCTCGATCCAAGCGGTATACGTACCTGCGGATGACTTGACTGACCCGTCGCCAGCGACCACCTTCGCCCACTTGGACGCCACCGTCGTTCTGTCCCGTGACATCGCTTCCCTGGGTATCTACCCGGCAATCGATCCACTCGACTCGACTTCGCGCCAGCTGGACCCGAACGTAATCGGCCAGGACCACTACGACACTGCTCGCGGTGTACAGTATGTTCTGCAGCGTTACAAAGAACTGAAGGACATCATTGCGATCCTGGGTATGGACGAGCTGTCGGAAGAAGACAAGCAGTTGGTAAACCGTGCTCGTAAGATCCAGCGTTTCTTGTCGCAGCCGTTCTTCGTGGCTGAAGTCTTCACCGGTTCTTCGGGCAAATACGTTTCCCTGAAAGACACCATTGCTGGCTTCAAAGGCATCCTCAACGGTGACTACGACCACCTGCCAGAACAAGCGTTCTACATGGTCGGCGGCATCGAAGAAGCGATCGAGAAAGCCAAGAAACTGTAATCCCGGCGCCCGGTAACGGGCGCTAATTTAGGTTGAGGCAATCAGATGGCTATGACAGTCCATTGCGATATCGTCAGCGCGGAAGGAGAAATCTTTTCCGGCCTGGTCGAGATGGTGATTGCGCACGGTGCACTGGGTGATCTTGGTATCGCCCTGGGTCACGCGCCGCTGATCACTAATCTCAAGCCGGGTCCGATCCGCCTGATCAAGCAGGGCGGGGAAGAGGAGGTGTATTACATCTCCGGTGGTTTCCTCGAGGTTCAGCCGAACATGGTCAAGGTTCTTGCCGACACCGTGCAACGTGCTGCCGACCTGGATGAAGCCTCCGCTCAGGAAGCCGTCAAGGCTGCCGAGAAAGCCCTGCATGAGCGGGGCGCGGAATTCGACTACGGTTCTGCTTCCGCACGTCTGGCCGAGGCTGCAGCACAGCTGCGCACCGTCCAGCAGATCCGCAAGAAGTTTGGCCGCTAATAGGCCATCATTGTTGCGCGATTGATTAAAAAGGGTAGCCTCGGCTACCCTTTTTTCTTTTCCGACGTTCATAACCTGGTCGCAACCGCTGACCACCCAGGATTGGTAGCCAGTCATGTCACTAGAAATCGTTATCCTCGCTGCCGGCCAAGGCACCCGCATGCGTTCGGCATTGCCGAAAGTTCTGCACCCGATTGCCGGCAACTCTATGCTTGGCCATGTTATCCACAGCGCCCGCCAACTTGATCCACAGCGCATCCATGTGGTGATCGGCCATGGCGCCGAAGCCGTCCGTGAGCGCCTGGCGGCGGACGACCTGAATTTCGTCCTTCAGGACAAACAATTGGGTACCGGTCATGCGGTGGCTCAGGCAGTGCCGTTCATTGAGTCCGATACCGTACTTATTCTCTACGGTGACGTGCCGCTGATTGAAGTCGAAACCCTGCAACGCCTGCTCAAGAAAGTTGCACCGCAGCAACTGGGCCTGTTGACCGTCGAGCTGGACGACCCGACCGGCTATGGCCGCATCGTCCGCGATGCCGCTGGCAAGGTCACGGCAATCGTTGAGCAAAAAGATGCCAACGAAGCCGAGCGTGCGATCACTGAAGGCAACACCGGGATTCTCGCCCTGCCTTTCGCCCAACTGGGTGGCTGGATGAGCCGTCTCTCCAACAACAATGCCCAAGGCGAGTACTACCTGACCGACGTGATTGCCATGGCGGTCAGCGATGGTTTGGTGGTCGCCACCGAGCAGCCGCACGACGCCATGGAAGTGCAGGGCGCCAACGACCGCAAGCAACTTTGCGAACTCGAGCGTCACTATCAATTGCGCGCCGGTCGCCGTTTGATGGCCCAAGGCGTGACCCTGCGCGACCCGGCCCGTTTCGATGTGCGCGGCGAAGTCACCGTCGGCCGCGATGTGCTGATCGACATCAACGTGATCCTCGAAGGCAAAGTCGTCATCGAAGATGACGTGGTGATCGGTCCGAACTGCGTGATCAAGGACAGCACCTTGCGCAAAGGCGTGGTGATCAAGGCCAACAGTCATATCGAAGGTGCGATTCTGGGCGAAGGCAGCGATGCCGGCCCGTTCGCACGCCTGCGTCCGGGCACCGTGCTTGAAGCGCGCGCGCATGTGGGTAACTTTGTTGAACTGAAGAACGCTCACCTGGGCGAAGGCGCGAAGGCCGGTCATCTGTCTTACCTTGGGGACGCCGAGGTCGGTGCGCGCACCAACATTGGCGCGGGCACCATTACCTGCAACTACGACGGCGCCAACAAGTGGAAAACCGTTCTGGGTGAAGATGTCTTCATCGGTTCCAACAACTCGTTGGTAGCACCTGTGGATATCTCTTCCGGTGCTACGACGGCGGCTGGTTCGACCATCACGCAGAATGTGGATAACGCACAGTTGGCGGTAGGCAGGGCGCGGCAGAAAAATATCGACGGCTGGAAGCGGCCGGAGAAGGTCAAGAAGAGCTGAGTTATCCACAGCCCTTTAAAACCAAAAAATCGCAGTCTGTGGCAGGCCCCAAAGCCCTCACCGCAGGCTGCGATTTTTTTTGGTTATACACAGGCCTTTTTATCGCAACATGCTTGACGAAGTTTCGCCGATGGGTTTTGATTGCTTCCGTTATCTTTCGAATCGAAACTTACTAGCCCATGTCGAAGCGCAATACACCCCAACGCCGACACAATATCCTCACCTTGCTCAACGAGCAGGGCGAAGTCAGTGTGGATGAGCTGGCAAAGCGCTTCGAAACGTCGGAAGTTACGATTCGCAAGGATCTGGCGGCGCTTGAGAGTAATGGCCTGCTGCTGCGTCGTTACGGCGGAGCGATCACCATGCCTCAGGAACTGGTGGCTGACATCGGCCAACCCGTCTCCAAATACAAACAAGCCATTGCCCGTGCCGCCGTCACGCGGATTCGCGAGCATGCGCGGATCATCATCGACAGCGGCAGTACCACGGCCGCCATGATCCCGGAACTCGGTCAGCAACCGGGACTGGTGGTGATGACCAACTCGTTGCACGTGGCCAATGCCTTGAGCGAGCTTGAGCACGAACCGGTGCTGTTGATGACCGGTGGCACCTGGGACCCGCATTCCGAGTCCTTTCAGGGGCAGGTCGCCGAGCAGGTACTACGCTCTTACGACTTTGATCAATTGTTTATCGGTGCCGATGGCATCGATCTGGTCCGCGGTACCACCACCTTCAACGAATTGCTGGGGCTGAGCCGGGTCATGGCCGAAGTCGCCCGTGAAGTCGTCGTGATGGTGGAGGCCGACAAGATCGGCCGCAAAATCCCCAACCTGGAACTGCCATGGAGCAGCGTCCATACCCTTATTACCGATGATCGCTTGCCGCTGGAGGCACGCGATCAGATTCAGGCCCGCGGCATCAATTTGATTTGCGCGGCTGTCAGTCAGGAGAAATAGCATGTGTGGAATTGTCGGCGCAGTCGCAGAACGTAATATCACTGCCATCTTGCTCGAAGGCCTCAAGCGCCTGGAATACCGTGGCTATGACAGCGCCGGTGTGGCGGTCTTCACCAACGATGAAAAACTCGAGCGCATGCGTCGCCCGGGCAAGGTCAGCGAGCTGGAAAACGCGCTTGAAGCCGAGCCTCTGGTCGGTCGCCTTGGCATCGCCCACACCCGCTGGGCCACGCACGGCGCCCCGTGCGAGCGCAACGCCCACCCGCATTTCTCCGGCGACTTGGCCGTGGTGCACAACGGCATCATCGAAAACCACGAAGCCCTGCGTGAGCAGCTGAAAGCCTTGGGTTATGTGTTCACCTCGGACACCGACACCGAAGTCATCGCTCACCTGCTGAATCACAAACTCAAGGATTTGCCCGACCTGACCGCGGCCCTCAAAGCCACAGTCAAAGAGTTGCACGGTGCTTACGGCCTGGCGGTCATCAGCGCCAAGCAGCCGGATCGCCTGGTCGCCGCCCGCAGTGGCAGCCCGTTGGTAATTGGTCTGGGCCTGGGGGAAAATTTCCTCGCTTCCGACCAATTGGCCCTGCGTCAGGTCACCGACCGTTTCATGTACCTGGAAGAAGGCGATATCGCCGAGATTCGTCGCGACAGCGTGCACATCTGGGACGTTGACGGCAAAGCCGTCGAACGCGAAACCGTGCAGTACCGCGACGGTGCCGAAGCGGCAGACAAGGGCGAGTTCCGCCACTTCATGCTCAAGGAAATCCACGAGCAACCGTCTGTTGTCCAGCGCACCCTCGAAGGTCGTCTGAGCCCGAACGGCGTACTGGTACAGGCATTCGGTCCACAGGCTGCCGAGCTGTTCGCCAAAGTGCGCAACGTACAGATCGTTGCCTGCGGCACTAGCTATCACGCCGGTATGGTTGCCCGTTACTGGCTCGAAGAACTGGCTGGCATCCCGTGCCAGGTCGAAGTTGCCAGCGAATTTCGCTACCGCAAGGTTGTGGTGCAACCCGACACGCTGTTCGTGACCATTTCCCAATCTGGCGAAACCGCCGACACCCTGGCTGCCCTGCGCAACGCCAAGGAACTGGGGTTCCTCGCAAGCCTGGCAATCTGCAACGTTGGCATCAGTTCGCTGGTGCGTGAATCCGACCTGACCCTGCTGACCCAGGCCGGTCGCGAAATCGGCGTGGCCTCGACCAAAGCTTTCACCACTCAACTGGTAGGCCTGTTGTTGCTGACCCTGTCCCTGGGTCAGGTTCGCGGCACTTTGGCCAAGGGCGTCGAAGCCACTCTGGTTGAAGAACTGCGTCGCCTGCCTACTCGCCTGGGCGAAGCCCTGGCCATGGACAGCACCGTGGAGAAAATCGCCGAACTGTTCGCCGAGAAAAACCACACCTTGTTCCTGGGCCGTGGCGCGCAATTCCCGGTAGCGATGGAAGGCGCCCTGAAACTCAAGGAAATCTCCTACATCCACGCTGAAGCTTATCCGGCTGGCGAACTGAAACACGGCCCGTTGGCGCTGGTGGATAACGACATGCCGGTGGTCACCGTGGCGCCGAACAACGAGCTGCTGGAGAAGTTGAAATCCAACCTCCAGGAAGTCCGCGCCCGTGGCGGCCAGTTGATCGTCTTCGCAGACGAGAAAGCCGGCATGACCAATGGCGAAGGCACGCACGTTGTGCACATGCCGCACATCCACGACATCCTGTCGCCGATCCTCTACACCATCCCGCTGCAGTTGCTGTCGTACTACGTTGCTGTGCTGAAAGGTACGGACGTTGACCAGCCGCGTAATCTGGCGAAGTCGGTGACGGTGGAATAAGTTATCCACAGGTGATCGCAACCCTGAAAAATCGCAGCCTACGGTTGCGATTTTTTTTATCTGAATAAAGGACATGCCCCATGGACCGATTCCAGGAAATGCAGGTCTTCGCCGCCGTCGCTCAAGAACAAGGTTTCTCCGCAGCGGCGCGGCGTTTGGGGATGTCGGCAGCCAGTGTCACCCGGGCCGTTGCGGCACTGGAGCAGCGCATTGGCACGCAGTTGATTACCCGCACCACCCGCAGCGTGCATTTGAGCGAGGCGGGGCAGCGTTATCTGGAGGATTGTCGGAGGATTCTCGTGGAGGTGCAGGAAGCAGAGGATTCTGCGGCCGGCAGTCACGCCCAGCCCCGTGGGCAACTGACGATTACGGCGCCGGTGTTGTTCGGTGAGTTGTTCGTCACGCCGGTCATGGTCGGTTATCTCGCCCAGTTTCCTGAAGTCAGCATCAATGCCCTATTGGTCGACCGAGTCGTGAGCATGGTTGAAGAGGGCATTGATGTGGCGGTACGAATCGGTGAGCTGCCTGATAGCAATCAACATGCGATTCGCGTGGGCGAGGTGAGGCGAGTGATCTGTGCGTCCCCGGCGTTTTTGATGGCGCGTGGCAGGCCACTGCACCCGAATGAGCTCAGCGGTGCCCCGATTATCGCAACGTCGTCCATCGGGCAGCTCAGAGCCTGGCCATTTCTTGAAGCGGGCGAGCCGCTGAGCGTTCGCCCGGAGCCGCGTCTTGTGGTCACCGCCAATCAGGCTGCGATCACGGCGGCGTCCATGGGCTTGGGATTCACCCGGGTCCTGTCTTACCAAGTGGCGAGCAAGGTAGCCGCCGGAGAACTGGAAGTCGTGCTGGCTGACTTCGAACAGCCGCCACTGCCCATTCATGTGGTCTACCAAGGGGGTCGCAAGGCGCCGGTGCGAGTCCGCAGTTTTGTCGACTTCGCGGTGAAGACATTAAGGGAGCATCCAGCCCTGAGCCGTTAGAGGGTTATTGCGCTGGATGAAACAATGGATTGCGTTTGCTGGTTATTCTGTTGTTTTGGTTGAGGGTGGAAGATAGAGGCCATCGGTGCTGATCTTCTTGATCAGCGCCTCCACCCAGCGGAGTCGACCATGCAAGCGATCAAACTCTACAACTTCCCACGCTCTGGCCATGCTCACCGTGTGGAGCTGATGCTGTCCCTGCTGCAATTGCCGACGGAACTAGTCTTTGTCGATCTGGCCAAGGGGGAGCACAAGCAGCCGGAATACCTGGCGATCAACCCGATGGGTCAGGTGCCTGCCATTGATGACCAAGGCGTCGTGCTGGCCGATTCCAATGCAATCCTGGTGTATCTGGCGCAGAAGTATGGCAACGGTCGCTGGCTACCGACTGATCCTGTCGGCTCCGCCAAGGTTCAGCGCTGGTTATCGATTGCTGCCGGGCCGATTGCCTTTGGTGTGGCCAGAGCCAGGTTGATCACCGTGTTCGGCGCGCCCTACAACGCTGAAGAGGTGATCGCCAATTCCCACGCCTTGCTGAAAATCATCGATCAGGAACTGTCTGCCACGCCGTATCTGGTCGGGACCGAGCCGACCATCGCCGACGTCTCGGCCTACAGTTACATCGCCCATGCGCCGGAAGGCAACGTCTCGCTCGACGAGTACGCCAACATCCGCGCCTGGCTGGCGCGCATTGAAGCGTTGCCAGGGTTTGTCGGCATGCCACGCACGGTGGCCGGCCTGCAAAAAACTGCCTGATGCACACGGCCCGACCCGCTCGGGCCGTTCACGATGCGCCATGGGCGCAGGGGAGAAGCCGTTATGGAACATTCACCTTGGCACGCCGGCGAGAAACAGTTGCAGGCTCATGTGGGTGTTGCCGAGCGAATGGAGGCGTTCGGGCGTAAGGTGATTCGCAGTCAAATGCCGGATCAACACCGCGCGTTCTATCAGCAACTGCCGTTCATGCTGTACGGCGCCGTTGATGCCGATGGCAACCCCTGGGCCAGCATTCTTGAAGGGGAACCGGGCTTCGCTCATTCCCCCGACCCATCGCTGTTGCAGTTCGACCACCTGCCGGGGGCCGATGACCCCGCGCAACTGCAAGACGGTGCTGCCATCGGCCTGCTCGGTATCGAGTTGCACACCCGGCGTCGCAACCGCCTCAATGGTCGCGTCGGCGCCGTTACGGCCAGCGGATTCGGGGTGACGGTGGAGCAATCGTTCGGCAACTGCCCGCAATATATTCAATTGCGCCAGTTTCGCTCGGTGCCCTTGGCTGACCCTTCGAGCCGCGTTGCACAGCACCTGACTGAACTGGATGACGCGGCCAGAGCCATGGTCATTGAGGCGGATACGTTCTTTGTCGCCAGCTACGTGGACGTCGATGGCCAGCGGTCGGTGGATGTTTCTCACCGGGGAGGCCAGGTCGGTTTCGTACAAGTGGAAGGTAATCGCCTGACGATCCCTGACTTCGCCGGCAACCTGCATTTCAATACGCTGGGCAATCTGCTGATCAATCCCCGCGCCGGTTTGTTGTTCATCGATTTCAATTCGGGTGACCTGCTGCACCTCAGCGGGCGTACTGAAATCATCCTCGACGGTCCGCAAATCGAAGCCTTTCAAGGTGCCGAGCGACTGTGGACCTTCGAGGTCGAGCACGTGGTGCGCCGTCCTGCAGCGCTGGCCTTGCGCTGGCGCTTTGACGGCGTGTCGCCCACCAGTTTGCTGACTGGCACCTGGGCGCAGGCCAATGCACGCCTGCAAGCCAAGGCGTTGGGCGATCATTGGCGGTCGCTGCGGGTGGCGCGCATCGAACAGGAAAGCCACAACATCCGTTCGATCTACCTGGAGCCTGCCGATGGCGCCGGTTTGCCGGTGTTCCAGGCCGGGCAGCATTTGCCTTTACGGTTCAACATTAACGGTGACGTGCATATCCGCACGTACAGCCTGTCGAGTGCGCCGTCCGATGACTTTTTCCGGATCAGCGTGAAGCGTGACGGGTTGGTGTCATCGCACCTGCATGAGCGGATTCGTGTCGGTGATGTACTGGAGGCCCGTGCGCCGCAAGGGCATTTCACCGTGGCACCGCATGAGCGGCGACCGCTGGTGTTGCTGGCGGCTGGCGTGGGCATTACGCCGCTGCTGTCGATGGTGCGCGAGGTGGTTTATCAAGGCCTGCGCACGCGGAGCATTCGCCCGACCTGGTTCATCCAGAGCTCGCGAACCCTGGCCGATCAACCGTTTCGCCCTGAGCTGAACCGCTTGCTCGACGGGCTCGGTGACGCGGTGCGCGTCCTGCGTTTGCTCAGTCAGCCGGAGCCCGAAGCGCGCGAAGGTGAAGATTTCGACCTGACCGGGCGAATCGACGCCGACCTGCTCAAGCATATGCTTGAGGTGGAAGACTACGATCAGCTGGATTTTGTCCTCTGCGGCCCTGGAGCGTTTACCCAGGCGATGTATGACAGCCTGCGGGACATGGACATCCGCGATTCAAGGATTCACGCCGAGACCTTTGGCCCGTCGACGTTGCGCCGGATACCCGATCCGGATGCAGTGGTCATCGAGCAACCACCGGCCGCCACGACGTCGGTACCGGTGGTGTTCGAGCGCTCGGCCAAAGAGGCGCGCTGGAAACCCGATAGCGGCAGTTTGCTGGAGTTGGCTGAAAGCCGTGGCTTGCGCCCGGAATTCAGCTGCCGTGGCGGTTCCTGCGGCACCTGCAAGACGCGCCTGATCAGCGGCGAAGTGACTTATCCACAGGTGCCGGCAGAAGTGCCCGGCGCTGGAGAAGTGCTGATTTGTTGTGCGGTGCCGGCGCAGGGTTCGCAGCCGCTGGTGCTGGATCTGTAGCACTGGGCTTGTGGATAACTTCCCTGTGGGAGCGAGCCTGCTCGCGAAGGCTTTCTGACATTCAACTATTATGTCGACTGGTACACCGCTTTCGCGAGCAGGCTCACTCCCACAAAGAAGGAGTCAGGCGTAGGACAGGGACTTTTCTTCCAGCAGCTCTTCGTATAACTCGGTCCACTTACGGCCCATCTCATCCGCTGTGAATAACTGCCGATACCGAGCCTCAGCCTTCATCCCCATTTCTGCCGCACGAACCGGGTTTTCCCACAGCGTGCGCATCGCTTCACGGAACGCCTTTGGATTACTGGGAGGGACCACCAGCCCGGTTTCATTGTGAATGTTGATGTAGCTGGTGCCGGTGCCGATTTCACTGGAGATCATCGGTTTGCCATACATAGCCCCTTCCAGCAGCGAAATGCCGAACGCTTCGGAGCGCAGGTGCGATGGGAACACCACGGCATAGCTCAATTGCAGCAAGGCCACTTTATCCTCATCACCCAAACGTCCCAAAAAGTGCAGGTTCTGCAAACCCAGCTTTTTGGCCTGAGCATGCAGTTCAGCTTCCAGGGGGCCGGCGCCGACGATCACCACCGGATAATTCAGCCCCTGCATCGCTTCGAGAAGAATGTGCAGTCCTTTGTAATAGCGCATAACGCCGACGAACAAGAAGAACTTGTCACCCAACTGCCGACGCCAGCGTTCAGTGCGCTCTACTTCTGGCTGTGGATAACCTGCCTTGTCCAACCCATAGGTGATCACTCGGGTTTTTTCGCGGTAGTCCTGAAGAATTTCACTGGTGTGAAAGTAGTTGGGTGACGCCGCCACGATTCGATCGGCGCTGTCCAGAAACCGGCGCATCAAGGGTCGATACAGTTTGAGCAAATGGCGCTGGCGAATGATGTCCGAGTGGTAACTCACCACGCAGGGCTTTTTGGTTACGCTGCAAAAATGCACCAGGTCCATGAATGGCCATGGGAAGTGGTAGTTGACCACGTCGGCCTCTGCCGCCAGTTCACGAAATTGCTTGAACACACTGTAGGAGAAGCCGGTGGACGCCAGTTGAAAGTCCATTCTGGCCTGATGGACCTGATGTTCACGGATCTGGATTACACCGGGTGCCGGGTTGTTACTCAAGGTCAGGACTGTGCTGTCGACACCATGTCGCGCTCCGCTCTCGCACAACTGAAAAATGACCTGTTCGATACCGCCCATGGAGTCAGGCAAGTAGGTTTTGTAAAAGTGCAGTACGCGCATATCAGTCTCCAATAACCTGACGGTAGGCTCGGGCCGTGACCTTCGCGCAACGCTTCCAGGAAAAAAGCTTCGCTTGTAACAAGCCGGCTTCGCGGCATGCCCGCCAGTGAACAGGGTCGTCGATCAACCGGTTCATGGCCTCTTGCAAATGGTCTGGATTATCCGGCTCGATGTAGTTGCCTGCGGTTCCAGCGACTTCTGGCATGGCCGAATGCCGCGTCAGAATGACCGGCGTTCCGCTCGCCATGGCTTCAAGAACAGGCAGCCCGAACCCTTCGTACAGCGAAGGAAAGATCAATGCCCGAGCACCGGCCAACAGTTGCGCCAGATCTTCATCAGGCAAATACCCGAGCAGACATACGTCGCCGGTAGCCAGGGCCGTGCATAATTCTTCGCTGAATTGCTCGCGTTGCCAGCCGGCCATGCCGACGATCAACAGCGGAAAACGCTGGCGCACAACTTCCGGCAATAAAGCGTGGGCGCGCAGGGCCAGGGTCAGGTTCTTGCGCGGCTCCAGGGTGCCGACGCAGAGGAAGTATTCCCGCGCCTCCACGCCATGGGCCTTGAGCACGGCGTCGATGGCTTCGGGAGCCCGCGGGTGGAAACGCGCCGCTACGCCCAGTGGTGCGGCAACAAATCGCTCAGCCGGCAGCCCGAAATGCGCCTGGGCTTCGTCGGCAATGAACTGCGAGTCGGTGAGAATCAGGCTCGCCTGGCGTACGCCGTCGGCCAGCCGTCGCTCGATTTCTCGTAAGCGTGCGGGCGGCTGCGTATCGGGGTAGTGCAGGTGAGTCAGGTCATGCAGGGTGATAACCGTCGGGCCGTCGAACGACAGCGGCCACAAACTCGGCTCGTGGTAGAGGTCGATGGTTTGCGCACGACCTTGATCGAACCGCTTCTGCTCCAACCAGCGCCGGGCCTGATAGGCCCCCGGAATTTGCCGCAGCAGCGGTGTCAGTCGCGAATAACCGGGCATGGCCGCCTCAGGCAGCACCGAGCTCCAGCCCCAGCCATGGAACAACGCCAGTTCAACATCTGGTTCATCGGCTAGTGCGTTCGCCAGTTCGGCGACGTAGTGGCCGATGCCGGTACGCGGGGCCTGGAGGATTCGCGCATTAAGGGCAATTCGCATGTTGCCTCTCTGGAATGACCGGTGCTTCTACAAGATTGCGCAGGGTTCGTTCGGCCAATTGCGCACTCGCTTCACGCCAGCCTATCCAGCGCCAGTCGGCGACGTCGCGGGTAGCCGGGAATCGACCGCTGCGCTCGAAACCTATGACCAGGTCGGCCAGGCTGCGCGGATCGGCCAGATCGAAGTACGCCATGAACTCGCCGCCGATTTCGCGGAAGACCGGAATATCGCTGCCCATCGCCGGTAGCCCGCGCTGCATGGCTTCCACCAGCGGCAGGCCGAAACCTTCGACATACGACGGAAACACCAGTGAGCTGGCGTGGCTGTAGGCATGTTCGAGGCTGGTGTCGCTCAGGTCGTTGAACATGAACAGGCGCCGGTTCAGCTGCGGGTGACTGCGTACCCGGGCGAGCAGGGCGTCGCACTTCCAGCCGATGCGACCGGCAATGCACAACCGGGCCTTGGAGCCCGCCGCCCAGGCGAGTTCGAAGGCGTCCAGCAGGTAATCGTGGTTCTTGCGCGGCTCGATGGTACTGACCATGAGGAATACCGGCTCCGGTGTTTCAAAAAGCCGTGCAAGGCGCGGCTCCACGGCGGCGGTGGCTTCGCTCAGGTCGAGCTCGGAACCGAGGTGGAAATAATCGAACCACAACTCACTGGCCTTGGCCGGACCGAGGCGGCGCTGCAATTCCTCACGCACCTGATCGCGCACCGTGGCAGAGATTGCCACATAGCCATCGGCCGTTCGGGTGATCCAGTCGAACCACTCGTTGAAGACCTGCACCAGCCGCGTGTCGTAGAACTGCGGATGTGTCAGGGGAATCAGGTCGTAGATTACCGAAACGATGCCCACGCCATCGCGTTTGAGCTGTTCGGCAAACGGGAAAAAATCGGTGTGCCAGGACGAATCCAGCAACACCAGTTGATCCCCTGGCTGGTGCTGTAGCGGCGTGCAGCGTTTGGGCAGTTGATACTGGTTGATGCCTTCGATTATCCGCAGTGGAATACTGAAACAGGTGATCGCCGTAACCCGGTAGGCCACGTGCAGCAAACGCTTGATCATTCGCGAGTGACTGCGGTTGTGCAGGCGTTGATGCAGTTGCCAGAAACGATGGGCCAGCCGTTCCAGCCGTCCACCGAAGGTCATCAAGTGATCAAAAAACGGGATGTTCAGCGCACCGAGCATCAGCACTCGGTAGAGTTTGCCTTTGAGCAACACCACCGGGATGCATTCAACCCCTTCGACCGATTCCGGCAGTTGATTGACCACGTTGCGCACCACTCGCTGAATACCCGAGTTGACCTTGGGGTGCTGGAAGACGTGGGTGCATTCGACCAGAAGGCGCGTCATGGTGTGTTTTCCGGTATCGGCGTTTCGATGGAGCGGGTGATGGTGGTTTTGGCCCCCAGCCACGAGCAGCCAACGAAATCTTCCTGGCGGTTATTGATCACGTGGAACACCAGGCCGTAGTCCCGCCATTCAAAGTTGCGATCGAGGTGCGAATCCAGCCGGGACAGGCTCAGCGCCACCGAATAGTTACCCTTGCCCAGTGCCATGACGAAGGCAAAACGGTAGGTCACACGCTCCCCAGCCTTCAGATCGTTCAGCGCCTGATCCTGGCGATGGGTATTGATGCCATACATGGCCTGGCCCAGGCGATCCTTGATCATGAAGCCCAGCACCAGCCGCTCGATGTCCTGGCGGACTTCGACTTCCACCTCCAGCACCACCGGTTGACCGACTTCCGCCGCATCGATGGACCGTTCGTGTTCGTCCAGCAAGCGCACCCGCAAAATCCCGGCTTCACCGGTGCCGGAAATGGTGCTGACCTGGCCGCCAGAGAGCATTTCCTGACGTACCGTCTGGCCTTCGCGTTCGGCGAGCAGGGCGTTGTAGTAATCCATGACGGCTTCGGGCGTGCTGTGCATGGCCATCCGCCCCTTTTCCAGGAGGATCGCCGAGTCGCAGATCGACTGAATCGCCGAGCGGTCATGGGACACGATCAGCAGGGTGGTGCCGGCTTTGCGAAAGCTGCGGATGCGGTCGAAACTTTTGTGCTGGAAGTAGGCGTCGCCCACTGACAGCGCTTCGTCGACGATCAGGATGTCCGGGCGCCGCGCCGTGGCCACGCTGAACGCCAAGCGCATCTGCATACCGCTGGAATAGGTGCGCACGGGATGGTCGATGGCGTCGCCGATTTCCGCGAAGCGTTCGATCTCGGGCATTAGTGCTTCGATTTCCTCGACTTGCATGCCCAACAGTTGCCCCGCCATGACGGCGTTCTGCCGGCCGGTGAAGTCCGCATGAAAACCCATGCCCAGTTCCAGCAGGGCGGCGACGCGGCCTTCGAGCTGGATGCTGCCGCAGGTGGGTTGGGTGGTGCCGGTGATCATTTTCAGCAGGGTACTTTTGCCCGCGCCGTTGACCCCGACGATACCCACGGACTCGCCGGGAGCAATCTCGAAAGCCACGTCTTGCAGCACCCAGTGCTGGCGATGACGGATCGGCGAAAACGGGATCAGCCATTCAGCCAGTCGGCTCCAGCGATTGGGGTATTGCTTGTAGGCCTTGCCCAGGCCGGTGACGCGTATGTGCCCCATCAGAGTTCATCCACCATTTCACCGACGCGCTGACGAAACAGGCGCAGGCCGATGACGAAGAACAACACGCTGGCCACCATGATCGGCAGCAGCGAACTCCAGACCGGCCATTGGCCGTAAAGGAACACGTTTTGGTAGCTGGTGATCAGGTTGGTCAGGGGGTTGAGTTGCAGCAGGCGCTGCACCCAGTCGGGCAGGATGCTCATCGGGTACACGATCGGCGTCAGCCAGAACCAGAATTGCAGGCAGATGGCGAAAAATTGCCCGACATCGCGAAAAAACACATTCAAGACGCCAAGAATCATCCCCAACCCGGCACAAAACACAACCTGCAAGGCCAACAGCGGAATCAGCGCCAGCAGCGCCATGCCGGGCAGTCGACCGGTGATCAGCAGAAAACCGAGGAACAAGCCGATGATGATCGCGAAGTTGATGCCGGCGTTGAACAGCACGATGACCGGCAGGCAGATCCGCGGGAAGCTGATTTTCTTCAGCAGGTTGGCGTTGTCGAGGAACATGTTCTGACTGCGCACGGTGATTTCCGCGAACAATCCCCACGTCAGCAGGCCGGCGCAGAGGTAAACGCTGTAGGCCAGGCCGTCATCTACCCCCGGCAAACGGGCGCGCATGATGTGGGAAAAGATCACGGTGTAGACGATGATCATCGACAGCGGGTTCAGCACGGTCCACAGGGCACCGAACAACGAATTGCGGTAACGCGCCTGGAACTCTCGCTTGACGCTACCGAGGATGAATCCCCGATAGCCCCACAGCGAGCGGTACAAAGAAAGCAGCATTCAAACCGTCCTGCCGTATTGGTCTTCGAAGCGGACGATATCGTCTTCTCCCAGGTATTCGCCGCTTTGCACTTCGATGATCACCAGGTCAATCACGCCCGGGTTTTCCAGACGATGCCGGTGGCCGGCGGCAATGAACGTGGATTCGTTCTTCGCGACCAGATGAGTACCGGTGCCGTTGTTGGTGACCTTGGCCATGCCTTCGACCACCACCCAATGTTCATTGCGATGGTGGTGCATCTGCAGCGACAACTTACCACCGGGCTTGACCACGATGCGTTTGATTTTGAAGCGCGGGCCTTCCTCGAGCACGGTGTAGGTGCCCCAAGGCCGGCTGACCGTGCGGTGCAGGCGATAGGCTTCGTGCTTTTTGTCCTTGAGCTGCTTGGCCACCCGACGCACGTCCTGCGCGCGATCGGCGTGGGCGACCAACACGGCGTCGGCGGTGTCGATGATGATCAGGTTATCCACACCCACGGCCGCTACCAGCCGGTCTTCGCTCTGGACAAAGTTGTTGTGGCTGTCGATGAACACGGCATCGCCGCTGGCGCGGTTGTTTTGCGCATCGGCAGGCACCAGTGCGGCCACTGCGCCCCAGGAGCCGATATCACTCCAGTCGAATTGGGCGGGCACCACGACCACTTTGTCGGAGTGTTCCATCAGGGCGTAGTCGATGGAGATGTCGGTGATCTCGGCGAACAGCGCCGGGGACAATTCCTGTTGCAGGCAGCCGACGGTTTCCACCGGGCTACTGGCCGCCATGCAGGCTTTCGTCTGCTCGAGCAACTTCGGGGCGTGGATCTGCAACTCGGCCAGCACGGTGGCGATCGAGAAGCAGAACATTCCGGAGTTCCACAGGAAATTGCCGCTTTCCAGGTAATGCGTCGCGGTTTGCAAATCAGGTTTTTCAACGAAACGCTGCACCCTGGCTGCGCCTTTTCCGTCCAGCGCAGCGCCGGTTTCGATGTAGCCGAAACCGGTGTCCGGCGCGGTCGGCACCACGCCGAAGGTCACCAGGAAACCATCCTTGGCCAGCGCTACGGCGTGTTCCACGGCGGTTTTCAAGGCGTCTTCGTTGAGGATCAAATGGTCGGCGGGCATCACCACCATAATCGCTTCGTCGCCGTGCAGGGCTTGCAGCGACAATGCTGCCGCCGCGATGGCCGGGGCCGTGTTGCGGCCCGTCGGCTCCAGCATGAAGTGCCCGCGATGACGGCTGAGCTGCGCCTCTTGATAGTGATCCTTGCTCTGGAAGTAGTAGTCGCGGTTGGTCACCGTGACGATATCGCCCCGGCCATCGAGCAGGCCGGCGGCCCGCCGATAGGTCTTGCCCAGCAGCGACTGGCCATCGGGCAAGGTCATGAATGGCTTGGGATGGCCCTCGCGGGACACCGGCCACAAGCGAGTACCGGCACCGCCGGAGAGAATCACGGGAATCAGCATGGCCTACTCCTTGGCGACGCGTTTCATGTCCGCATCCATCATCATGCGGATCAAGGTATCCAGGTCGGTCTTCGGCTTCCAGCCCAGTACACGCTGGGCTTTGGCCGGGTTGCCCAACAGCACTTCCACTTCGGCCGGGCGGAAAAACGCCGGGTCGATTTTCACGAAGTCGCGGTAGTTCAGGTCGACGTGTTCGAAGGCAATCCGGCACATTTCGCGCACGGTGGTGGTGATGCCGGTGGCGACCACAAAGTCATCGGGCTTGTCCTGTTGCAGCATCAGCCACATGGCTTCGACGTAGTCGCCGGCAAACCCCCAGTCGCGCTTGGCGTCGATGTTGCCCAGGCGAAGTTCCTGCTGTTTGCCCTGCTTGATGCGAGCAGCGGCGTCGGTAACTTTGCGGGTCACGAACTCGATACCGCGCAGAGGCGATTCGTGGTTGAACAGGATGCCGCTGCTGGCGTGCAGGTTGAAGCTTTCGCGGTAGTTCACGGTGATCCAGTGACCATACAGCTTGGCCACGCCGTACGGACTGCGCGGGTAAAACGGGGTGTTCTCGTCCTGTTGCTCGGCCTGGATCAGGCCAAACATTTCGCTGGTGGACGCTTGATAAAAACGCGTGTGCGGACTGAATTGGCGAATGGCTTCGAGCAAGTGAGTCACGCCCAGGCCGTCGACGATGCCGGTGGTGACCGGTTGGTCCCAGGAGGCGGCGACGAAACTTTGCGCGGCCAGGTTATAGACCTCGTCCGGGGCCGACTTGATGACCGCACGCTGCACCGAGCAGGCATCGGCCATGTCACCGTCCAGGTAAACGATGTCGCCTTCGACACCCATTTCACGCAAGCGCCAGCGCGAATCGCTGCTGCGCCGGGCCACCAGGCCGTGGACCTTGTACCCCTTGTCGAGTAGCAGTTTGGCCAGATAAGCACCGTCCTGGCCGGTGATCCCTGTGATCAATGCACTTTTAGTCATTCTTGTCGTACTCGCTTCTCCCAGTCGGACAGGATCGCCCGCAGGGATTGTTGTGTTGTGATTTCAGGCGTCCATCCTGTGGTCTGGGCAAGCTTGGCATGGCTGCCACAAACGCGACGCTGATCCGCGCGACGAAGGCGCGCCGGGTCTTGAATCAATTGCATGTCGACCTGGGCGAGGTCCCCCAGTTGTTCGATCAAACTGCGAATGCTCTGCTCGTGCCCCGAGCAGATGTTGTAGACCTGTCCCGGCACGCCCTTTTCCAGCAGCGCCAGGTAGGCCGAAATCACGTCGTCAACGTCGAGGAAATCGCGCGTGACGTCGATGTCACCGACTTCCAGTTGCGGCGCTTGCAAGCCTTGTTTGATTCGGTTGATTTGCCGAGCTGCGCTGGCGATGACAAAGCTTTCATTCTGGCCGGTGCCGATGTGGTTGAACGGACGGGCGACCATGACCGGCCAGCCTTCGCTCAGGCCCCATTGCAGGCTAAGGAATTCCGCCGACAGCTTGCTCACGGCATAAGGATTGCGCGGGCAGGGCGGCTGATGTTCGGTGATGGGCAGATCGGTTTCAGTGACCTGGCCGTAGACGTCGCCAGAGCTGATGTACAGAAACGTACCAGTGAAGCCGCGGACCTTCAGGGCTTGCAGCAGGTTCAGGGTGCCGAGCAGGTTGATGTTGAGCGTGCGCGCCGGATCGCGGAAGGCTTCGGGCACGAACGTCTGGCCGGCCAGGTGAATGACCGCGTCGGGCATCTCGGGCCACAGGCCTTCGAGGCTGCCGGGCTCAGCAAGATCGTAACGGGAAGTGGCAGGCAGTAGCGTCCATTCCGAGGCATCAGCGTTCAGGCGAGATTGGATGTGTTGTCCGACGAATCCACTCAGACCCGTCACGAACAGACGCTTTTTCAAACAGCAGCCCCTTGGTCGTAAACTTTTTCCTTTTCCCCACAGGCTTCCGGGAAATTATCTGTCAGACCGTAGGTGTAATCTCGGCAAACAGTAGGAAAAGTCATTGTTGTAGTTGTTTGGTAGCCAATCTGTGCCAATTGCTCGGCAATTTCAACAGGTCCAACCGTGACTGGTCAGTTCTCGTCAGCGTAGCCCGATTTATTCTCGCCGGGCGGTTCACGAATCCTCGACGGATGTGTTTAGAATGCCCCTCGTCACGATTATCCAGTGTTCGTGCGGGTTGTTCCCGAACCCCGTGAGACTGACCATTAAAACAAGAACGTAGACGAGCAAAAAGACGATGGACGACGACCGGCAAACACCGGCTCTCCGTTCGCTTTGCCGTCATAGAGTGGGGCTGCCGGGATGGCGGTTTCATCGTGGGATGCCATGAATTTCATTCTTTACTCGGACGTCAACGACAGCTCCATCAGCCAGAGCCTCGGTCGTCCCGAATACAGTTACTACTTCGTGCTCAAGGCGTATCGCCCGGTGCTCGAAAGCCTTGGGCGCGTGCATGTGGTGTCCTCCACCGCCGAGGTCGATCCCCTCTACAAACAACTGCTGGCCGCTGGCGAGGACAGTATCTTCCTGTCTTTTACGCCGCCGCAGAAAACCCCGAACGACCTTGAGTGCCCGACGATCTGCGTGGTGGCCTGGGAGTTTGACTCGATTCCCGATGAGCAGTGGGACAACGATCCGCGTCAGGACTGGACGCAAATGCTCGCGCATCAGGGCCGGGTGATCACGCTTTCCAGCCATACCGCCCGGGCGATTCGTCGTTCCATGGGTGAAGACTTCCCGGTGCTGGTGTTGCCGACGCCGTTGTGGGAAAACTTTGCGGCCATCCGCAATCAGCACACCAGTGTCCCGGTGAACGCCGGTTCGGTGCTGGACATCAAGGGCTGCATTTTCGATACGCACACCCTCGGCCTCAACGCCGATGCACTGATTCCCGCGGTGCTCACCGCCGAGGAACTGGCCGCGCGCGAGGCCGAACTGGAGTCATTGAAGCCGCCGCCACTGACATTGAAACGCCGCTTCGTGATCGCTCGCCACTACCTGCACATGTGGCGCCGGGACATGGGCAAAACGCTGCCGGTTCCGCTGCATCGCACGCACTTTCTGAGCCAGTGGTACTGGGAAGGCATTCGCGATTTGCTCTCCGATGCGGTGCATGCTCGAGTGGCCGAATACCTGCCAGCCATCGCCGGCCCGCAGACAATTGCGGTGCCGGAACCTGAGCCGCGCAATTGGCCAGACACCACCTCTTTGGTCGAAACCCGGGTCGACGGTGTGGTCTACGTCACCGTGTTCAACCCGCGTGACGGGCGCAAGAACTGGCATCAATTGATCACTGCGTTTTGCTGGGCCTTTCGCGAAACGTCCGACGCCACGCTGGTGCTGAAGATTACCCAAAGCGACCTGTCGTCCTACTACGACGAGCTGATGACCTTGCTCGCGCAGCTCTCGCCATTCGCCTGTCGGGTGGTGGTGATGCACGGTTACCTGGATGATCCGCAATATGCCCGTCTTTACGAGGCGGCCAGTTTTTACGTCAATGCATCGCGCTGCGAAGGGCTGTGCCTGCCGCTGAT
The DNA here is from genome assembly GCF_059415465.1 of Pseudomonas sp. GW821-FHT10C09. Lineage (NCBI taxonomy): Bacteria > Pseudomonadati > Pseudomonadota > Gammaproteobacteria > Pseudomonadales > Pseudomonadaceae > Pseudomonas > Pseudomonas sp. GW821-FHT10C09. The sequence continues at coordinate 106,287 of NZ_JBWKNG010000009.1, forward strand.
GGAGTTCATGGCCAGCGGTAAACCGGTGATCGCTCCGGACCACACGGCCATGGAAGACTACATCGATGAGCGCGTGGCCTTTGTGGTCAAGTCCAGCGAAGAGCTGACCATCTGGCCGCAAGACACCCGAATCATCTACCGCACCCTGCGCTATCGACCGGACTGGGGTTCACTGAAAACCGCCTACGAAAACAGCTACCGGATGGCCAAGGCGCAACCGCAGGATTATCAGCGCATGTCCCTCGCCGCCGTCGAGCGCATGCACGACTACTGCGCTTTCGCCCCGGTGCAGAAGCGCCTGGCGGACTTTTTCGGGCTGGCGCCACAGGTTCTGCCGACAGCGACCGCAACGGATAATGCCGCATGCTGATCATCATTCATTCGGAAACCAACCAGCACACCATCGCCCAGAACCTGGGTCGTTCGGAATACAGCTACTACTTCGTGCTCAAGGAATACCGCCCCGTGCTGGAGCGGCTGGGGCGAGTGGTGGAAGTCCGTTATCCGCAGGCCGAAGTCGATGCCTTGTACCGGGAGTGCCTGTCCCGAGGCGAAGACTGCGTGTTCCTGTCGTTCTCGCCCCCTCATCGCACGCCGGTCAATCTTGCTTGCCCGACGCTGCCGGTGTTCGCATGGGAATTCAGCACCATCCCCAACGAACCCTTTGCCGGTGATCCGCTCAACGACTGGCGCACGGTGTTGCGGGCAGCGGGTGCGGCGATTACTCATTCCAGCTACACCGTGACGGCGGTGCGCGAGGCGATGGGCGCCGACTACCCGATAGTCGCGGTGCCTGCCCCGGTGTGGGACCGGTTTTCCGAGCGTGGCGCGCAATTGCAGCGTCAGCCCCTGGCCAGCCAGGTGCGATTGAAGATCAAAGGATTGCTGGCCGACAGCCGCGAACTCGACTTGCGTGCCTTCGGCCCGGCGTCATCGCGCGAAGGCGTGGGCATCGACTTCGAGGCCCCGCCGAGTGAACACGAGTTGGTCCTCGACGGGGTGATCTACACCTCGGTGTTCAACCCCGGCGACGGGCGCAAGAACTGGGAAGACATGCTCAGCGCCTTTTGCGTGACGTTCCGTGAAGTGGACGATGCGACACTGGTGCTCAAACTGACTCACCACGATGCCGAAGCCGCGCTGACTGACATCCTTCATCACTTGTACAAAAACCAGTCCTACCGCTGCCGCATCGTGCTGATTTATGGCTACCTCGCCGATGCGGATTACGAGCGTCTGGTGCAGGCAACCAGTTACGTAGTCAACACGTCCTACGGCGAAGGCCAGTGCCTGCCGCTGATGGAATTCATGTCCTGCGGCAAACCGGCCGTGGCGCCCCGGACCACAGCGATGATCGACTACCTGGACGCCGACAATGCGTTCCTCATCGACTCCACGGACGAACTGACCGCCTGGCCGCATGATCCGCGTCGGGCGTTCCGGACGTTGCGCTACGTCACCAACTGGGCGTCGTTGTGCCGCGCTTACCGGACAAGCTACGAGGTGGCCAAGAGCGACCCCGAACGTTATGCACAGATGTCCACTCACGCCGTCGCCAGCCTCAGGACATTCTGCAGCCAGGTCACTGCCGAGCAGCGCCTGAAGGCCTATTTTGCCCAGCTGTTCGAAACCCGTGCCGTGGAAACCCCCGAGGCATGATCCGCGCATTGGTCAGACGTTTCTTTCCTGAAGCGAAACCCGCGCCCGCGTCGTTGCCGGTTGAGCCCACTCGTGTGTCGCCAAGGGAAGTGGGCTTGCACGACGCGATGCATGACGGTTGGTTTTCGGGCGGCAGCGGCGAACTGCTCAAGGGATTTGCCATTACCGCCGACGACACCTTGCTGGACGTCGGCTGTGGTGAAGGGGTCGCGACCTTGTTTGCGGTGCGCCAGGGTGCGTCGGTGATCTTCACCGACAGCGAACACGACAAGGTCCGTGACCTCGCCCGGCAAGTGGACGCGCAATCGGATAAAGCCAATCTCGGCCTGGTCAGCAACAGCCTGCCATTGCCGCTGGCAGACGCTTGCGCGAGCAAAGTGGTGTGCATGGAAGTGCTGGAGCATATCGATCAACCCGAGCCGTTCATGGCCGAGTTGGTGCGCATGGGGCGGCCCGGTGCGCTGTATCTGCTCAGCGTTCCAGCGCCTGTGGGTGAGCATTTGCAAAAGGGCATCGCCCCGGCGACCTACTTCCAGTCGCCCAATCACGTACAGATTTTTACCCCGGAACGCTTTGCCGCACTGGTGGAGGACGCGGGCCTGGTGATCGAGCACCGTCAGGCCACCGGGTTTTTCTGGGTGATGGGCATGATTTTCTTTTGGGCCAGTGAGCGGGCCGCGGGACGGGATCTGGGTGGCGCGGTGCGTGACCGCATTCAGGCACCGTACCCGCCGCTGATGGAGAGCTGGGCGAAAACCTGGCAGGACTTGCTGGCGCAACCCGACGGCTTGGCGATCAAGCAGATGCTCGATCAGTTCATGCCCAAGAGCCAGGTAATCATCGCGCGCAAACCGGTGGATGCCGATGCAGCGTCCAGGAGGACGGCATGAGTAATGACAAGCGGATCATGGACATCGAGTTATTGCGCGGCATTGCGGTACTCGGCGTGCTGTTTCATCACCTGCAAGACAGCCTCTTTGCCGCCTCGGTGCCGTTGCTGCAAACCATCACTGCGTTCGGTCAGCCGTGGTGGGGCGTCGACATGTTTTTCGCGATTTCGGGATTTGTCATCGCACGCAGTTTGATCCCGGCGTTGCAAGGCTGCAGCACCCGTCAGGAGTACTGGCAGCAGACGCGTAATTTCTGGCTGCGCCGAGCCTTTCGATTGTTGCCGTCAGCCTGGTTGTGGCTGGCGCTGATGTTGCTGGCGTGCCTCTTTCTCAACCGCTCCGGCGCGTTCGGTACGCTGCACGCCAACGTGCAGGCGACGCTGGCCGGTGTGGCGCAATACGCCAACTTCCGCTTCGCCGACAGCTTCTATCACTACGAATACGGCACCAGTTTTGTGTACTGGAGCCTGTCGCTGGAGGAGCAGTTCTACCTGCTGTTTCCGCTGCTGATCCTGGTCTGCCGCAAGCATCTTGTCTGGGCGTTGCTGGCGCTGGTCGCGGTCCAATTGTTCACGTTGCGTACGCCGATTCTGATGGTGGTGCGCACCGATGCGCTGGCCCTCGGCGTGCTGTTGGCGATGTGGAGTGCACAACCTTCGTACCTGCGCTGGGAACCGACGTTTCTGCGTCGCCCATGGGCCGGCATCTTGGCGCTGATTGTGCTGTCGCTGGCGCTCAGTTTCATGGCGACTGATCGCTTTACCTTCACCCAGTACCGCATCGGCGTGATTGCCGTGTTGTGCGCGGTGTTGGTCTGGGTGGCGTCCTACAACCGTGATTACCTGTTGCCTCGCGGCCTGCTGAAGAATCTGATGACCTGGGTCGGTAGCCGTTCCTACGGGATTTACCTGATCCACATTCCAGCCTACTTGCTGGTGCGCGAATTCACCTTTCGTTTACAGGCTGCGGGGCTGCCCAGTCCGGCGGGCCATCCGATCCTGACGTTGTTGATGGCTGGCAGCCTGATCGTGCTGCTGAGCGAACTCAACTACCGCTTCATCGAAATGCCCATGCGCAACCGCGGCGCCTCGCTGGTCAAACGCCTGAGCACGTCCCGAACAGCTGTCCCATCCTCTGGAGCTACCTCATGCTGAGCCTTTTGAAGAAACTCACGGCGGGCACGCCCGCTCCCGCGACGCCTGCGGCAGACAAGGTCGAGAAAGTCGACCCGTACATGCTCGGCCTGCACGATGCGATGCTCAGTGGCTGGTTCAATCAACAAACCGGCGAGCTGTTCACCGGGTTCCCGGTGAGTGCTGAAGACACGCTGCTGGACGTGGGCTGTGGTGACGGTGGCAACGTGCATTTCTGCGGCATGCGCGGGGCGAAGATCATCATCGCCGACATCGACGCCGCCAAGGTCGAAGCCACCCGTCAGCGCTTGGGCGACACCCCGGCGCGTGACGTCGAATGCCACGTCACCGACTGCAACCCGCTGCCGATTGCCGACGCCACCGCTACCCGCGTGGTGTCCACCGAAGTTATCGAGCATGTGGACGATCCGGCACAGTTCCTCGCCGAACTGGTGCGGGTCGGCAAACCGGGCGCGCTGTATTTGCTCAGCGTTCCGCACCCGAGCTCCGAAGACCTGCAAAAGGACATCGCCGCACCGGAGTATTTCCAGAAGCCCAACCACATTCGCATCATCAGCGAAGAGCAGTTCAAGGCGATGGTCAGCGACGCCGGCCTGGAAGTGCTCAGCCACAGCCAATATGGGTTTTACTGGTCGATGTGGATGCTGCTGTTCTGGGAAGCCAAGGTCGATTTCAGCAATGCCGACCACCCGCTGCTCAACCACTGGGCCGACACCTGGCAAGCGGTTCTGGCGTCCCCTCGCGGCGCACAGATCAAACAGGCGCTGGACGCGGTCGTGGCGAAAAGCCAGGTGATCATCGCCCGCAAACCAATGGCTGATTGATCAATGCCCGGCAACTTCCCTGTAGCCCTGTGTTTGTAGGGATCTGGGATTTCATGGTGTCTTTCGTTCGTCTCTCGATCCTGCTGGTTGCAGTGCTCCTCAACGGCTGCGAGCAACAAGACGCGCCGCCGCTCGATCAGCAACTCTACGTCTGGCAACGGCAATGGACGCCCGCCCATGACGCGGCCCTGCGCGACAGTCGTGCGGACTTTTCGACGTTGCGGGTGTTGGCCTTGCAGGCGTTTCCGCAAGCCGGCTGGCGTCGTGCGCGGATCGATGCGGCGCTGCTCAAACGCGATGGTCGGCCACTGATTGCGGTGATTCGCCTGGATGGACAGCTCCAGTCGCTGGACCAGGATGAGGTCACGACGCAAATCCAACAGCTGCTCAGCGACTGGCAAGCCCAAGGGCTGACGCTGTCCGGTGTGGAAATTGACCACGATGCGGGCAATGCCCGGTTACCGGCTTATCGAGATTTTCTGATGCACCTGCGTGCGGTTTTACCGCCGACGTTACCGCTGAGCATCACCGCGCTGCCGGCGTGGCTGGACAGCCCCGAACTGCCAGCGCTGTTATCGACCGTCGACAGCAGCGTGTTGCAGGTGCACGCGGTAAGCGATCCACGACGTGGTTTGTTCGACCCGGATCAGGCACGAAAGTGGGCCAAGGGCTGGGGGCGGGTCACCATGAAGCCTTTCTATCTGGCACTCCCGGCCTACGGCGTGGCCTTGTTGCCCGGCACCACTGGCGCACCGGTTGTGGAAAGCGAAGTGCCGGTGGCGCGCGGCGGCAAACGCCGGGAACTGCTGGCGGATCCACTGCAACTGCGCACACTTGCCATGGACTTGCGCGCCGATCCGCCGGCTCATCTGGCCGGCCTGATCTGGTTTCGCCTGCCGCTGGCGGGCGACCGCCGGGCCTGGAGCCTGACCACCCTGGGTGCGGTGGCACGCGCTGACACACTCGACAGCCGCTTGAGCGTGAAACTTAGTGCGCAGGACGGCCTTTATGACATCAGCGTCAGCAACCAGGGCAACCTCGACAGCCCATGGCCCAAACGCGTGACCCTGGCCGTGCAGGGCTGTGACGGCGCCGATGCGCTGGCCGGTTATGCGTTGCAACAAAGCCCCGATCTGCTTACCTTCACCCGCCTTAACGACGGCCGAATAGCCGCCGGTGGGCAGCGTGCAATCGGTTGGGCACGCTGCACAAAAATTGATCAAGGAGGTTCTAATGTTCACCCGTAACTGGCCCCGCCATCTGCTCTGCCTGAGCCTCAGCTTGCCCTTGGGCTCGGCGCTGGCCTGCGGGCCGGACTTTCCGATGCGCCTGCTGGATAACCGCGGCCAGTCCTTGGCGGAGCTGCCGGAAGGCAACTTCCAGTTCGAGGTCAATCGACTCGGGCATGCGATCGCGGGGCTCAAGCATGTCGCGCAGTCGCCCTACAGCATGGAGGCCACGGATTACGCAGAACAGCGTGATACCGCTGAACAGACCGGGCTGACGGCCGAACAGCAAGCGCTGGTGAAACAGCTGCGCAGCCTGACGGATGCGCATCAGGTCGAAGAACAAGGCGCGAGCCTGCCGGCCGAGCTCACGCTGTATCTGGCGGGCGCTGCAGCGTTCAGTGCGGGCGATCATCGTTTGGCTGCCGAATACTTCGAAAAAGTGCTGGCGTTGCCGGCCGATCAACGCGCCTTGCGCAGCACCTGGGCCGCGTATTCGCTAGGCCGTGCGCTGTTTGCCATGAGCAGCGAGGCGGACGCATCACCCGATCTGCTGGCGCAGTCGCGCAAGGCGTTCGAGCAGACCCGTCAGCTGAGCATCGATGGCTTCAGTGATCCGCTGGAACTGGGTGTCGCCAGCCTCGGCGAAGAAGCGCGCGTGGCCCGTACCGCTGGCGATTGGGACAGCGCCATCGAACTCTACGCCACGCAAAACCTCCACGGCTCGGCGGTGGGTTACACCTCGTTGAAGCTGCTGATGGCCGATCTGCTGGCGATGCCTGACGATCAATTGACCGCGTTGCTCAAGGGTAAACCGGTGCAACAACTGGTCACTGCGTCTTTGATCAGCCGCTTGGGCTGGTCATTTGGTGATCAACCACCCAACGAATTGAAACTGATCAAACTGCTGCAAAGCAGCACCCGCGGCAGCCTGGATAACGCGGATCGACTGGCCGCAATGAATTATCAACAAGGCGACTACGCCAGCGCCAAGGCCTTTCTTGACCACGCCGGTGACGGCGGCCTGGCGTGGTGGTTGCGGGCGAAACTGGCGCTACGCGATGGCGATAAAAACGCGGCGGCAGCGGCGTATGCCAAGGCGGCTCAGGCATTCCCGCAGAATGAATCGTGGGGTGAGCGTCGTACGCCGGACTACGACTACGAAACGCTTCAGCCCAAGTGCCGGGTCGAGGGTGAAAGTGCGATTCTGGCGCTGCAACGCGGGGATTACCTGCAAGCGTTCGATCAGCTGTATCGCAGCCAAAGCATCTATTGGTTCGATGCCGCGACGGTGGCCGAACGGGTGCTGACTGTCGATGAGCTCAAGCATTACGTCGACACGCAGGTCCCCGCGCCACCGCCGTTGAGCCAGCAGGATCGTGACAACTACGTGCCGTTGCCGGTGGCCGCACAGTTGCGCAATCTGCTTGGCCGTCGGTTGTTGCGCGAAGAGCGTTATGACGAAGCGCTGGTGTACTTCGACAATCCTGATCTTCAGAAAAAAGCCCGGTTGTATGCGCAACAGCGTCAGCTGGCCGATGCGGCATGGTGGCCGACCAAGCGTGCCGCCGCCCTGTTCAATGCCGCCTGGACGGCCCGCGAGTGGGGGATGGACATTCTCGGCTACGAAATGGCCCCGGACTACGCCACGTTCGGTGGCAATTACAGCCTTGAAACCGCGGAGCTGAAAGTCGGGCCGTTAGTGGCTGAAGGTGAAGTCCAGCGCCAGCAAGCCAGCGCCGCCAAACCTGACGAGCGTTATCACTATCGTTTCGTGGCCACGGCGTTGGCCAGTCGCGCCGCCGATAACTTGCCGCACACCAGCCAGGCCTTTGCGGCGGTGCTGTGCGCGGCGGCGGGCTGGAACAGCAGCCTTGAAGAACAAAGTGCTCTGTATCAACGCTACGTCAATGAAGGGCCTTACGTGGATTGGGCGGTGAATTTCGGCTACCAGTGCCCATATCCTGACTTCCAGAATGCCAGCAAACGTTACGTCACCCAGGCGACTGACGCGACGCGATCGGTACTGCGTCCTTACAAGCGGCCATTGCAGTACGGAACGGTTATCGCTGTGACGGCGGTGGCGTTGTTGTTGATCAACCGTCGCCGCCGTCGGACGCGGTAAGGCTTACGCCTGTTGCACAAAGGTCAGCCGCACGGCGAAGCCGATCAACAGGCTGCCAAACAGCCATTGCTGGAGTCGCTGGGCCGAAGGACTGCGTTGCAGCCAACGACCCAGTGCCGCTCCGACCAGCGCATAGGCGCTGTCGAAGAGGAAGCCGACGCTGACCAGCACCATGCCGAGGATCGCGAATTGCGTGAGGACTGATCCGGCGTGTGGGTCGATGAACTGCGGCAGCAGCACCGAACAGAACAGCAATGCCTTGGGGTTGAGCAGGTTGGTGAACAGCCCGCGCTTGATCGACGCCGACCAGCGCGGTTTCGCGGTTGAAGCGTCAGTGCCGTTCAGGTTCGGCAGCATCGTAGTGCGCAGACATTGAATGCCAATCCACAGCAGATACGCGGCGCCGGCCAGCCGCACCACATCGAACGTCCAGGGCGCCGCTTTGAACAACGCCGCCAATCCCAATGCAGCCAATGCCACGTGGCAGCCACGAGCAATCCCCAAGCCCACAGCCGTCGCCAACGCCGCGCCTTTTCCCTGACGGGCGCCGGTTTGCAGCAGCAGGATCATGTCCGGCCCGGGCAACAAATACACCACCGCCAATGCCATGAAAAACAGCCAGAGTCCTGCCATGCTGCGCCCCTTTCGTGGTCGATTCGGTAGGGTCAGTCTAGGACGCAAGGGCAGGGCAGGTGGTTGCGTAGTCAGCTTCTAAAGCTTGGAAAATTGGCATAACCTGCTGCTTTCACACGATCGAACCATCAGGATCTGCCAAACATGAAATTGGACGCCTACGACCGCAAGATCCTCGCGGCCCTGCAACGGGACGGTCGGCTGAGTAATGTGCAATTGGCTGACGAAATCGGTTTATCCGCTTCACCCTGTTTGCGTCGAGTGCGGATGCTGGAAGAAGCCGGGGTGATTCGCGGCTATCAGGCCAATCTGGATCGCGACGAAGTGGGACTTGGGCTGACAGTGTTTGTCGGGGTCAAGGTCGAGCGTCACAACGACGAGCAAGCCGAGGCGTTCCGCGTGGCGGTGACGGCGTTGCCGGAAGTGATTTCGGCGTTTCTGGTGTCTGGGGAATCGGATTTTCTACTGCAGGTGGTGGTGCCGGATTTGCGTGGGTATGACCGCTTTCTCACCGAGAGGCTGCTGAAGTTGCCGGGTGTGAGCGATATCCGCAGTAACTTTGCGATTCACACGGTGAAGACGCCGGGGGCGTTGCCGTTGGGGCATCTTCCGCTCTAGACCGAGTCGCCCCCTTCGCGAGCAGGCTCACTCCCACAGTTGATTTGTGGCCTTCACAAAACGAGTGTGGGAGCGAGCCTGCTCGCGAAAGCGGTCTGGCGGCCACTACATCTGCGTCGCCATCCCCGCCACATTCATCGCCGCCTGACGCAACGCCTCAGACCGTGTCGGGTGCGGATGGCACGTCAACGCAATGTCCTCGGCCGAGGCGCTGAATTCCATCGCCACGCAATACTCGCCAATCATTTCACTGACACTCGGGCCTACGAGATGCACGCCGAGAATTTCGTCCGTGCGTTCATCGGCCAGCACTTTGGCGAAGCCTTCGGTTTCGTGGTTGATCTTGGCCCGGCTGTTGGCGGTGAACGGGAATTTACCGACCTTGTACGCGCGACCTTCGGCCTTGAGCTGCTCCTCGGTCTTGCCGACGCTGGCCAGCTCCGGCTTGGTGTAGACCACGCTGGGAATCAGGTTGTAATTCACTTCCCCAGCCTTGCCGACGATCTGTTCCACGCAGGCCATGGCTTCATCTTCAGCCTTATGGGCGAGCATCGGCCCGGACGTGACGTCGCCGATCACCCACACGCCTGGCGCTTCGGTGCGGTGGCCCTTGTTGGCGAGCATGCCGCGCTTGTCCGTGGCGAGGCCGACGTTTTCCAGCCCCAGGCCCTGGGTGTAAGGCCGGCGCCCGATCGACACCAGCACGTAATCGGCCTCCAGCAACTCGGCGGTGCCGCCTGCCGCCGGTTCGATGCTGAGCTGTACACCGCTCGCCGTTGAAGTGGCACGGGTGACTTTTGAACTCAATTTGAAGGTGATGCCTTGTTTACTCAGCGAACGTTGAAGGGTTTTGCCAGCCTCAACGTCCACCCCCGGACAGATGCGGTCGAGAAATTCGACTACTGTGACTTGAGCACCCAGGCGCCGCCACACGGAGCCCAGTTCCAGGCCAATGACGCCGGCACCGATCACCACCAAATGCTTTGGCACTTCGGCCAGCGACAGCGCTCCGGTGGAATCGAGGATGCGTTGGTTATCGATGTCGACGCCCGGCAGGGGAGTGGGCTCGGAGCCGGTGGCGATGATGATGTCCTTGGCGCTCAGCTCGGTCTTGCCACCGACACTGTCGGTGACCGTGACTTTGCCCGGCCCGTCGATGTGGCCCCAACCCTTGATCCAGTCGACTTTATTTTTGCGAAACAGAAACTCGATGCCCTTGGTCAGCCCGGTAACGCTTTCATCTTTTTGTTTCATCATCTGGGCGAGGTTGAGGGTGGGTTTGACCTCGATGCCCAGGTTGGCGAATTCCGCGCCCATGGCCGCGTCGTAGAGTTCGGATGCGTGCAACAGCGCCTTGGACGGCATGCAGCCGACGTTCAGGCAGGTGCCGCCGAGGGTTGCGCGACCTTCGACGCAAGCCGCTTTCAAACCCAGCTGGCCGGCACGGATCGCGGCGTTATAACCACCGGGGCCACCGCCCAGAATCACGACGTCGTAGCTGCTCATGGATGTACTCCTGAAGTGAAGGGATCGGGCTGGTTAAAAATAGTAGTTGGTAAAAATTACGAACGTAATATGTGCGTTTATCGCAGTTTCGGTCAAGGCTTCAGCCAAGCGACAGGTTCAGCGCCTTTAGATAGAGGGATTTAGTACAAAAATTTCACCGCTTTCGTTATATCGTAACGAAACGCGATGTCCGCATTGAACAAGCACTGGGGTGGTATGCAAGTCGATCTCGAAGTCGATAGCGCGCAGGTAGCAGGGTTGCCGCGCTTTCAGCAGGCGCTCTTTCAGGGGCGGCGATTGCGCCAGTTCGCCATTGGCCTGAGTGCTTTGGCAGCGGCCGGGCTGGTGCTGGCGTTGTTTGTCGGGTTGTTTGCGCCTCAGTCGCTGTGGGGCGCGTTACTGGTCAGTCAGAGCGCCGCTTTACTGGTGCTGGTCGCCGGTCTGCAATCCGCCTGGTGGGTGACCCGGTGGCGCACACAAGCGATGAACCCGCCGCTGGACGTGGTCGTCGTCGACGAAACCGTGGCGCCGGAAGGTTGGTATGAGCGGCTGCTGGAGCGACTCAGTCAGGGCTCGATGAAAATGCTCGGCCAGATCGGCGCGCCAACCCTCTGGCTCGGCGGTTGGGCGCTGTTGACGTTGTTCAGCATCAGTCAGTTCTGGAACCTTGCGTTACCGCCCGCCGCGCTTGGGTTATCGGCCAGTGTCGGTGCGGCGCTGGCGTTGCTGCTGGCATTCGGTCTGCTGGTGGTCGAGCGGCAACTGGCCCAGGAAAACGTCGCTCAATGGCCGGAAGCCGGGGCACTGGCGCAACTGACGCGGGTGGCGATCATTTGCCTGGTGATCGGCGCATTGTGTCTGTTGTTCGCCAGTGAAACCTCGGTCTGGCCGGTGCGATTGGCGGTGCTGATCGGGCTGCTGCCGGGCCTGGTCGCAGTCGAGTTGCTGCTGCGGGCGCTGTTGTCGCTGTTCAGTCCACAGCGTGAACAACTTGAACCTACGTTGCTGGCGCGCAGTTTTGTCGCCGACATGCTGCGCTGGCCGCCACAACCGCTGCTCGCGTTGCAGCACGAACTGCACAACCGTTTTGGCATCGACTTGCGGCAGATCTGGGCCTTCACTTACATGCGTCGCGCATTTCTGCCGGTGCTGGCGGTGGTTGTTCTGGTCGGCTGGTCACTCACTGGCATTCACGAAATACCCCTGCAAGGGCGGGGCATCTACGAACGATTCGGCAAACCGGTGGAGGTATTTGGTCCTGGTTTGCACGCTGGATTGCCGTGGCCGTTGGGCCGTGTGCTGAATGTTGAAAACGGCGTGGTTCACGAGTTGGCCACCAGCGTTGGCGAAGCGTCGGCACCGGTCGTACCCGAACCTGCCGAAGGCCCGGCCCCGGCGATTGCCAATCGGCTATGGGACGCCAGCCACGTGAACGATAAATCCCAGGTCATTGCCAGCAGTCGCGCCGACAAACAGAGCTTCCAGATCGTCAACATGGACGTGCGTTTCGTCTATCGCATCGGCCTGACCGATCAAGCGGCGCTGGCGGCCACCTACAACAGCGCGGACGTGCCGACGCTGATTCGCAGCACCGCCAGCCGGATTCTGGTGCATGACTTTGCCTCTCGAACCCTTGACGGTTTGCTCGGCGAGGACAGGGTAGGGCTGGCTGACGAGATCGGCCGGGCGGTTCAGGCCGACTTGCACAAACTCAACAGCGGCGTGGAAATTCTCGCCACGGTGGTCGAAGCGATTCACCCACCGGCCGGCGCCGCCAATGCCTATCACGGTGTGCAGGCTGCGCAGATTGGCGCGCAAGCATTGATCTCGCGGGAACGCGGTGCGGCTGCGGAGGCGACCAACCAGGCGCAACTGCAGGCGAGCATTGCCCGCGATCAAGCAACCGCCAGCGCCCATGAAATCAACGCCACGGCCCAGGCGGCAGACCTGAAATTCAACGCCGAACAGAAAGCCTATGCCACCGCCGGCCAAGCCTTTGTGCTGGAGCAATACCTCAGCCAACTGAGCCAGGGCCTGGCGAACGCCAAGCTGCTGATTCTTGATCATCGTCTGGGTGGCAGCAGCAATGCGCCGACCATCGACCTTCGTACTTTCACGCTGCCGGCTGATCCTGCGTCGCCGCGTACGAGCGCCCAGCCAGGAGCTACCCATTGAGCCAGTCGCACACACACGATCACGATGACCACGCCGGCCACGATCACGGCCATGGCGGACACGGTCATCACCATCATCACCACGGCGATCCACAAGAAGCCGGTCCGTTTCCCTGGCGGCGCATGAGCTGGGCGGCGTTGCTCGTGGCCTTCGCCATCGCTGCCGCAAGCCTGGTGCAAGTGCGATCGGGGGAGGCCACCGTGATCACCCGCTTCGGCAATCCGTCGCGGGTGTTGCTGGAGCCGGGTCTTGGCTGGCGTTGGCCGGCACCGTTTGAAGCGGCCATTCCTGTCGACTTGCGGCTGCGCACCACTTCCAGTGGTTTGCAGGATGTGGGTACCCGCGACGGTTTGCGTATCATCGTTCAGGCCTACGTGGCGTGGCAGGTGCAGGGCGATCCGGACAACGTGCAGCGCTTCATGCGCGCGGTGCAGAACCAGCCGGATGAAGCGGCACGGCAGATCCGCACGTTTGTCGGCTCTGCACTGGAAACCACGGCCAGCAGTTTTGACTTGGCCAACCTGGTCAACACCGACGCCAATCAAGTGCACATTGCCGACTTTGAGGCACAACTGCGGCAGCAGATCGATCAGCAATTACTCACTACTTATGGCGTGCGCGTGTTGCAAGTTGGCATCGAGCGTTTGACCCTGCCGTCGGTCACCTTGACCGCCACGGTTGATCGCATGCGCGCCGAGCGTGAAACAATTGCGACCGAACGCACTGCAATCGGCAAACGCGAAGCAGCGCAAATCCGATCCGCCGCCGAGCGAGATGCGCGAATCGTCCAGGCCGATGCGACAGTGAAAGCGGCTGACATCGAAGCTCAATCGCGGGTTGAAGCCGCGCAGATTTACGGCCGTGCTTATGCCGGCTCTCCGCAGCTGTACAACTTGCTGCGCTCCCTCGACACCTTGGGCACCATCGTTTCGCCGGGCACTAAACTGATATTGCGCACCGATGCCGCGCCATTTCGGGGGTTGGTTGATGGACCACCGACCCTCGAAAACAAGTCCGGGTCGCAGCCATGAATTTAGTTCCACGTGGAACACATGAGTTAAGCAGCCCCTGGATTCAGGCCGGACGCCTGGCTTTTTTGGCGCTGTATGCCGTAACGGTTCTGGCTGCATTAGCCTGGGCGTTCTCCAATGTGCGGCAGATTGATCCGCAGAATCGCGCAGTGGTCCTGCATTTCGGAGCGCTGGATCGCATCCAGAATGCCGGTTTGTTACTGGCATGGCCGAGGCCGTTTGAGCAGGTGGTTCTATTGCCAGCGGCCGATCGGGTCATTGAGCGTCGGGTGGAAAACCTGTTGCGCAGCGATGTCGCCTTGCAAGCGGACCGCGTCGCCACGTTCGCCACACCGCTCAGTGATGCACTCGCCGGTTCTGGCTATTTGCTGACGGGCGACGCCGGCGTGGTGCAACTCGATGTGCGGGTGTTCTACAAAGTCACCGAGCCGTATGCGTTCGTGCTGCAAGGTGAGCATGTGCTGCCGGCGCTGGATCGACTGGTCACCCGCAGTGCCGTGGCCCTGACTGCCGCGCGAGATCTGGACACCATTCTGGTGGCGCGTCCGGAACTGATCGGCGCCGACAATCAGGCGGCCGAACGCCGTGAACGTCTGCGTGGCGATTTGGTGCAGGGCATCAATCAACGGCTGGCCGAGCTGAAAGCAACAGGGCAGGGGTTGGGTATCGAAGTCGCGCGAGTCGACGTGCAATCAAGTTTGCCCGGCCCTGCGGTGAATGCTTTCAACGCGGTACTGACCGCGAGTCAGCAGGCCGACAAAGCCGTGGCGAACGCGCGTACCGAAGCCGAGAAAGCAAACCAAGCCGCCAATGAACAAGCTGATCGAGCGTTGCAAGTGGCCCATGCCCAAGCCAGCGAACGACTGGCAAAAGCGTTTGCCGACACCGCCACCGTCCTGAGCCTGGCAAAGGCGCAACAGCAGGGCACCGACCCGCAAATGCTGCTGCGCATTTACCGCGAACGGATGCCAAAGATCCTCGGCCAGGCCGGTTCGGTGACCACGGTTGATCCGAAGGACGATTCCCGCCTGATCATTCAGGGAGCTGCACAATGACCGCGCAATCCGCCGCTGCACCGAGCATGTTGTCCTCGGCCGAACAACGCAGCGCCGCTCGCCAACTGACGCTGGCCATGCTTGCACTGGGACTGCTCGGGCTCGGCCTGATCTGGCGCTGGTTGTCACCGGAGCAGACCGGCGTCAGCCAATTACTGCTCGGGTTTGCATCGCTGTTGGTGGCCGTGCCGGTGATGCGTTCGGCGTGGTACAGCCTGCGTTATCCCAGCTTGCACGGGATCACCGATCAGTTGATCGCGCTCGCCATGCTCGGCGCCTGGGCCACGGGTGATTTGCTGACCGCCGCGTTGTTGCCGATCATCATGATCTTCGGCCACGTGCTGGAAGAGCGCAGCGTGATCGGTTCTCAGGAAGCGATTCATGCCCTCGGCAAACTGACCCGCAGTCATGCGCGCAAGGTGCAGGCGGATGGCTCGATCCTCGAAGTCGACAACAGCACGCTCAAGGCTGGCGACCTGGTCGAGGTGCGCGCCGGTGATCGTGTGCCGGCGGACGGTCGGGTGTTGTCTGGTCAGGCGAGCCTCGATACCGCTTCGATTACCGGTGAGTCGGTGCCGATTGAAGCTGGCGTAGGCATGCCGGTGTTCGGTGGGGCGATCAACCTCGATGGTTTGCTTCGCATTGAAGTGACCCGCACCGGCAACGAATCGACTCTGGGTAAAGTCATCGCGCTGATGCAAAGCGCCGAGCGCTCCAAGCCACCGATTACTCGTTTGTTGGAGCGTTACGCTGGCAGCTACATGGTGCTGGTTTTGCTGCTGGCGGCGGTGACCTGGTTTGTCACCAATGACGCCCAGGCAATGCTCGCGGTGCTGGTCGCTGCGTGTCCCTGTGCGTTGGTGTTGTCGGCACCGGCGACGGCCATTGCCGGGGTCGCGGTGGCAGCGCGGCACGGCATTCTGATCCGCAGTTCGGCGTTCCTTGAAGAACTGGCGGACCTGACGTCGCTGGTGGTTGATAAGACGGGCACGCTGACGTTTGGCACTCTGCGCCTGCAGTCGATCGACAGTCCGCTGGAAGACCGCAGTCACGTCCTGAAACTGGCCGCCAGCCTCGGGTCAGCCAGCAGTCATCCGGTCAGTCGTGCGCTCGCCGGGTTGGTCACGCAGGAGCATTTTCTGTTGCTGTCGGATATCCACGAGCGTCAGGGCTTGGGCGTGGTGGCAATGACCGAACAGGGCGAGGCCGCCCTCGGTCGTCCGGAGTTGTTCGCGCAGTTGGGCATTGCTACGTCGGCGGTTCCTGAGCACGACGGCCCGATTGCCGGGCTGGCGCTTAACGGTGAATTCCTCGCCTGGCTGTTGCTGGCCGACAGTGTCAAACCCGAGGCGCGATTTGCCTTGAGTGAGTTGCGTGAGTTGGGCCTGGGTCGGCAGTTGCTGCTCACCGGGGATCGGCAGAGCGTCGCGCACACGCTCGCTCGCGACGTCGGCATCAGCGATGTCGAAGCGCAGGCACTGCCGGAGGACAAACTCAATCGCGTGCTCAAGGAAATCGGTAGCGGCTTTCGGCCGATGGTGGTCGGGGACGGGATCAACGACTCCCTGGCGCTCAAGGCCGGTGTCGTCGGTGTGGCGATGGGCGCGGGCGGGGCAGACATTGCACTGGCCTCGGCTGACATCGTGTTGATCGGCAGCGACCTGCGTCGGCTCGGCACCTGTGTGCGCTTGAGCCGTCAATGCCGCCAGACCTTGCAGGTCAATGTGATCATCGGTCTGGGCTGGACCCTGGCGATTGTGGCCTTCGCCGCTTTTGGCTGGCTCGGTGCGGCAGGGGCGATGATTGCAGCGTTGCTGCATAACTTGAGCACATTACTGGTGCTGGGCAACGCCGGGCGTTTGCTGCGGTTTCAGGAGCCTTTGCTCAAGCTCAAGGAAGACAGTTGAGGGGATCGAAAACTTTTTTGCAGGCCTCTGTAACGCCGTTGGGGCAGCGCTCTCTAGTGCTGTGTCGGGACTGAACAACGTTCCAGCCGACAACCCTGACGATCACCGAGGATACAAAAATGAACTTCAAATCCGCTACCGCTGGTGCCGCTCTCGCTTTCGCCGCTGCCACCCTGTTTGCCGGTGTTGCGACTCAGGCTCAAGCTGCCGACGCGGCTCAGGTTCACTGCTACGGCGTGACGTCGTGCAAAGGCATGAACGATTGCAAAACCGCAGAAAATGCCTGTAAGGGGCAGGGCGTTTGCAAAGGTCACGGCTTCAAGGCGATGACTCAAGCTCAATGCATGAAGGAAGGTGGCAAGGTCGGCGAATAACCGGCTACCGCTTTGCGCCGCAGTGGTTTCCCCATGGCCACTGCGGCTTTTTTGCGAGGAGTCCGCAAATGTCTGCATCCCCTACTTGTCTGGGCTACGGCCTGGGTTTGCGCAGTGCTTACTACCAACAGATTCTTGATCAGTCGCCGGCCGTGGACTGGTTCGAAGTCGTCTCCGAAAACTTCATGGTGCAGGGCGGCAAAGCCCTCTACTACCTTGATGCCATTGCCGAGCGTTATCCGCTGGTGATGCATGGTGTGTCGTTGTCCATCGGCGGGCCGCATGCCCTCGATCCCGACTACTTGCAACAACTCAAACACCTGGCTGATCGCGTCAAACCGGCGTGGATCTCTGATCACTTGTGCTGGAGCCGAGGCAACGCCCATCAGCTGCATGATTTGTTGCCGTTACCGTACACCGAGGAAAGTCTCTATTACGTGGCAGGCCGAGTGCGCCAGGTGCAAGACGTATTGCAGCAGCCACTGGTACTGGAGAACGTCTCCAGCTATGTGCGCAGTGCAGGCGATGATTTCAGCGAGTGGGAATTTCTTCATGCCCTGAGTCAGTTGAGCGATTGCGAGCTGTTGCTGGACGTCAACAATGTCTATGTCAGCTCGCGCAATCATGGCTTCGACCCGTGGACCTTCATTCAAGGTTTACCGGCAAACAAGATTCGCCAACTTCACTTGGCGGGCCATAGCGATTACGGCGATTACGTCATCGACACCCATGACCATCCCGTCAGCGATCCGGTCTGGGCACTTTACCAACGAACCTTCGATTACCTCGGCCCGGTCGCCACGCTGCTGGAGCGCGATGACCATTTCCCGCCGTTTGAAGAACTGCTAACAGAACTGCAAAAAGCCCGGGAGCTCGGCGAGAGTTCGCTGGCCCGGAGACGAAAATGCGCCTGAACGAATGGCAACAGTCCTTTGAACGTTACCTGTCGGAAGAGTCTTCGGCGGCGGATGTGGCGCTTGGCTCAAGCCTTATCGGTGGACCGACGCTGGACGTCCGCACGGGGCTGGCGATTTATCACAATGCTTATCAAGCCCGGCTGCAGGAAGTGCTGCGCGGCGACTATCCCGCAGTCCTCAACTGGCTGGGTGACGACGAGTTCGAACAGCTCGCCGCAACGTATATCCGCCAGAATCCCTCGACTCATTACAGCCTTCGCTGGCTCGGCAAAGGCTTCGAAACGTTTATTCGCCAGCACCTGGTGCCTGAGCAAAGTGCGCCTCTGGCCGAACTCGCCGCCCTTGAGTGGGCTTTTACGCTGGCATTCGATGCGCCACCGGGAACGCCGTTGACGGTGCAGGACATGGCGGAACTGGCACCGCAAGACTGGCCGACGCTGCAAGTGCGTCCCAGCCCTTCGCTGCAATGGTTTGAATGTTCTTTCAACAGTGTGGCGCTTTGGCGATCGGCCAAGGATGAAACGCCGTTCCCTGGCAGTACGAGACTCGACGCTTCCAGCGTTGTGGTGATCTGTCGAAATGATCTTGTTTGCCAATATCGAAGCCTGGAGCTCGAAGAGGCCAACGCGCTAAAAGGACTGTTTGAGCAGGGCTGGAATTTTGCTGAACTGTGCTCTGAATTGACAGTCATCTATGGAGAGGGCGCACCACTTCAAGCTGTGACCTGGTTCAAGCAGTGGATTCACGAGGGTTGGTTACAGCGTAACGCATCATAGAAAACGGCTATTAATTCGATAGCCAGCTAATTTTACAGGATGGTCTACCCTCACATCAGACGTCTGAAACCAGGGGAACACTCCATGCTCGCGCATCTTCCACCGGCCTTACAGAATCTGCAGCTACCGTTACGCCTGCGACTCTGGGACGGCCATGAATTCAATCTGGGGCCAACGCCCAGCGTCACGATTGTGGTCAAGGACCCACAAATGGTTACCCAGTTCACCCATCCAAGCCTGGACGCGCTCGGAGCGGCGTTTGTCGAGGGCAAGCTTGAGCTTGAAGGCTCCATCAGCGACGTTATCCGCGTCTGCGATGAGTGGAGTCAGGCGATGCTGGACGAAAACGACGACAATCAGCCGGTGCGTACCGTCCACGACAAAGAAACCGACGCCAAAGCCATCTCCTATCACTACGACCTTTCCAACGCGTTTTACCAGCTGTGGCTCGACAGTGACATGGCGTATTCCTGCGCGTATTTCGAGACCGGCAGTGAAACCCTGGAGCAGGCACAACAAGCCAAATTCCGTCATTTGTGCCGCAAGTTGCGGTTACAGCCGGGTGAATATTTGCTGGACGTCGGTTGCGGTTGGGGCGGACTGGCGCGGTACGCGGCGCGGGAATTCGGCGCGAAAGTGTTCGGCATTACGCTCAGTAAAGAGCAACTCGCCCTGGCCCGTGAACGCGTGAAAGAGGAAGGCCTGGAGGATCTGGTCGAGCTGCAACTGCTCGACTACCGCGACCTGCCTCAAGACGGGCGCTTCGACAAAGTGGTCAGCGTCGGCATGTTCGAACACGTCGGCCACGCCAACCTGGCTGAGTACTGCAAAACCCTGTTCGGCGCGGTGAAAGAGGGCGGCCTGGTGATGAACCACGGGATCACCGCCAAACACACCGACGGCCGTCCGGTGGGACGCGGTGCCGGCGACTTCATTGAGAAATACGTGTTCCCCAACGGCGAGCTGCCGCACTTGTCGATGATATCGGCAGAGATCAGTGAAGTGGGGCTGGAGATCGTCGACGTCGAGAGCTTGCGCCTGCACTACGCGCGCACTCTGGACCATTGGAGCGAACGTCTGGAAGACAATCTGGAGGCGGCGTCCAGGCAAGTGCCAGAACAAGCCTTGCGGATCTGGCGGCTGTACCTGGCGGGATGCGCTTATGCGTTTGCCCGGGGCTGGATCAACCTGCACCAGATCCTCGCGGTCAAAGCCCACCCCGATGGCAGCCATGAATTGCCATGGACCCGCGACGACATCTACAACCCTTAGAGAATCGGTGAAATAAGCCGGGCGACCCGCATGCCGACTTGTTGCAGGCGGTGGGTCTCCCGGCCTTCGTCTTTGGCGATTTCATGGGCCTGATCGAAGTCATCGTTAAGCATCTGTTCCACCTCGGCAGCAAACGCGCTGTCGACCGTCAACAACATCACTTCGAAGTTAAGCCGGAACGAGCGGTTGTCCAGGTTGGCACTGCCGATGGCGCTGATTTCACTGTCGATCAACACCACTTTCTGATGCAGGAAACCGGGCTCGTAGCGGAACACCCGCACGCCGGCACGTACGGCCTCGAAGGCATAAAGGCTGGAGGCGGCGTAGACGATGCGGTGGTCCGGACGCGAGGGCAGCAACAGTCGCACATCGACACCACGAAGCACTGCCAGCCTGAGTGCGGCGAACACCGCTTCGTCGGGGATGAAGTAGGGGCTGGTGATCCACACCCGTTCAGTCGCGGCATGGATGGCCTCGACGAAGAATAATGAGCAGGTTTCGTAGGAATCCGCCGGACCGCTTGCCAGCAATTGGCACAGTACGCCGTCGTCTGGATACACATCCGGCAGGATCAGCGGTGGCAGCGAGCGTGCAGCCCAGAACCAGTCTTCGGCAAAAGACTCCTGCATACAGGCGACTACCGGGCCGCGCACTCGAACATGGGTATCGCGCCAAGGTGCCAGTGGTGGTTTCTCGCCCATGTACTCGTCGCCCACGTTGTGCCCGCCGACGAAGCCCAGCACACCATCGACCACTACAATCTTGCGGTGGTTGCGGAAGTTGACCTGGAAGCGATTGAGCCAGCCACTGCGAGTGGCGAACGCTTTGACCTCGACGCCAGCATCGCGCAACGGTTGCACGTAGCTGTGGGGCAGGGAGTGGCTGCCAATTCGGTCGTACAGCAGGTAAATCGCGACGCCTTCGGCCGCTTTCTTCAGCAGCAGGTTTTGCAGGCGTTGGCCGAGACGATCATCGTGGATGATGAAAAATTGAATCAGCACGGCTTCTTTCGCCTGGCTGATGGCGTCGAAAATCGAATCAAACGTGGCTTGGCCATTGATCAACAAATGCACTTCGTTGTTCGCCAGGCACGGCATGCGGCCCAGCTTCGGCATCGCCCGCAGCGACGCATAGGCATTGGAAGCACGAGCGGTCAGCGCCTCCTCGACCCAGGGGCGCCAGTTGAGCTCGGAGATGGCCTTGCGCATCTCTTCGTTGGCCTGGCGCCGCGCCTTGATGTAGCCATCAAAGGTACTGCGGCCGAAAACCAGATAGGGGATGAGCGTGAGGTAAGGCATGAACACCAGCGAAAGCGCCCAGGCGATCGATCCCTGGGCGGTGCGGACGGTGAGCACCGCGTGAATGGCAGCGATCAGGCCCAGCGTGTGAAGCAGTGCAATGGTGTAGCCGAAAATGTGCGGTCCAAAGTAATCCATGGGGCAGCCTTGCTCCTGAAGATTCAGTGCTTAACAGACCATGTTCCGTGCAGAATGTCGCTATTTAATTGGCCCATGAACCGAAGCCGATGCCCGGCGTCTAACGGCCACAACTGATCAGGAGTTACTCGATGAACGTTCGTCTGCTGGGTTTGGCCATGGCTATTGGTTTGTCACTTCCTTTGGCAGCGAAGGCGCAAATGCTGCAACCCGGGTTGTGGGAATTGACCACCAGCAACATGCAGGTCGATAACCAGAACCTGCCGGACTTGCAGCTGATCCTCGGGCAGTTGCAGAGCCAGATGACCCCGGAACAGCGCGCGCAACTGGAGAAACAGGGCATCACCATGGGCGGCAAAGGGATTCGGGCGTGCCTGACGCCGGAGCAGGTGAAAACCGACAATATTCCTCTGACCGACCCGCAATCGGGCTGCAAACAGGAAATCACCGACCGTACTGGCAACCAGTGGAAATTCCGTTTCAGCTGTCCGAAAGCGCAAGGCGCCGGTGTGGCTACTTTCCTCAGCGACCGTGAGTTCACCACCAAGGTCAACGGCACCTTCAATGCCACCGGCATCCAGCAAAAGGGTAGCCTGGAAAGTCGCGCCGTGTGGCTGGGGCAGGATTGCGGGACGGTCAAACCTCGCGCTTAAGACCTTCGCCGTTACACCCGTTCCCTACACGCTCGTGTGGGAGCGGGCGTGATTGAGCCACTGACACGCCGCCTCAACATCCATCCTGCCGAAATCCTCACCGGCACCGCTGCGCAAACTGACGAACTCACCTTCCTGTTCCTTCTCGCCCACGACCATCAGGTACGGCACTTTTTGACCGTGCTCGCGAATCTTGTGGCGGACCTTTTCATGCCGCAGATCCACATGGACGTGCACACCGCTTCGGCGCAATGCCTCGGTCACCGACTGGACATAACCCGCCTGACGCTCCGCCATGCTGACAATCATGACCAGGGGCGGCGCTCGCCAGCTGTCCAGTTCCTGTTGGCAAGACCAACACGTGCCGTAGATCCGTTGCTCAGATTTACCGTTGATGTGGTCGAGGGAGAATGCCTGCAACACCTTCGTGGCGGGAACATGTGGGCCTGTCGTCAACTGTTCGAAGTCTCCCAGGCGGTACAGCGACAAATGCTCTGCTGGCTTCATTGTCTGTCGGCGGATCGAATGGTTGGTCGCGGCCAGCAATTGCATCCGGGCTTCGATGAGGGGCAGGTCGGACCGGGTCAGCGACTGCTTGACGGTAAATCCATAAAAGAACCCGTCACCCAGAGACGATCCAGACTGCAACTGCACATGGGGATAAAGTTGCTTGACCGCCATTGCCAGTATCAACGCGCAGGAGCGTCGAAGAATCTCCAGGCCGTCGGGCTCTTGAGGCGTGACGATGCTGACCCGCGCATCGCCCCGGATCACGTGTTCGCAGTCCACCAACACGCCGTCCACCCGACCGGCCACCGCCGCTTTGGCCAGTCCGGTGCTGATACTCGCGGCGAGTTCATACACGGACAAAGGCTGGCTGTATTCACGCAATGAACCATCGGGCAGGCGGATCTGAATCATGGTGATGCTCTCGAGTGCTTCTGTATTGCGCGCTAGCGCATAAACCGTAGAGGTAATCCCTGACAGTTGTCATTAAGACGTTTGTCGTGCCAGGCAATTTGCCCGGACACCAGCGTGGTATTGACGCTATGACGAAAACGCTGCCGGGCGAAGGGCGTCCAGCCGCATTGAGACAGGATGGGTTGCTGGGAAACGGCAACGCCATCAGGTTCGGATTTGATCAGAACGAGGTCGGCCCAATAGCCTTCGCGCAGATAACCGCGGTCGGGGATGGCGAACAAATCGGCTACGCGGTGACTGGTCTTGGCCACGAGGGTGGTTATCGGCAGGACTTCGTCAGCCATTAATTCCAGCAACGCGGGCAGGGCGTGTTGCACCAGCGGCAGGCCGGAAGGTGCCTGACGATAAGGCTGTTGTTTCTCCGCCCAGGTGTGCGGCGCGTGGTCGCTGCCGATCACATCGAGTCGATTGCTCAGCAATGCGTGGCGCAATGCATCGCGGTCGGCTTGAGACTTGATGGCCGGGTTGCACTTGATCAGATTACCGAGGCTCGAGTAGTCCCGATCATCGAACAGCAAGTGGTGCAGGCACACTTCGGCGGTAATGCGTTTCTGCGCCAGCGGCTTGTCTTCAAACAGCGCCAGTTCGCGGGCGGTGGTCAGGTGCAGCACATGCAACCGGGTGCCATGCCGCTTGGCCAGGTCCACGGCCATCGAGGAGGAGCGAAAGCACGCCTCGGCGTTGCGGATGATTGGGTGGGCGGCCGCAGGAATATGTTCGCCGAACAGGTCTCGAAGGTTTGCGTCGTTGGCATTGATGCTGGGCGTGTGCTCGCAATGGGCCAACAAAATCGTCGGCACTTGCGCGAATAGCCGCTCCAGAATCCGAGGGTCATCGACCAGCATGTTGCCGGTGGAGGCGCCCATGAACACTTTGACGCCGGCGACTTCGCAAGGATTGAGCGCAGCGATGGTGTCGAGGTTGTCATTGCTGACGCCGAAATGGAACCCGTAATTGGCCACTGAACTGATCGCTGCGCGGCGCTTCTTGTCCGCCAGGTCTGCGAGGGTCAGGGTCGCCGGACGGGTGTTGGGCATGTCCATGAAGCTGGTGATTCCACCGGCCACTGCTGCCCTCGATTCCGTGTAGAAACTGCCCTTGTGCGGTGCGCCGGGATCGCGAAAGTGCACTTGGTCGTCGATCATTCCGGGTAGCAGCCATTGGCCGTCGGCATCGATTTCCACGTCGGCATTTTCATTCTGGATGCTGCTGGCGATCTTCACGATCCGACCATTGCTGACCAGCAGATCTCCCTCGAACTCACGGCCTTCGTTCACCAGCCGGGCATTGCGAATCAGCACACTGCTCATGGTCAGAACTCGTTTTGCAGCGCTTTGTAACCGCGCACCAGGTCGACGTTGGTGCGCGCCACGTCCTCGGAAAACTCCGAGGCGCTGACGCTGACCGGTGGAAACTGCGCCAGGTCGGTGTTCGGTCCGATGCGGGTGGTGGAGGGGACGTAAAAGTCATCGGGCAAGTCGCGACCGTCGACCACCGAGTTATGCCGCACCACGCAACCATCACCCACCGCGCAATTGAACAGCACGCTGTTGAAGCCGATGAACACCCGGTCACCGACGGAGCAAGGGCCATGCACAATGGAGCGGTGGGCGATTGAACTGAACTCGCCGATGGTGACGGCTGCGCCAGACTTGGAATGAATCACCACGCCGTCCTGGATGTTCGAGTTGGCGCCGATGGTGATTGGCTCCATCTCACCACTGGCGTCTACTTCGTCGGCACGAATCACCGCGTAAGGGCCGACGAAGACATTCTCGCCAATCAGCACTTTGCCGCAGATGATGGCCGTCTTATCCACATAGGCGGACTGCGCAATTTGCGGTAAATCTCCTGAAGGGTTCTTGCGGATCATGGCTTGCTCAACGCTTGGTAGAGAGTGTTGAGGTTGTATTCGAACAGCCCGGCAAAGGTGCTGGCCGGCCCGGTGGCGGCGAGTGCATCGGAGTACAGCGTGCCACCGATCTGCGCGCCGCTTTCATCGGCAATCTGTTTCAGCAGTCGGGCGTCCTTGATGTTTTCCATGAACACCGCTTTGACCTTGGCCTGGCGTATCTGGGTGATCAGCGCAGCCACTTCGGCAGCCGAAGGTTCACGTTCCGTGGACAGTCCTTGCGGTGCCATGAAGTCGATCCCGTAGGCCTGACCGAGATAGCCGAAGGCGTCATGGGAGGTGACTATTTTGCGATTGCCCGGTGGCAGCGAACCGAGCTTGGCCTTGGCTTCGGCAAGCAGGGCGTAGATCTTTTTCAGGTAGGCCTGGCTGTTGCGTTGGTAGTCCGCCGTGTTCGCCGGGTCGGCTGCGATGAGCGCCTTGGTGATGTTGGCGATGTACAACTCAGTGTTCGCCAGGTTGTGCCAGGCGTGAGGGTCGGGAATGGTCTCGCCGTCTTCATCCAGAGAGCGCGGGATGACGCCGTGACTCGCACTGATCACCGGTGCTTTGGTTTCGGTGCTGGTCACCAGACGGTCCAGCCATGGCTCAAAACCCAATCCATTCTTGATGATCAGCTTGGCCCTGAGCAGCGCCTTGGCGTCGTCCGGCGTAGGCTCGTAGGTGTGGGCGTCGGCGTCCGGACCGACCATGTTGGTGATCTGGATATGCTCGCCGCCGACCTGATGGGTCATGTCGGCGAGGATGCTGAAGCTGGTGACCACCTGAAGTTTTTCCGCCGCAGACAGCGACATCGACAGCATCAAACTGAACAGCACAAGTAGAGCGCGCATCGGGCAACACCTCATTGGGATGTGAGCAAAGGCGGGCGGCGCAACAAACCGTGCACCGGACCGAACACCACGGACAGCAGATAAAGACCGCCGGCAACCAGCACAATCGCCGGACCGCTGGGTAGCGAGTAGTAGAACGACAGCAGTAATCCGAGCCACACCGAGAGGCAGCCGAGCATGGCGGCGATGACAATCAACACCGGCAAGCGGCGGCTCCAGAAACGCGACGCGGCGGCGGGCAACATCATCAGACCGACCACCATCAGCGCGCCGATGGCCTGGAAACCGATCACCAGATTCAGCACCACGAGCGTCAGGAACACACCATGGGCCAACGGTCCGAGGCGGCTGACGGTTTGCAGGAAGAGCGGGTCGAGGGTGTCCAGCAACAGCGGTTTATAGATCAGGCCCATGGCGATCAGGCTGAAGCCCGAGACCCACAACATGCCGGTCAACGTCGGGCCATCGACCGCCAGAGCGGAGCCAAACAACAGGTGCAAAAGGTCCAGGCGTTTGCCGGCGATGCCCAGGATCAGCACTCCGCTGGCGAGGGAAATCGGATAGATCGCTGCCAGGCTGGCGTCCTCTCGCAAGCCGGTACGGCGGGTGATCCATGCGGCCAGTCCGGCCATGCTCAGACCGGCCGCCAGGCCACCAAAGGTCAATGCCGGCAAACTCAAACCCGCGAACCAGAAGCCAAGTGCGGCGCCGGGCAAGATGCCGTGAGCGACCGCATCGCCGATCAGGCTCATGCGCCGCAAGATCAAAAACACCCCCAGCGGTGCCGTGCTACACGCCAGGACGAGTCCGCCGAGCAGTGCCCGACGCATGAACACAAACTCGTGGAAGGGCTGCCAGAGTTGAGCAGCGGCGAGCATCAGGCCACCTGCGATTGTGGTTGTTGGCGGATCAGTTCGGTACTTGGTCCAAGTAGGCAACCGCTGCTTTTGATCAGCAGCGTGTGTGGAATGTGTTGGCGAACGGCGGCCAGGTCATGGCACACCACAACCAGGGTTCGACCCTCGGCCTGCCATTGGTGGATGTGTTTCCAGAGCAGCGATTGACCGAGCTCGTCGAGCGCCGCGTGCGGTTCGTCGAGCAACAACAATGGCGTTTGCGCAAGGCTCAATCGGGCGAGCAGGGCGCGTTGGAGTTCTCCTCCGGACAAGGCCATCAACGGGCGGTGCTCCAGACCGCTGAGGCACCAATCTTCCAGCACGTTTTTCAGGCGTTGGCTGCGCTGTTCTGGCGATTGCTTGTTGCCCCAAAATCCGGCGGCCACCAGCTCTTGGAGACTGATGGGAAATTGCCGGTCCAGGTGTTGTTGCTGGGGGAGGAAGGACAGCGAGCCTTTGCGTGGAACATCGAGGATGACTTTGCCTGTGAGGGGTTTTTGTAATCCAGCGATGACTTTCAGCAAGCTGCTTTTCCCCGACCCGTTTGCACCGATCACGGCGGTCAGGCTTCCCTTGGGCAGTTCGAAATCCACGGGAGGGGTGAGTGGCTGGCCGGGGGCGCCCCAGCGCAATGCCTGGCAACGGATCATGCAGCCTCCCAATTCCAGCGGCTTTCGGCAACGGCATCATGGGCATGCAGGCTTTCGGCGTGGACGACCCGGATGTGAAAGGCGTGTATGCCGGGTGAGCGTTTCAGGGCGAGGTTCAAACGTCGCGCGGCGTCTTCGCAGAACATCAGGTTCTGACCATTGGCCAAGGCGAAAGCTTGTTCATCGGCGCGCTTTACCGCGGTTTGAACGGCGGTGCCGAGCGCGGCTTCGGCGTCGTTGATGAGGGCGATCAGTGGCAGGTAATCCAGATAATCGTCCAGGCGCACGCACAATTGTGCGGTGCTGCGTTGACTGTGGGGCGTCGCAACGATGCCTTTTGTGGAACCGAGCCACGCCAACACATCGGCGTGTTGCAGTGACCGGTTGGCGAAGTCATCGACGAATTGCTGCTGAATCAACTGCCGTGACAGTGCCGCTGAACACGGGCAAGTCGAGGAATAAGCAACGTCGATTTTTAGTTCCACGTGGAACATCGCGTTTTTCAATCGCGCTTCGATGCTCACCGGATAGCGTTTCCAACCGGCCAGCGGGCTGATTAGCGCTGGCCTTTTGAGCAGCAAATCAGCGTGAATTTTCAAGTAGGCGTTGCGGGACAGTCCTTGATGACTGTCGAGAAAACTTTGCAGGATTCGTCGCAACAAGGTCGGTGTCAGGTTTTCCTGCTCGAGCATTTCCAGCGCCAGATACAACCGCGACATATGAATCCCGCGTGCCTCTCCATCATCAAGGCTCACGCCCGCATCAGCTGTTGCGCTCAGACGCTGGCCATCGAACAGAACAGGAAGAGCAATGCCGCACATGCCCACCCAGTCGAGCGGCAGGGCTTGGCGAGAGGCTTGCGCGGCGATATCCGGCAGAGTCAGCGCATTCATGAGCAGGTCCATCGTGGGAATCGATTCGGCATGTTATGTTATTACATTAAATTCGACCACGTCTTTTTCTCGAGCGGTTCTCTTCATGCACAGACGTCACTTGCTCAACCTGATTCTGGCCAGCGCAGCCTTCGCGTTGCCCTTTGGTGTCTCGGCCACGCAAATTCGCAACGCACGGTTGTGGCGTTCGGATGACAAGCTGCGACTGGTGTTTGATATGAGCGGGCCGGTGCACTACAAAACCTTTTCACTCAGTGCGCCCGAGCGGTTGATCATTGATCTGAATGGCGCCAACCTGAGTGGCGATTTCAGTCAGCTATCCCTCGCCGATACGGTGATCCGCTCGATCCGCTCCGGGCATTTTGGTCTGGGGGATACGCGAATCGTCCTCGACCTCAACGGCCCGGTGCAGCTCAACAGCTTCTTGCTCCCGCCGCAGGATGGCCAAGGCCATCGGCTGGTGCTCGATCTGAAGTCCGCTGCGTCATTGCCCGTTACGATGCCCTCTGAGGCGATTCAGGAGCCGGCGCACCTCAAGCGCGACATCATCGTGGTGGTCGACCCTGGTCACGGCGGGAAAGACCCTGGTGCGGTCGGCGCCAAAGGGGAGCGAGAGAAAGACGTGGTGTTATCCATTGCTCAGCTGCTGGCCAAGCGTCTGAAGCGCGAGAAGGGCTTTGACGTGAAGCTGGTGCGTAACGACGACTTCTTTGTTCCGCTGCGCAAACGGGTAGAGATAGCGCGCAAGCACAACGCCGACATGTTCATCTCGGTGCACGCGGACGCCGCGCCGCGTCTTACGGCTTCCGGTGCCTCGGTGTATTGCCTGTCTGAAGGTGGCGCGACCTCAGCCACGGCACGCTTCATGGCGCAGCGTGAGAACGGCGCGGACCTGCTGGGCGCCACTCGTTTGCTCAATCTCAAGGACAAGGACCCGATGCTCGCCGGGGTGATTCTCGACATGTCGATGAACGCCACCCTGGCCGCCAGTTTGCAGTTGGGCAGCACGGTTCTCGGCAGCTTGGCGGGGATCACCACGCTGCATCAAAAGCGTGTGGAACAAGCTGGATTTGCGGTGTTGAAGTCGCCGGACGTGCCGTCGATCCTGGTGGAAACCGGCTTCATTTCCAATGCTCGCGACAGCCAGCGACTGGTCACTGCACGTCATCAACAGGCCGTGGCGGACGGTTTATTCGAAGGGTTGCAGCGCTATTTCCAGAAAAATCCGCCTGCCAACAGCTACATCGCCTGGCAACAAGCGCAGAAAAAAGCGCAGGTCTAGCAGCCGCTGATCCGGCTGCAGGTGAATTTGGCGCTGCTGCCACCCGAACTGGAGAAGCGATTGATGGTGGTCCAGCCCACCCGACGGTTGTAGCCAACCCAGGCTTCGCCGTCGGAAGCGATGCCGGTGAAAAAGGTCAGTTGCCCGTAGCGGCTGTTGGTCTGTGCCCAGTAGCGCTTGCCCGCCATTTCGAAGCCGCGCAGATAGATCGTGCTGCCGACGGTGTTGACGCTATAGGCATTGCCGTCGACATCCACACAGGCCAGCAGATTGGCGCTACGGGTGCATTGGGCCAGGCTCGGAACCTGCGCCCAGGCCTGTGTAGCCACCAGCAGCGAAACACTCATAAGCGCCAGTTTCAGGGCAATACGCATGGGGTTTGTCGGGGATTGGACGGCCTTTAGCATCGGTCGCTTTGTCGTCATGGGCAAGAGGAGAGTGGCTTGATTGCATTGTTATACTATAACATTGAATCAAGCCCGACACTGCGACCGGGCATCCTTGTGAGGAATACCTGATGCCTAATCGTCTCCCCGTGACCGTGCTCTCGGGCTTTCTCGGTGCCGGAAAAAGTACGCTGCTCAACTACGTCCTGCGCAATCGCGACAACCTGCGAGTCGCCGTCATCGTCAACGATATGAGCGAGATCAATATCGATGGCAGCGAAGTCCAGCGTGACGTCAGCCTGAACCGCGCCGAAGAGAAACTCATCGAAATGAGCAACGGCTGCATTTGCTGCACCTTGCGCGAAGACCTGCTCGAAGAAGTCAGCAAACTCGCCAGGGACGGGCGTTTCGACTACCTGTTGATCGAATCCACCGGCATCTCCGAACCGCTGCCCGTGGCGGAAACCTTTACCTTCCGCGATGAAGAAGGGCAAAGCCTGGCCGACATCGCGCGGCTCGACACCATGGTCACGGTGGTGGATGGCATGAACTTCCTGCTCGACTATCAGGCCGCCGAAAGCCTCGCTTCCCGTGGCGAAACGCTGGGTGAGGAGGACGAGCGCTCGATCACTGATCTGTTGATCGAGCAGATCGAATTCGCCGACGTCATCCTGATCAGCAAGATCGACCTGATCAGCCGCCGCGAACGCGAGGAACTGATCGCGATTCTTCAACGCCTCAACGCACAGGCAGACATCATCCCCATGGTCATGGGCGAAGTGCCCCTGGAAAAAATCCTCAATACCGGTCGCTTCGATTTCGAAAAAGCTGCTCAGGCGCCGGGCTGGTTGCAGGAATTGCGTGGCGAGCACGTGCCGGAAACCGAGGAATACGGCATCGCTTCGACCGCTTACCGGGCCCGCCGACCCTTTCATCCACAGCGCTTTTTCAGCTTCATCGACCGCCCTTGGGTGAATGGAAAACTGCTGCGCTCCAAAGGTTTTTTCTGGCTGGCCAGCAAGCCCATGGACGCCGGCAGCTGGTCCCAGGCAGGTGGCTTGATGCGTCATGGTTTCGCCGGGCGCTGGTGGCGGTTTGTGCCGAAAACCCAGTGGCCGCAGGACGACGAAAGCACGGCCGGGATCATGCAGAACTGGACTGCCGCCACCGGCGATTGCCGTCAGGAACTGGTGTTCATCGGGCAGAACATCGACTTTGCTGAGCTCACCGCCGAGCTCGACGATTGCCTGCTGACGGAGGCTGAAATGGCCTTGGGTGTCGAGGGTTGGCGATTGCTGCCAGACCCGTTTGGACCGTGGCACGAAGAGGCAGCCGCCTGATGTTGGCGCCGAGTCTGAAGCGGCGTTCGGTGGTTCATCCTGTCCAGGGCGAAACGCCGCAAACGCTCGCCAGAATTCTCGATGACGAGGTAAACCTCGCCATTTGGCAGCGTCAGCTTCCCGTGCATATTGTCGACTTCGGTCAGTTGCTGCTGTCGCTGAACGCGCCGTTGGCCGAGTCGCTGGTCTTGGAGCTCGCGAGCGATGACGCCGAACCCAATCTGCAAGGACTGGCCTCAGGTTTCAGCGATCTGCAAGGGTATGAGGGCTTCATTGCCGACGTGTCGTGGTTGGTCAGCGCGTTTGCCTGTTTGTTCGGCGCCAAGCGTATCGGTCTGCGTTTGCGGGTGCTGGACAAGGCCATGTGCCCGCGTTTCCACGTCGATCATGTGCCGGTGCGGTTGATCACTACGTATTCCGGCATCGGCAGTCAGTGGCTGCGAGAGGGCGTTATGGACCGTCGCCAGTTGGGAAAACCCGAGGCCGAGCCTGTACAGGATTCGTTGATCGAGCAGATCGCCAGTGGGGACGTGGCGCTGTTGAAGGGCGAAAAGTGGCATGGCAACGAAGGTTTTGGGCTGATTCACCGCTCGCCGCAACTGGCATCGGGCGAGCGTCGTTTGATCCTGACCCTCGATTGGCTCGGCTGACGCCTCAAGGCGTGAGCCAGTTGCCCTGGCTTTGCGCTTCGCAAAACGGCTTCAGATAGGCCGCATCGGTGGCCACGCCGTAATAGTGAATGTCCTGCCGGTAAGGCATATTGGCGACTTGAGCATTGCTGCACACCCCGAATGCGCCGGTTGGGCATTGGTCAACGTACTGCACGTCGACGGTCTGCCCGGCCAGATTGGGCTGGCAGAAGCCGTCGGCGAAGAGCTTTTCCGGGATGTTGCGGTTTTGCTGGCAGACTTTCACGTCCAATCTTGCGGATGTGGTATGTACCACGCAGGCTTGGGCAAACACTTCGCCGGAACACAGCGCCAGCAATAACGACAATCCCATCAATCGCATCTTTTACTTCCTCAGAAAACACCGACCATGTTGCAGAACATTCCCACGCACGTCATTGCCGGTCCATTAGGGGCTGGCAAAACCAGCCTGATCAAGCACCTGTTGGCGCAGCGGCCGGTCGGCGAGCGTTGGGCGGTGCTGATCAACGAATTCGGGCAGATTGGCCTCGACGCTGCGTTGCTGACCTCGGATGCCGATGGTATCGCACTGGGTGAAGTGGCCGGCGGCTGTTTGTGTTGCGTCAATGGCGCGCCGTTTCAGATCGGGCTCGGACGGTTGCTGCGCAAGGCGAAACCGGATCGGCTGTTCATCGAACCCTCCGGTCTCGGGCATCCGGCCCGGCTGCTTGAACAGCTGAGTGAGGCGCCGTGGGTCGGTGTACTGGCGGTACAACCCTGTGTACTGGTGCTGGATGCCCAAGCGCTCGCGGCTGGCAAACCGCTGCCGGCGGCTCAACAGGAGACATTGAACAGCGCCGGCTTGTTGGTGTTGAACAAGGCAGAAAATCTCGACGTTGATGATCGTCAGCGAATCGCCGCGCAGTTACTGCCTCGTCCCCTTTACTGGACGCAGCAAGCTCAGTTGCCACTAAGCCACTTGCCGGGGCTCCAGTCTCGTGCTGAAACGGGTGTGGATAACTTCGTCGTGCCCAAGGGGCTGGCGCAGCTGCCGGCCGTCTGGACCGATCCCTCGCTGCCGATTTGCTTGAGTCAGGAACAGGAGGGGGGCTGGAGCATCGGCTGGCGTTGGCATCCGAGCCAGAGGTTCGACGTGGCGCGCATGGGCCTATGGCTTGAAAGCCTGCCCTGGCGGCGGGCGAAGTTGGTTATCCACAGCGTTGACGGTTGGGTCTCGGCCAATGCGCTGGATAACTCGCAACTGGACTGGAAGCCCAGCGAATGGCGCCAGGATTCGCGGATAGAACTGATTTTCAGCGAGCCGCAGGAGGCTGATTTACTCCAAGCCGCTTTGGCGGGCTGCCGATCGGGTTAAGGGCGCCACTTGGTGTGTTCTTGCCGCCACTGGCTCAACTCGATCACCTCGGCGCGGGGCTTCACTACATCGACGACCGCCGGCGTGTCGTCGAAAGGCATCGGGTAGGGCGCCAGTTCGATTTGCGCGCTGTGGGCGCCGAATTGGGTGATGGTGCCGTTGTGACGGGTTTCGCCGGTCACGGTGAACTCAAAGTTGTACACGCGAGCCAGGCGGCGCCGGCCGTTGGCGTCTTTGATGAACGCGATCTTTTTCAAGGCCACGTTGCCGTCCAGCAACTCGATGCCAAGCTTGGCACAATGCTGCTTGACCCGCTCCAGCGCGCGCTCGCGCAAGCCATGGTTGTGCCACAACCACGCGCCACCGGTAGCGAGCAGCATCAGCACGAAGATATTTCCGAGGGTCAGCATCAACAGGTTGCTCCAACTAGATAGTGTCAGCTTAACTGCGTCGCCGGTCTGTCGTACAGGCTGCGTTTCGTCGCATACTGCGCGGCTCGAATTTCAATCGTTTTACGGAAAACTCACCGCATGAAACGTACGCCCCATCTGCTCGCCATTCAGTCCCATGTTGTGTTTGGCCACGCTGGCAACAGCGCTGCGGTTTTCCCGATGCAGCGGGTCGGGGTGAATGTCTGGCCGCTCAACACCGTGCAGTTCTCCAACCACACCCAGTACGGCCAGTGGACCGGTGAAGTGCTCGCGCCGCACCAGATCCCTGAGCTGGTCGAAGGCATTGCCGCGATTGGCGAGCTGGGCAACTGCGATGCGGTGCTGTCGGGTTACCTGGGCAGTGCTGCTCAGGGCCGGGCGATCCTGACCGGCGTGGCGCGCATCAAGTCGATGAATCCCAAGGCACTGTATTTGTGCGACCCGGTGATGGGCCATCCTGAGAAAGGTTGTAGCGTTCCGGCCGAAGTCAGCGACTTCCTGCTGGAAGAAGCGGCGTCGGTGGCTGACTTCATGTGCCCGAACCAGTTGGAACTGGACAGCTTCTCGGGACGCAAACCGCAGTCACTTTTCGATTGCCTGGCCATGGCGCGAGCGCTGTTGGCGCGTGGGCCGAAGGCGGTATTGGTCAAGCATCTGGACTATCCCGGTAAGCCGGCGGATGGCTTCGAGATGTTGCTGGTGACTGCCGAGGGCAGCTGGCACCTGCGTCGTCCGCTGCTGGCGTTTCCGCGTCAGCCGGTGGGCGTGGGCGACCTGACGTCCGGGCTGTTCCTGGCGCGGGTGTTGTTGGGTGACAGTCTGGTCGCTGCGTTCGAATTTACGGCGGCAGCGGTGCATGAAGTTCTGCTGGAGACTCAGGCCTGTGCCAGCTATGAGCTGGAATTGGTGCGGGCGCAGGACCGGATTGCGCATCCGCGAGTGCGGTTTGAGGCGACGGCGATCAGCCTCTGAATTTGCGTCGACGCCATTCGCGAGCAGGCTCGCTCCCACATGGATTCCCTGTAGGAGCGAGCTTGCTCCGGGCGGCGTTCCGACGATGACTATCTAAAGTCGACCACAGGTCTCAGGCATCACCCTTGATTTCCTGATAGCGCTTTTCCAGCTCCTGACGAATCTGCCGACGCTGCTGGGCCTGCATGAAGCGGCGTTTGTCTTCGCTGTTCTGCGGTTGCAGTGGCGGGACAACAGCCGGTTTGCGGTCGTCATCCACCGCGACCATGGTGAAAAAGCAGCTGTTGGTGTGGCGCACCGAGCGCTCGCGGATGTTCTCGGTCACCACCTTGATGCCCACCTCCATGGAGGTGTTGCCGGTGTAATTGACCGAAGCCAGGAAGGTCACCAGTTCGCCGACATGAATCGGCTCGCGGAAAATCACCTGGTCCACCGACAGCGTCACCACGTAGCGACCGGCATAACGGCTGGCGCATGCATACGCGACTTCGTCGAGGTACTTGAGCAAGGTACCGCCGTGGACATTGCCAGAGAAGTTGGCCATGTCGGGGGTCATCAATACCGTCATCGACAGTTGTGCGTTTCCGGGTTCCATAGCGTTCTCACGGTTCAAGGCAGAATTTCAGGGGCGCACCTCTGCGGGTGCCTTGTCAGCTTTTCAAAACCAACAGTTATCGGGACGCCGGGCAGGTGGCTGCCGTCACGCCCGTTTCGATCTGTTTCCATATATTGCACCGCCTTTGCGGCGCAAGTCCCGGTGTTAACCTCCAAAAGTCCCCCTTAAGGAGCCCACGCCATGCATGCCATCAGTTTCATTCAGGATTTGGCAGTGATCATGTTGATCGCGGGCGTGGTGACCGTGCTGTTCCATCGCTTCAAGCAGCCGGTGGTGCTGGGCTACATCGTCGCCGGATTCATCATCGGCCCGCACACGCCGCCGTTCGGGCTGATCCACGACGAAGAAACCATCAAGACCCTCGCGGAGCTCGGGGTGATTTTCCTGATGTTCTGCCTCGGCCTCGAATTCAGCCTGCGCAAGTTGTTCAAGGTCGGTGCGACGGCGTTCATCGCGGCGTTCCTCGAAATCGTGCTGATGATCTGGATCGGCTACGAGATCGGTCGCTGGTTTGACTGGAACACCATGGATTCGCTGTTCCTCGGCGCGATCCTGGCGATTTCCTCGACCACCATCATCGTCAAGGCACTCAACGACCTGAAGATGAAGAACGAGCGTTTCGCGCAGTTGATCTTCGGAGTGCTGATCGTCGAAGACATCCTGGGCATCGGCATCATTGCGTTGCTGTCGAGCATCGCCGTCAGCGGCACGGTCAGCTCCGGCGAAGTGTTTTCCACGGTCGGCAAGCTTTCGCTGTTCATGATTGTCGCGCTGGTCATCGGGATTTTGCTGGTGCCACGACTATTGGCGTACGTAGCTAAATTCGAAAGTAACGAGATGCTGCTGATCACCGTGCTGGGGCTGTGTTTCGGTTTCTGCCTGCTGGTGGTGAAACTGGAATACAGCATGGTGCTCGGTGCATTCCTGATTGGCGCGATCATGGCCGAGTCTCGGCAACTGTTGAAAATAGAGCGTCTGATCGAGCCGGTTCGCGACTTGTTCAGCGCCATTTTCTTTGTCGCCATCGGCCTGATGCTGGATCCGATGATCCTCCTGCAATACGCCTGGCCAATCGCGGTGATCACCGTGGCGGTGGTGCTTGGCAAGATGCTGTCCTGCGGCCTCGGGGCGTTTATCGCCGGCAACGACGGACGCACCTCACTACGCGTGGGGATGGGCCTTTCGCAGATCGGCGAATTTTCTTTCATCATCGCTGCGTTGGGCATGACGTTGCAGGTGACCAGCAACTTCCTCTACCCGGTCGCCGTGGCGGTTTCGGTGATCACTACGCTGCTGACTCCGTACCTGATCCGAGCGGCCGATCCGCTGTCGATCAAGCTCGCCGCGGTGATGCCGCAACGGCTGGGCCGGGTGTTGGGGATGTACGGCGAATGGCTGCGCAGTATTCAGCCGCAGGGCGAGGGCGCGCTGCTGGCGTCGATGATTCGGCGGATTTTGTTGCAGGTGGGGGTCAATCTGGCGCTGGTGATTGCGATTTTCTTCTCGGGGGCGTTCTTCGCCGAACGCATGTCCGCGTATCTGCAAGGCTGGATCAGCGACCCGAGCTGGCAGAAAGCATTGATCTGGGGTGGGGCGCTGCTGTTGTCGTTGCCGTTCCTGATCGCCGCCTATCGCAAGCTCAAGGCGCTGTCGCTGCTGTTGGCCGAGATGGGCGTGAAGCCGGAAATGGCCGGGCGTCACACACAGCGAGTACGTCGGGTGATCGCCGAAGTGATTCCGATCCTCTCGCTGCTGGTGATTTTCCTGCTACTGGCAGCCTTGTCCGCCAGTATTCTGCCGACCAACAAGTTGCTGGTACTGATCATCGTGGTCGCCGCCGCCGTGGCAGCATTACTCTGGCGCTGGTTCATCCGCGTGCACACGCGGATGCAGGTGGCGTTGCTCGAAACCCTGGACAACCACAATGATGCACCCGGTCACTGACATCGCACCTGCTACAAAGCCGAGACGTCTCAGCTTTCCAGCCAGACGTCCCGCGCCCAGTGCCACACTGATTCCCAGGTTTCTTCGGCGATCAGTTCTTCTTCGGCCTGCCACAGCACCACGGTGCCGTCTTCTTCGACGAGGTAGTAGTCATCACCGTCCTGGCAGATCGGGATCATGCTGCGGTCAACGCCAGCGTCCCAGGCGTTGGCGGCAACGTCTGGCAGGTAGGTGTGGGATTGCGGGTCGGTGACAGTCACCGGCTCCAGGCTGCCGTAGACCACGTCGCTGACGGTCAGCAAAAACTCTCTGAAGACGAACGGAATATCGATGAACAGTTGTTCTTCGATTTCCACGATCTGGTCTTCGTCGGGCAGCTCCAAGGGGACCGGTACCGGTTCGTTGGCTTCACGCAGTTGTTCGATGATTTCTTCCACGTCCGGGATCCTCTTGCTTGATGGCGCGGTTTAGTTGGGGCGGTTTATACAGTAGCTCGCTATAGATGCAACCGCGAAATAGAAAACCCCAGCCAAGGCTGGGGTTTTCATTACAGCACGCTAGGTTCTGTCTGGAACGTGCCTGCGCGTCGATCATACTGCGTTAAAAACAGGTTCGAAATGCTCATTGACTAACGTCAAGTCGGGTGCGACCCCAGCCGTTTCTCACCTGTTTTTGCCTTGTCTGATCTTAGCTCGGCACCTTCCAAACAGAACCGGGTCGTATCAGCCGTTCTGGCGGATACCGGCCACCAGCCAAGGCTGGTTTTCGCCCTGCGGACGTTCCATGTTCCAGCTTTCGCTGAACACTTCGCCCTGATCGAAACGTGAAGTCTTCGATACGCCGCTGAAGGTCAGGGTGGCGATGGTCTTGTCGGCACGATCATCCACGCCGTCCAGTTGAACATTGAGGTTATCAATGTAGGTGGACTGGAAGCCGTCGCCCAGGTCAGCACGTTCGCGCTTGAGGAACTCGAGCATTTGCGGGGTCACGAACTCGGCGATCTTGTCCATTTCGTTGGCGTCCCAATGCTGCTGCAGGGACTGGAAGTGGTTGCGGGCCGCTTCAATGAAGTTCTTTTCATTGAACCAGGCTGGCGCATTGATAACCGGACGAGCGGCAACCGGAGCAGCCGAACCACCGAAGATCGAACCGCCAGCAGGCTGCTGGTCGAACACTTCACGCTGCATCGGTGCGTGGCCAGCTGGAGCCATGTGCTCCTGTTGCTTGCGACGACGAGCGGCGATGAAGCGGAAGATCAGGAAGGCGATGACCGCCATGATCAGGATGTCGAAGATCTGCATGCCCTGGAAGCCACCGCCCATGAACATGGAGGCCAGCAGGCCACCGGCAGCGATGCCGGCCAGAGGGCCGAGCCAGCGCGAAGCACCGCCAGCCTTGGCGGCAGCGCCTGCGGCACCGGCAGCACCAGCGGTCGCCGCAGCGCCGCCCATGCCTGGAGAAGAAGGCGCCATTTGGCTGGTCTGGTGGGTCGGCGCAGCGCCGACGCTTTTGCCGCCACCAAAGCGCTTGGCGTTGGCGTCGAGGCTCATCGTCAGGCCGATGCACAACGCCATGGCGATGCTAAGAAAACGTTTCATAAAGGGTAATCCCATTTGTGGATGGCACGCGCGCCATGTTGCACAGCTGAAGTGTTACTGGCTAGCGGCAGAGTGTTTCGGGCTTTTGCCTGACAGGTTGCGTTCAGCTTCAGTCAGCGCAATAAGGCCTTTTGACTTTCGTCCGTAGGACGAGTGGATAGCTTATGTAGGAAGGATGCCTAGCGTCGCAGCGCCAGCATGACCACACCGGCCGTAATCAGGCCGATTCCGCCCCATTGGCGCAGGTCGAGTTTTTCGCCCAGCAGAATCACGCCGAGCACCGCCACCAGCACCACGCTGAGCTTGTCCACAGGAGCAACCAGCGAGGCCGGCCCCAGTTTCAGCGCGCGGAAGTAGCAGATCCACGAGGCGCCGGTGGCCAGTCCCGACAGCAGCAAGAACAGGTAGCTCTTCGCCGAGATCGATCCTAATGATTGATATTGGCCCGTGGCGTACAAAATCAAGGCCAGGCTGACCAGTACCACTACGGTGCGTAGCAGGGTGGCGAAGTCGGAATTGACGTTTTCGATGCCGATTTTGGCGAAGATCGCGGTCAGGGCGGCAAACGCCGCCGACATCAGGGCCCAGAATGTCCAGGAAGAAAAGAAGCCTGAGCCCATTATTTCGCGCCTTAAAAGATCAACCTGCCGGGGTGGGGTTGAGCACAAACCCTGTGGGAGCGAGCCTGCTCGCGAAGGATGCACCACGGTTTATCAGATATACCGCGGCGCTTTCATTCGCGAGCAGGCTCGCTCCCACAGAAAAGCTATTAGATAGCCCTAAACAGCTTCCAGCTTCGCGTAACCCAGCATCAGCCACTTGCTGCCTTCGCTGAAGTTCACCTGCACCCGCGCCTGCGCGCCGGAACCCTCGAAGTTGAGGATCACGCCGTCACCAAAGATCGAGTGCCGTACAGTCTGACCCAGGCTGAAGCCGGTTTCCGGGATCTCGCTGCCGCTGAACAGGTTGCTGCCACTCATCGATTGATTGCCACCGAACGGACGGCTGACACTGTTCGACAAGCGCACTTCCTGGATCAGGCCTTTCGGCACTTCCCGTACGAAACGCGAGACCTTGTTGTAGGTTTCGCTGCCATACAGGCGTCGGGTTTCAGCATAGGTCATCACCAGATTCTGCATGGCCCGGGTGATGCCGACGTAGGCCAGGCGGCGTTCTTCCTCAAGACGGCCGGGCTCTTCCAGGCTCATCTTGTGCGGGAACAGACCTTCCTCCATGCCCACCAGGAACACGTAAGGGAATTCCAGACCCTTGGCGCTGTGCAAGGTCATCAGCTGAATGCTGTCTTCGTGCTCCTCGGCCTGAGTATCGCCGGCTTCCAGCGATGCATGGCCAAGGAACGCCGCCAGCGGCGTCAGGTCTTCGTCTTCTTCGGCGTTTTCGAAGTTGCGCGCGGCGCTGACCAGTTCCTCAAGGTTTTCTACCCGAGCCTGGCCTTTCTCGCCTTTTTCCGCCTGGTGATAGGCAATCAGCCCGGATTGCTCGATGACCGTCTGGGTCATCAGGTGCAGGGGCATTTCCATGCACTTGGCAGCGAGGTTCTCGATCAACTCGATAAAGGCACCGAGCGCGCCGGCAGCACGACCGGTCAGGCCTTTATTGGCGACCAGCAGGCGCATGGCTTCCCACATCGACACATCGCTGTGACGGGCATGGTCGCGAATGGCTTCGACGGTCTTTTCGCCGATGCCTCGGGCCGGAACGTTGATCACCCGCTCCAGTGCCGCATCGTTGCCTCGGCCTTCCAGCAAGCGCAGATAAGCCATGGCGTTCTTGATTTCTGCCCGCTCGAAGAAGCGCTGACCGCCATAGATGCGGTACGGAATGCGCTCGCGCAGCAAGGCTTCTTCCAAAACGCGCGATTGGGCGTTGGAGCGGTACAAAATCGCGATATCGCTGCGAGCCAAGCCGGTTTTCAGCGCGCTTTCGATGGTTTCCACCACGTAACGTGCTTCGTCGTGTTCGTTGAACGCAGCGTACAGGTTGATCGCTTCGCCTTCGCCGCCATCGGTCCACAGCTCTTTGCCCATGCGCCCGGTGTTGTTGGCGATCAGGGCGTTTGCCGCTTTGAGGATACCGGCGGTGGAGCGGTAGTTCTGCTCCAGACGAATGGTCTCGGCATCCGGGAAATCATCGGAGTACTGATAGATGTTCTCGATTTTCGCGCCGCGCCAGCCGTAGATCGACTGATCGTCGTCGCCCACCACCATCAGGCTGTCGCCGCCCTTGGCCAGCAGACGCAACCAGGCGTACTGCACGGCGTTGGTGTCCTGGAACTCGTCCACCAGAATGTGGCGGAAACGTTTCTGATAATGAGCCAGCAAACCCGGGTGGTCGCGCCACAAATCGAGGGCACGCAGCAGCAATTCGGAGAAGTCGATCACGCCGGCGCGCAGGCAGGCAGCCTCGTAAGCCTCATAAATACT
This sequence comes from Pseudomonas sp. GW821-FHT10C09, assembly GCF_059415465.1. Classification (NCBI taxonomy): domain Bacteria; kingdom Pseudomonadati; phylum Pseudomonadota; class Gammaproteobacteria; order Pseudomonadales; family Pseudomonadaceae; genus Pseudomonas; species Pseudomonas sp. GW821-FHT10C09. The sequence continues at coordinate 147,700 of NZ_JBWKNG010000009.1, forward strand.
GCGCATGGTCGCCAGGAACATGTCGCCACTGGCTTGAATATGTTGTGGACGCAGACCTTCGTCTTTCTGCCCGTTGATGAACCACTGGGCCTGACGGGCCGGCCAGCGTTGTTCGTCCAGGCCCAGCTCGCGGATCACCCGCTTGACCAAGCGTTGCTGGTCGTCGCTGTCGAGAATCTGGAAGGTCTGGCTCAGCCCGGCTTCCTGCCAGTGCGCCCGCAGCAAGCGGTGCGCCAGGCCGTGGAAGGTGCCGACCCACATGCCGGCGGGGTTGAGCCCCATCAGCTGCTCGATGCGCTGACGCATCTCGGCCGCGGCCTTGTTGGTGAAGGTCACCGACAGGATGGAGTGCGGCGAGGCGTTTTCGACCTGGATCAACCAGGCGATACGGTGCACCAGCACTCGGGTTTTACCGGAACCAGCACCGGCCAGGACCAACTGACGACCCACGCGGGCAGCTACGGCCTGGCGTTGGGCATCGTTGAGGGAGTTCAGCAGAAGGGAGAGATCATCGCGCATCGGGGCATTCTAGGGTGCGCCGCCACACCGGGCAAACCGAGCTTTGCATTAGCCGATGAAAGATCCACGGAGGACGACCGGTCAGTCACTGGCTGCAGGCGTTGGCGGGCCGCGCTCCAAGGGTTTTGACGGGGTCTCGGGCTGCGTAAATATTGTCGAATTTATGATCTGGGGCAGTTTGGCAAGTGCATTGGCTTGTGTATGCTCCGTCGACGTTTCGGGCTCATGCTCATCATTATAAGAACAAGAACATTGCCTATGACCCTCAGCACCGACCTGTCGGGCCCCACGGTGGAGCCGCGGGTTATCCGCAAGCAGTACGCCATGGAAATGGCGGTCGAACGCACGCGCCTGCTTTATCAGGGGTCATTGCTGCCCACGTTATTCATGTTGATCAATGGTCTGGTCTGCGCCGGTTTGCTCTGGAGCCCGCAGCGCTACTTCCTGGTCAGCGTCTGGCTGGTGTGGCTGTTGTCGCTGGTGGCGTTGCGGGTAATTCAAGTCGCGGCCTTCGATTCGGCGATTCCCAACCGCCAGGCGCATCCGATCTGGCGTCGCATGTTTTTGCTCGGCTCTGGCCTCACCGGCCTGACCCTGGCCGGTGCCAGTATTGCCTTGGTGCCTGCCGACAACTTCATGCAGCAGGCATGGGTGTTCGGCCTGATGGGTGCCGCCGCTCTTTCTGCCAGCGTGGCGTACGCGGTCAGCCTGCCGGCGTTCCTGTCCTTTACCTTGCCCTGCCTGTTGCCGGCCATCGCCTATTTATTCTGGGGCGGCGACGCACAGGATCATGGCTGGGGCTGGTTCGGCTTGATTTTGTTGGGCGCGCTCAGCGTGATTGCCTGGCAGGTCAATCGACTGATCGACAGCGGAATGCTGCGTCGTTTCCAGAATCAGGCGTTGATCGAGCATTTGCAGCAAGCACAAACCCGCAGCGATCAGCTCAATCACGAACTGGCCAAGGAAATTGATCAACGCCGTGCTGCCGAAGAAAGGCTGCGTGAAGCCCAGGTCGAGCTGGAAAACCGTGTCGCCCAGCGCAGCCTGGAGCTCGACGTCGCCAACCAGGCCCTGAGCAAGAGTGAAGCTCGGCTGGCGTTGGCATTGAAGGCCAGCGAATTGGGGCTGTGGGACTGGAACCTGCAAACCGACGAAGTCCATCACACGCAGATCCAGGAGTTGTTCGGCCTCGCGCCGGAGTATGTGACGGCCATGCTCCGCCACCTTCGCCCGCGGTTGCACCCCGAAGACCTGCCGGCGCTGAAGCGCGCGTTGATCGAGCATTTGAAAGGCCGCAGCGAGGATTACCAGATCGAATACCGCGTGCGGCATGGCGACGGCCACTGGGTCTGGATCGAGGACCGAGGCCGGGCCGTCGAGCGCAGCAAAACGGGTCGGGTGATCCGCATGGTCGGCACCCGTCGCGACATCAGCGCCACCAAGGTTCAGGAAGAACAGCGCCAACTGGCCGCCACTGTGTTCGAAGCCGCCAGCGAAGGTATCGTGATTTTCGACCCTGATTACGCGCTGATCGCCGTCAATCAGGCCTTCAGTCGAGTCACCGGTTATGACATCGATGACATGCTGGGGCGCAATGTCGTCGAGCTACCGTGCAGTCGCGATGCTCGCCGCCATTACGGCGCTATTCATCAGGCGCTGGAGCAGCACGGGACGTGGCAAGGCGAATTGGTCGAGACCCGTAAAAACGGCGAGCTCTACCCGCAATGGCTGCAACTGAACGCCGTTCGCGATACTCGAGGAAATGTCAGTCATATTGTCGGCTTCTTCGCCGATCTATCGGCTCGCCGCGAATCCGAAGAGCGCATGCGCTACTTGACCCACTATGACGAACTGACGGGCCTGGCGAATCGCTCGTTGTTCCGGGAACGGTTGCGCGAGGCCCATCAGCGGGTGCGCCAGGGTGGACGCAGCCTGGCGTTGCTGCACATCAATCTGGACCGCTTCAAACTGCTCAATGACAGCCTGGGCCATGACGTCGCCGACCAACTGCTGCAGAAAATGTCCCGGCGCCTGGTCAACGCGCTGCCAGAGGCCGACACGATTGCCAGGCTTTCGGGCGACGAGTTTGCAGTACTGTTTGATACCTACGGCAACCTGTCGAGCCTGGCGCGGGTGGCGACGCGGTTGTCGACCAAGCTGCGATTGCCAGTCTCCGTCGATGGCCATGAGCTGGTGGTCAGTGCGTCCATGGGCATCAGCATGTTGCCGGACAACGCGCGGGAAATTTCCGCGTTGGTCAGTCAGTCGAACATGGCCATGCAGCATGCCAAACACTTGGGCGGCGACAACTTCCAGTTTTATACCGAAAGCCTGCAAGCCAGCACCCTCGAGCGTTTGCAGCTGGAAAACCAGCTGCGCAAAGCCATCGAAGAAAAGCAGTTGAAAGTCTTTTACCAACCCAAACTCTGCCTCGCCACGGGCCGCTTGAATGCCGCCGAAGCGCTGGTGCGCTGGGATCACCCGACCATGGGCCGGGTGCCGCCGGCGGATTTTATCGGTCTGGCCGAGGAAACCGGGCTGATCGGCCCGATTGGCGAGTTCGTCTTGCGCCAGGCCTGTTGGCAAGCCTGCGAATGGCAGCGGCAGGGGCTGGAACCGATCCGCGTGTCGGTCAACCTGTCAGTGCATCAATTGCGTCAGGGCAAGCTGGTCAGCCTGGTGCGCCAAGTGCTGGAAGAAACCGGCCTGGCACCGCACTACCTGGAGCTGGAGCTCACCGAAAGTCAGTTGCTGGACAGCGTCGAGCACATCATCGCGACCTTCCAGCAACTGCGGGATCTGGGGGTTAAGCTGGCTATCGACGATTTTGGTACCGGGTATTCGTCCCTGAGCTACCTCAAGCGCATTCCGGTGGACTACGTGAAGATCGATCAGGCGTTTATCCGCGGGCTGGGGGAGGGCACTGTGGATGCGGCCATTACTCGGGCGATCATTGCGATGGCGCATGGTTTGTCGCTGAAAGTAGTGGCCGAAGGTGTGGAGCGGCAAGAGCAGCTGGAGTTTTTGAAAGCCGAGCGCTGCGATGAAGTGCAAGGCTATTTGATCAGTCGCCCCGTTGAGGCTGATGAACTGGCCAAGCTGTTACATAAGGACGCGAACCCCTCGTAAGTGCTACATGGAGCGCATGTGGCGTGGAATGGGGACATGGAGTTACGCATTGAGCAGGCAAAAAGCCAATTCTTGTAGTATAACTACAAGCTTGCTACATCTCCGGCAACTGCCAATAACAAAGAGTCCAGCCCTTTGAATCTGCTGCAACACATCGCCCAGTCACGCCATCTCTTACGCAAGTCGGAGCTCAAGGTCGCCGACCACGTGCTGCTTGATCCTGCGGCGGTGATGCACAGCTCCATGGCCGACCTGGCCCACAGCGTCGGAATCAGCGAGCCGACCATCGTGCGCTTTTGCCGCGCCATCGGTTGTTCCGGTTTTCAGGATCTGAAACTGAAGCTGGCGCAGAGCCTGGCGGCCGGTGCGAGCTTCGGCCAGTTTGCGATCCATGAAGACGATTCCGTTGCCGACTACAGCCTGAAAATCTTCGATACCACCCTGCACACCTTGATGGAAGTTCGCGAGAAGCTCGATCCGGTGGAATTGCAGCGGGCGGTCTCGCTCATGTCCCAGGCTCAGCGCGTCGAGTTCTATGGCTTTGGCGCATCGGGCGCCGTGGCGGCCGACGCCCAGCACAAATTCTTCCGTTTGCTGCTGACCGCGGCGGCGTACTCCGACCCGCACATGCAAGCGATGTCGGCCGTGACGTTGAAGCCAACCGACGTGGCGATCTGTATTTCCCAGTCCGGGCGCTCCAAGGATCTGCTGATCACGGCCAACCTGGTGCGTGAAAGTGGCGCTTCGCTGATCACCTTGTGCCCGAGCCAGACGCCATTGGCTGAGCTGTCGACCGTCAACCTGGCGATCGATGTGCACGAAGACACCGAAATCTACACGCCGCTGACCTCGCGTATTGCTCACCTGGTGGTGATCGATGTGTTGGCGATGGGCGTGGCCATGGCGCGCGGACCGAGCCTCGTCAATCACCTCAAGAGCGTCAAACGCAGCCTTCGCAGCTTGCGGCTGTCGCCCAAGTCGGTGAAAGCGCTGGATGATTGATTCTGCTTGAATTGTGGCGAGGGAGCTTGCTCCCGCTGGGTCGCGAAGCGGCCCCAAAATGTTGCGACTGCTGCGCAGCCGAGCGGGAGCAAGCTCCCTCGCCACAGGTGCGGCGCCAGCTCACTAATATTCACTAGTCTGTAACCTTCGAGCCGCCAAACCGTCATCCCCCGCGCCTATCTTGAAACTCCCGTAATCGCCTTGGGAGACTCGAAATGGCCCAGCCCTACGAAGAACGCAACAGCGCCGCCAAGACTCGCCGTCAGCAAGAAGATCAACGCCGCATGGAATTCCGTCGCGCCATCGAAGATCGCTGCGAACGCCGCCAACTGCTGGCCGAGATCGGTGATTTCCCGGAGCTGGAACTCAATTACTGGCAGGCGGCACCGACAACTTCCCGTCGAAACGCTCAACCAGCGCGCTGATCTGCACCCGCTCACTGCGGATAAACGCAAGGAACGCGTGCGCCACCGGTGACAGCCGTTTGGCCTTGGCTTGCACCAGACACCAGCTGCGGTAGAGCGGCAACTCTTCGACCGGCAATTCAATCAAGCCGCCGGTCGCCAACTCAAGGTTCAGGGCGTGCCGCGTCAACAGCGCTACGCCCAGACCCGCCAGCACACATTCACGCTGAGCTTCGGCTGACGAGACCTCTTGGGTCTGGTTGAAGTGCACGCGCTTTTCCTTGAAATACTCTTCGCAGGCCAGTCGCGTCCCGGAACCGGATTCGCGCATCAGCAGGGTGTAGGGCTCGAGGTCTTGCAGGCGCAGCGGCCCCATGTGGCACAGCGGATGATCCGGTGGCGCCACCGCCACAATCGGGTTGTTGAGGAAAGGCAGGAACTCCAGCCCCATGTCCTGCGGCACCATCGACATGATCACCAGGTCATCGCGGTTATCAGACAGGCGACGAATCACTTGGCCCCGATTGACGACCGTCAGTTGCAGATTGACCTCGGGATGCTGGCGCTTGAATGCGGCAAACAGGTGCGGGACGAAATACTTGGCGCTGGACTCCACGGCCAGTTTCAGCTGCCCTTGCAGTGAGCCCTGCATGTCCGAAAGCTGCATGTCGAGATTTTCCAGACGCCCGAAAATATCCCGGCTGGCACGTTGGAGTGCTTCGGCGGCCTCAGTCATATAGAGTTTTTTGCCAACGTAATCGAACAAGGGCTGACCAATCAGCTCTTCAAGTTGCCTGATCTGTAGGCTGACGGCCGGTTGTGTGAGCGACATTTCGTCGGCTGCCCGACTGTAGGACCGCAGATCACAGACTTCATTGAAAATCTGCAATTGACGCAATGTCATACGCATCAATGACTTACGCATTATCTAGTCGCTCTCGGCACAGGCTGATGCCACGACTATAAGTCTTTACTTATGCCTAACCCAATAATTATTCATTTTTGTTAATCCCTTGCGGGGGCTAGTGTGGGCCTGCGACTGAATTGAAACATTTGGTCACGCGTCGACCTGGTCTAGCAGGTCGTGGTTACCACCGGCTCAAGGGAACCTCCAAAAGTGATAAAAAAGATCCTGATCGCCAACCGTGGTGAGATTGCCGTACGAATCGTGCGTGCCTGCGCCGAGATGGGCATTCGCTCGGTCGCGATCTATTCCGACGCCGACCGTCATGCCTTGCATGTGAAGCGCGCGGACGAGGCCCACAGCATTGGTGCCGAGCCACTGGCCGGTTATCTGAATGCCAGAAAACTGGTGAACCTGGCCGTGGAAACCGGTTGTGATGCGTTGCATCCCGGCTACGGCTTCCTCTCGGAAAATGCTGAACTGGCCGATATCTGCGCCGAGCGCGGCATCAAGTTCATTGGTCCATCGGCTGAAGTCATCCGCCGCATGGGCGACAAGACTGAAGCCCGCCGCAGCATGATCAAGGCCGGCGTGCCGGTCACGCCGGGCACCGAAGGCAACGTTGCGGACATCGCCGAAGCCTTGGTTGAAGGCGACCGTATTGGTTACCCGGTGATGCTCAAGGCAACCTCCGGTGGTGGTGGTCGTGGTATCCGTCGCTGCGACAGCCGCGAAGAACTCGAACAAGCTTTCCCTCGCGTGATCTCGGAAGCCACCAAGGCGTTCGGTTCGGCGGAAGTGTTCCTGGAAAAATGCATCGTCAATCCAAAGCACATCGAAGCGCAGATTCTCGGCGACAGCTTTGGCAACGTGGTGCACCTGTTCGAGCGTGATTGCTCGATCCAGCGTCGCAACCAGAAACTGATCGAGATCGCCCCGAGCCCGCAACTGACCCCGGAACAGCGCGCCTATATCGGCGACCTGTCGGTGCGTGCAGCCAAGGCCGTGGGATACGAGAACGCCGGTACCGTGGAGTTCCTGCTCGCCGAGGGCGAGGTGTACTTCATGGAGATGAACACCCGGGTGCAGGTGGAACACACCATCACCGAAGAAATCACCGGCATCGACATTGTGCGTGAGCAGATCCGCATCGCGTCCGGCCTGCCGCTCTCGGTGAAACAGGAAGACATCCAGCACCGCGGTTTCGCGCTGCAGTTCCGGATCAACGCCGAAGACCCGAAAAACAACTTCCTGCCGAGCTTCGGCAAGATCACCCGTTATTACGCACCCGGCGGTCCCGGCGTGCGCACCGACACGGCGATCTACACCGGTTACACCATTCCACCGTTCTACGATTCGATGTGCCTGAAACTGGTGGTGTGGGCGCTGACTTGGGAAGAGGCGATGGACCGTGGCTTGCGAGCCCTGGACGACATGCGTCTGCAAGGGGTCAAGACCACCGCCGCGTACTACCAGGAAATCCTGCGTAACCCGGAATTCCGCAGCGGCCAGTTCAACACCAGCTTCGTTGAAAGCCACCCTGAACTGACCAACTACTCGATCAAGCGCAAACCCGAAGAGCTGGCCCTGGCCATCGCCGCCGCCATCGCCGCCCACGCAGGCCTGTGAGGAATATAACAATGACCAAGAAGATTCACGTAACCGACACCATCCTGCGCGACGCCCACCAATCGCTGCTCGCCACCCGCATGCGCACCGAAGACATGCTGCCGATCTGCGACAAGCTCGACAAAGTTGGCTACTGGTCGCTGGAATGCTGGGGCGGCGCGACGTTCGACGCCTGTGTACGTTTCCTGAAAGAAGACCCGTGGGAGCGTCTGCGCCAACTGCGCGCGGCGCTGCCTAACACTCGCCTGCAAATGCTCCTGCGTGGCCAGAACCTGCTGGGCTACCGCCATTACAGCGACGATGTGGTCAGAGCCTTCGTCGCCAAGGCCGCGGTCAACGGCATCGACGTGTTCCGCATCTTCGACGCCATGAACGACGTGCGTAACCTGCGCGTGGCTATCGAAGCGGTGAAGGCAGCGGGCAAACATGCCCAAGGCACCATCGCTTATACCACCAGCCCGGTGCACACCATCGACGCGTTCGTGGCACAAGCCAAACAGATGGAAGCCATGGGTTGCGACTCGGTGGCGATCAAGGACATGGCCGGTCTGCTGACTCCATACGCTACCGGCGAACTGGTACGGGCGTTGAAAGCAGAACAGTCGCTGCCAGTGTTCATTCACTCGCACGACACCGCTGGTCTGGCGACCATGTGTCAGCTCAAGGCAATCGAAAACGGCGCCGACCACATCGACACCGCGATCTCCAGCTTCGCCTCGGGCACCAGCCACCCGGGTACCGAGTCGATGGTTGCTGCCCTTAAAGGTACCGAGTTCGACACCGGCCTGAACCTGGAACTGCTGCAAGAGATCGGCCTGTACTTCTACGCCGTGCGCAAGAAGTACCACCAGTTCGAAAGCGAATTCACCGCCGTCGACACCCGTGTACAAGTCAATCAGGTACCGGGCGGGATGATTTCCAACCTGGCCAACCAGTTGAAAGAGCAGGGTGCACTGAACCGCATGAGCGAAGTGCTGGCTGAAATCCCGCGCGTTCGTGAAGACCTAGGCTTCCCGCCGCTGGTAACGCCGACCTCGCAAATCGTTGGCACCCAGGCGTTCTTCAACGTGTTGGCTGGCGAGCGCTACAAGACCATCACCAACGAAGTGAAGCTCTACCTGCAAGGCGGCTACGGCAAGGCGCCGGGTACCGTGAATGAACAACTGCGTCGCCAGGCCATCGGCAGCGAAGAAGTGATCGACGTGCGTCCAGCCGATCTGCTCAAACCGGAAATGACCAAACTGCGTGCTGAAATCGGCGCCGTGGCCAAGTCCGAAGAAGACGTGCTGACCTACGCCATGTTCCCGGACATCGGCCGCAAGTTCCTCGAAGAACGCGCTGCCGGCACCCTGACACCTGAAGTACTCCTGCCGATTCCTGAAGCCGGCGGCGTCGCCTCGGCCGGTGGCGAAGGCGTACCGACCGAGTTCGTCATCGACGTCCACGGCGAAACCTACCGCGTCGACATCACCGGTGTCGGCGTCAAGGCCGAAGGCAAGCGCCACTTCTACCTGTCCATCGACGGCATGCCGGAAGAAGTGGTGTTCGAACCGCTCAACGAATTCGTCAGCGGCGGCAGCAGCAAGCGCAAGCAAGCCACCGCGCCGGGCCACGTCAGCACCACCATGCCGGGCAACATCGTCGATGTGCTGGTCAAGGAAGGCGACACCGTGAAAGCAGGGCAAGCCGTGCTGATCACCGAAGCGATGAAGATGGAAACCGAAGTCCAATCGGCCATCGCCGGCAAAGTCACCGCCATCCACGTGGCCAAGGGCGACCGGGTGAATCCGGGCGAAATCCTGATCGAGATCGAAGGCTGATTTAACAGCCTCGATACAACGCTTTAAACCTCGGGGGGGCATGTGCTCCCCTTTTTTTTCGCCGCGTATTTGTGACGGTCAGAAATTCATCCGCCATTGGCCGGTGACACCATGGCTTCGGCTTTCCGTGCCGACCTCCCCGTTAAGACTGACGCCCAAGGTATGTTTGGCCGACAATCCCAGGTCCAGCCCTGCATCGACGCTATAGATGTCACGGTCCAGCAGCGCACCGGAAACGGTGTAGTTTCTACCGCCCGTTGCCAGTTGTTGGCGAGTGTCGCTGGTGACATCGCCGTAGGTGTGTTTCCAACCGGCACTCAATCGCGGCGTCAGTTGCATGCCGTTGTTCAGGGAATTGCGTTTCGCCAGGCGCAGGCCGACCGTGCTGCTCAGGTTGTTCTGGGTCTGGCCGTGAACTTTCAAGGCCGCTGCGCCACCTTTTTCCGTGTAGGTGTCACGCTGATAGCGTTCGTAGCCAAGGCTGGCGAACGGCTCGATGCTGACATTGGCACGCCCCAGGTTGTAACCCGCTTCAGCGAAGGCCTGTTGGGTGTTGGCATCGTAACGGCCTTCGGGGCGGTCGCTGAAACCATTGAAGGCCACTCGGCGCTTGGTATTGCCGTCGTGATTGCCATAGGTCGCACCCAATCGCAGCGACATGGGGCCGTTCTGGCGCAGGGCATAAGCGCCCAGATACCAGCTGTCGAGACCGCCATCGAGGTCGCTACTGTCGAGGCGTGTTTCGGCTTTACCGCCCATCACGCCGATACGCCATTCATCATCGATGCCCCAATCCGCGCCGAGGACCAAGCCTTGAGTGGAGTGTTTCAGTGGCTCAAAGTCACGGTCCAGTGTGCCGCCATGACCTAACGCTTGGAGCCAGACCCTGCCATTGTCTTCACTGCCCGCCGCCAGGCGTGGTGCGTTCTTGCGGTTGCTGCCTTTGTTGTAGGTGCTGGCGCTGTCCAACTGGCGCATGGCCGAGAGCACGGTAGTGCCCACGGGGTTGGCGCTGGCGAGCGTTGCCTTGGCGAGGTTGGCGGTACTGTCGCCGGCCAGTTGTTCGATGGCATGAGCGGCGGTTGTTTTGTCGCTGCCGAGCAGCGCCACGACTGCGGCGTTTGCAGGGCTGGATGGTGTTGAGGTCTCGGGGGTGGCAACTGGTGTGGTGGCCACAACAGAAGTACCGATGTTCTCAGCGGGATTCAGGGCCGCAGCAATGGGAGCGGTATTGTCCGGTGGCGCCTGAGCGGGCTCAGCACCCCTCGGCTCCTCAATGCTTGCGCCAAACTCTCGTCCGTTATCGGATTTTGCAACGTCGGCGAAAGGTACGTCGTTACGTGCGTAAGTCAGGCCGACAGTCTTTTTGCCGTAATCAGGCGTCGCTGTCATGAAGGCCAACTCGTTGACGATTTTGCCAAACTCGCCTTTCACCTCTTTGGCTTCGATGATCGTGTATTGACTGCTTTGCGGATAATCACCCGGCGCTGAAACAATTTTCAGTGTGGCTTCACCGAGGCTGGCGGTGCCGCTGACCTTGATGGTTTCTCCATGGCCATCGGGGGAGACCTCGTAGGCAAGTACAGCGGCGCTGGAAAGGTCCAGGTTTCCTTTGACCGTTGGGGCGCCTTGCAATTTATTGACATTGAGCTGACCCAAGACATCCAGCCCACCGACAGTGCCTTTGCCTGCAAACGTGCCGATGCTCTCTACGGTGACAGCTCCCTTGATTACGCCATTGTTGAGGAGTATCCCGGCGGTACTTGCCCCACCATTGATTGTCCCGTTGTTAGTCAGGCTACCGTCATTCAGCACGGCCACGCCCTCTTTGAAGTCTCCTTCACTGGTCAGCGTCCACGCTCCCTGCGAAACGTACAGGCCATTGATGTTACGGGTGTTCCCCAAGTGGCCGCCGTCAGTACCGATCAGATGTATGACGTTGGTTCCTTTACCGCCATCGATCCGACCTTCAAAGCTGGCGCCATTGTTGATGATGATGAGGTCATTTCTGCCGTCCGACTTCACGGAAACGTCCTTCAACGCGGGCTGTGGTGAGTTGAACTCCCGGGTGAAGGTGTCTGGCGAGCGGATAAAGGCTTGAAGCCTGTCATACGGATCCACCGAGGCAGAATCAGGTTGCTGGATAACCTCCGCGAGGCTCGTTGACTCAGTGAGTTCCGGCGGCTCTTGAGCGTTTGAAAATCCGGTGCAACCCAACGCAAGCGCAATGGCCAGCGCCAGATGATGTGGTCGATAGTTGTGTTGAACAGACATTGAATTTGGCCTCAATTGAAAGGAGACCAAACTCTATGGAGAGCGCTTCGATACCGATGTCAGCCCGTTCCGGCGGGTTTGCAGGCGGTGTCAGAAGCTCGATGCAGAAAATCCACCGCTGATTAAGCACAGCGGTTTTTAACGCTTCGGACCGATGACCTTTTCTTACACTAAATCGAGACGCTGCCTGCAATCACCCTCTCAGAAACTCATCTGCCACTGCCCGATCAACCCGTGGTTACGGCTGTTGTTGCCGATCTCGCCGCTGTAGCCAATGCCCACCGAATGCCGAGCCGAAATGCCCAGATCCAGACCAGCCTCCAGCACCAGGCTGTCTCGATCCAGTGAGCTGCCATCCACACTGAACGCCGTGCCACCCGCCACAAACGCTTGACGCGTCGAGCTGCTGACATCGCCATAGGTGTGCTTCCAGCCGGCGGTCATGCGTGGGGTCAGGCTCATGCCATTGTCCAACGCATTCAAGTGCGCCAGACGCAGGCCAAAGGTACTGCTGAAGTTGTCCTGGGTTTGCTCCTCGACTTGAAGGGCGGCGGAACCGCCTTTTTCCAGGTAGCTGTCACGGTGATAACGCTGGTAGCCAAGATTGGCGAAGGGTTCTGCGCTGAGCCGGCCGCTGCCCATTGCGTAGCCGAGTTCGGCGAAGGCCTGTTGGCTGTCGGCATCGTAATCGCCTTTCGGACGGTCGCTGAAGCCGTTGAAGGCGACAGTGCGTTTGCTTTCACCTTGGTGACCGCTATACGCCGCGCCGAGGCGCAAGGCGAATGGGCCGCTTTGACGTGACGCATAGACACCGGCGTGCCAGCTTTCGACATTGCCATCAACACCCGTGGCATCCAGATCTGTCTTCGAGTAACCGCCAAGCACACCCAGACGCCATTGCGGATTGAGCGCCCAATCGGCACCGATCACGCTGCCTTTGGTGCGTTGCTCCAGACCGCTGCTGCCGTGTTCGCCATCGAGCTTGCCGTAGCCACCGATGGCTTGCAGCCAGAGTCGACCCTGAGCGTTGGGGTCATTGAGGTTGCGGGCTTCGAGTGGGACACCGTTGGCGGCGAGCACCGGCGTGTCACGTTGATCGAGGCCGACCAGCAACCCCGAACCGCCACCCATTTGTTGCATCGCCGACAGCATGCTGCTGCCGATCTGGCTGCTGGCACCGAGCGTTGCGCTGGTCAGGTTGGCGTTGCTGGCGCCGGACAGTTGCTCGATCGCGTTGCCAGCCGTGGCGTTGGTGGTGTTGAGCAAGGCATTGTAGAGCGCGTTGTTTTTGCCCATCGACGCCAGACTGTTGGCGGCGCTGCTGCCGTTGCTGGTTACCGCGAGTTCGTTGAAGGCGACATCGTTGCGGGTGTAGGTCAGGTCGACTTGGGTCGGCGTGTAAGCGAGCGTCGGTGTGAGGAATGCGTAGTCGCTGGTGACCTTGCCGAAGTTGCCGTTGATGCTTGCGGCTTGCAGCACGGTGTATCGGCTCTGCCACGGATACGTGCCGCTGCCGGGGTTCACTGCCAGGGTGGCGCCGTTCAGATTGGCCACGCCACCGACCTTGATCGGCGCGCTGCTGCCATCGGCGTTGACGCCGTAGGCCAGGGTTGAGCCGCTGCCCATGGTCAGGTCATGGGTGATGCTCGCGATGCCGAGCTGAGTATTGGTGCGCAAGGTCCCGTTTACCCGCAAATTACTCACCGAACCGCCGCCGGCATACACGCCACCTGCGTCGACGGTCACGGTCCCGGCGATCCCACCCTGGTTGATCAGCGTGGCGCCGTCGCGTATCGCGCCGCCGTCGCTGAAATCACCGTTGCCGGTCAGGGTCCAGGCACCTTGCTTGACCTCCAGCCATTCGAAATTGCGACTGGTGCCGAAACTGCCTCCCCGCGCGTCGTCCATCAGCACGCGGTCGTAACCGCTGCCGCCATCGACCACGCCGACAAAGCGGCTGCCATTGCGCAAGGAGAGGCTGTCGCTACCGCTGCCCAGGTCCAGCGCAAGGCCGTTGCTGCCGCTGATTGTGCCGCCGTTGATCACGTTGTCATCGAACTCACCGACAAATTTCACGCCGAACCCATTGAGGCCCTGAATCGTGCCGAAGTTTTCCAGCGTGGTCGCCGCCACGCCCGAACCACCGCTGCCGTCGTCCACCAGAATTGCGCTGTTGGCGCCGCTGATCAGCGCGCCGTTGGCGTTCAATACGTAACCGCCGCCCAAGGCGATGCCTTCACTGCCGTTGGCGAAACCACCCTTGTCCACACCGCCCGCGCCGACACCTTGAATGGTGCCGTAGTTTTCGATGTGCGCGAGTTTGTCGATGTCCACGCCATCGCCGTCACCGTTGGGTTGCAGGCCCGAATAAGCACCGGTGATGGTGCCGTGGTTGATCACTGTGCCGTCGCCGTCGGAGCCATAACCCGAGCCGTTGCGACCGGTGACTGTCCCGTAGTTGACGAGCGTGGCGCCGAGGTCGGTGGTGATGCCGTGACGGCCACCGGAAATGTTGCCGTAGTTGGTCACCGTCACGCCGGTTGCAGTGTCGATGTCGATACCGTCGAATTTCTCGTCAGCATTGTGCGAGTCGCCGGTAGAAATCTCGCCGTAGTTGGTGATCGTCGCGTTGGCGCCGGTCTTCATGCCGTCGCTGGCGTCCCCGCGAATCAATCCGCCCGCGCGGTTGATGATCGTCGTTTTGACGCCTGCGCTACGCAACGCATCCAGATCCAGCCCTTGCCCGGTGGTGGAGCGGATGATGCCGCTGTTGTCGATCAGCAGGCTGCCGCTGGCGAAGTTGCTGTCGATGCGCAACGCATCGTTGAAGCCAAGGATTTGCCCGCCGGCGCGGTTGTAAATGCTGTAGTTGCGCGCTTGCGTCAGGTCGCCGCTGCTGTCGATCGCCCGGCCGCCAGTGGAAATAATCTTGCCCGCGTTATCGATCACCACGCCGACGCCGCTGGTGCTGTCCTTCAGACTCACCGTCTTGCCCGCGTTGGTGATGCTGCCCGGTGCCGAAATCTTCAACGTGTCGCTGCCGCCCAGGGTTTGCGCCGCCGTGGTGGGCGTATCGATCTGCACGTTTTTGAAGGGGGCGGCGAGGGTGCCGGTGCTGATCAGCAATGCGATGCTGAACGCGAGACGCTGGGGCGAGAAGGGCATGAGTGGACAGCCTTTTTGTTATAAGCGGGCTGTGTTGTATAGCGGATGGTTTTTACAGAATGATGTCGCAGTGAGAGCCATGTGCAATTTGATGCGGATCCTGCGACGTGCAATGCAGTTGAAATGCATTTTAATGCGTAAATTGATTGCGCAGGCAGCCAGCAACTGCACTATATTGCATGTATCGCATCACATTTGGATGTTGTTACGCACCAGGGGGCTGAAATGACCATTTCCATTGATGCGCGGGCTTTGTTGATCGAAAGCATTCAAGAGGCGCTGGCTCAAGGCACTCTTGAGGTTGGCGAAGCGGTTCGTCGATTACGCGTAGAGGTCACCGGCCTGCACCAGACCCAATTCGCAAAGATGTGCAAAATTTCGGTGCGCACGCTGGTGCATATCGAACATGGCGAAGGCAATCAGACGCTGAAATCACTGAATGCCGTGTTCAGGCCGTTTGGCCTGAGGATGGGGGTAGTGCGGATTCGGCGCGACATTAGTTGAAGCTACAGCGCAAAATTTGTGGCGAGAGAGGTTGCTCCCTCGCCACAGGGGAAGAAAAACTGTAGTCGCTTATCCGCGGCACGCCACCAACGTTTTCACCTGCCCCGATCCCGTCTGATTCTCATCGCTCAACCAGCGCTCAAACCCTGCGCCAATCGCCGGCCATTCCGAGTCCAGAATCGAATACCACGCGGTATCGCGGTTCTGTCCCTTCACCACCATGTGCTGGCGGAAAACCCCTTCAAAACTGAAGCCCAAGCGCTCGGCCGCGTATTTGGAGCGAGCGTTGCCGTTGTTGCACTTCCACTCCAGGCGTCGATAGCCCAGGGCAAACGACTCCTTGGCCAGCAGATAAACCGCCTCGGTACTTTTCGGTGAGCGCTGCATTGGCGCGCCGAACGTGACGTGACCGATTTCGATTCGGCCCTGAGCCGGCACGATCGACATCAGGCTGAGAATGCCCTGTACCTCACCGCTGGCACGGTCGATCACGCTGAAGAAATACGGGTCGCTGTTGGCCGCATGGTTGTTCAGCCAATCGTTGAACACGCTACGTTCCGGGAAAGGTCCATAAGGCAAATAGTCCCAGAGTTTTGGATCGGCACCGGGGCCTTGCAAGGCCTTGAACAGACCTTCGGCATGACGCGCCGGGTCGAGTTTTTCCAGGCGAATGAAACGCCCTTCGAGGGTTTGAACGGTGGGCGCCGGGACGCCTTTCCAATCCGCGAGTGATGTCGACATGCTGTTCTCCTTGAACCTTAAAGGGCTTTGCGAAACTGGATGAAACCGGGACGTTCGGCGATGCGCTCGTAGAGCTGGATCGCGGTGGCGTTGGTTTCATGGGTCAGCCAGTGGACTTTGCAGCACCCGTCCGTTTTGGCGGTGGCGTAGACAAATTCGATCAGTTTGCGGCCAACGCCGGTACCACGGGTTTCCGGCGTTACCAACAGGTCTTGAAGGTAGCAGGAATTTTCGATGCTCCAGTTCGAGCGATGGTAGATGAAGTTCACCATGCCGACCGCTTTGCCCTCGAGCCACGCCAACGCCGAATGCGTCGTTTCTGTCGGGTCGAGCATGCGTTGCCAGGTGCTGTCAGTGACCGCCTCGGGCAACTCGGTGTTGTAGAAACGCAGGTAGGCTTGCCACAGCGGCAGCCACGCGGCGTGATCGTCGGCGCTGACCTGGCGGATTTCAATCTGACTCATGTCTATTTCCTTAACGCATCAAGTGGGCGAGGGCCTGATCGTGCACATCGGGGCTGGCGGCGAGCCCTTCGCGCACACCGGCGATGTCTTCGGCGCTGCGGTTCTGACTGAGTTTGCGTTTGCCTTCCAGGCGCTGGATCGGCAGGGCAAACCCGACAATCGCCTTGAGCATGCCGTCGATGTAATCAGCAGGAGCGTCGGCGACCTTCCACGGCTGGGCGCGGCCGGCTTCGTGACGATCAGTCAACGCGCTGACCAGGTTGAGCAGGCGCTCGGCATCGGTGAATACATCGGCGGTGCCGTAGGCGTGTACCGCGACATAGTTCCAGGTCGGCACGACTTTGCCGTGCTCGGCTTTGCTCGGATAAAAACCGGGACTGACGTAGGCATCGGCACCGGCAAAGATCACCAGCGCTTGCGCGCCGTTCTGCAATTCCTTCCACTGCGGATTGGCCCGGGCGAAGTGGCCGTAGAGGGTGCCATTCGGACCTTCGTCAGGTTTGAACAACAGCGGCAGATGACTGGCTTGCAGACCTTGCTCGCCGTGGGTAACCACCATGGCGAGGCGGGTGCCGAGGATCTGCTGGCGCAGTTCATCGAAATCTTTGATGGCAAAGCTGCTGGGGTTGTACATGGAAATATCCCTTGGCGAATGCCTCCATCCTAGGCAGGCTATTGGTCTGTTGTAAGAGCCATTAATGACCAATTTCATAGGTCCATTGTCATGACCGATGTGCTGCTTTCCTTGTCGTTCAATCCTGCCGGTATCGAACTTGATCGCCGTCAGGGCCTGAGTCTTCAGCTCTACCAAGCCTTGCGCCTGCGAGTACTGGATGGACGACTGGCCAGCGGTACGCGATTACCGGCCAGCCGGGACTTGGCGGCGGCGCTGGCGATCTCTCGCAACAGCGTGGTGCGAGCCTACGATCAGCTCTATGCCGAAGGCTTTATCGAAGGGCGTGTGGGTGACGGGACTTACGTCGCTCAGCTGCCCCAAACCGCGATACCCACCAAAAAATTATCCACAAAAGTATCCACAGGGTTGTCAACAGGGTTATCCACAGCCTTATCCACAAATTGGCTGGATTTACCTGTGATTTCATCCAGTAAAGTTATCCACAGCGGCGCATTGGGTCGCGTTGAAAAGAACCATTTGGCCTTGCCGCCGAGTGGCCCACCGCGTGCCTTTAGGGTCGGCGTGCCGGCATTTGATCTGTTTCCTTTCGAGGTCTGGGCCAAGCTGAATGCGGCTTTCTGGCGCAAGCCGGATTTGCAGCAGTTGTGTTATGGCGATCCGGCGGGCGATGAGCGCCTGCGTGGAATGATTGCCGCCTATTTGCGCAGTTCACGCGGCATGCAGTGTTCGGCTGAGCAAATAGTGATCACCAGTGGCGCGCAGCAAGGGATTAGCCTTTGTGCACAGCTGCTGGTGGAACCGGGTGATGGGGTGGCGATTGAGAATCCGGGGTATCGGGCGGCGGGTCATGCGTTCGCCGTGGCGGGTGCGCGACTGCACGGTGTGGCGGTGGACAGCGAGGGCATCGACTGCCGCGAATTGGCTGTGCTCGAGGATTGTCGCCTGGCGTATGTCACGCCGTCGCATCAATACCCGACCGGGGTGGTGATGAGCCTGGCGCGGCGTCTGGAATTACTGGCCTGGGCTGAGCGCACCCAAGGCTGGATTGTCGAGGATGACTACGATGGCGAATACCGTTACAGCGGTGCACCGCTGGCGCCGTTGGCGGCACTCGATCGACAAGGACGGGTTTTGTACGTCGGGACCTTTGGCAAAGTCGCCTTCCCGGCTCTGCGCCTGGGTTACCTGGTGTTGCCGCCGGCGTTGGTGCAGGCGTTCTCTCAACGGCGGGCGGTGGACGTCCGGCACTCCGAAGTGAGTACTCAAGCGGTGATGGCCGAGTTCATGGCCGCCGGACATTTTCAGCGGCATATTCGCCGCATGCGTCGCGCCGCCCTGAGTCGGCGAAATACATTGCTGGCCGGTTGGCCGAAGGACATCCCCGGTATCGGCAACCTGCCGAGTGTTGCGGCAGGACTGCATTTGACGGTCGCGGTCGACTCTCAAGCCCGTGAGCGCGAACTGGTGGAAAAAGCCGCTAGCGTCGATGTCGAGATCAACGCATTAAGCAGTTATTGGTTGCCGGACACACAGACACCGGTGGACCAGCGGGCCGGGCTGGTCCTGGGTTTTGCGGCGGTACCCGAGGCGGCGATCAGTGCTGCACTCGGGCGTCTGGAAAAAGTCTGGCGCTGATCTACCTACAAGAAGAACAGTGCATCGGCCAGACGATGGTTGATTTCCGCACGATAAATGGCAATGGACTGAAGTGCGTTCAAGCGGGTGTGCTTTTCATAGGCCCCGCCTGACCCGCGTTGTTCGACGGTCTTCAAGTGCGCTGCAGTGAAGGCTGTTCTCGGGCTGTCGGATGCCGGGTAGTGAAAGTGCGCATACCAAAGGACTTTGCGGGTTTCGTGATCGCGAATCTCATACTCATCCAGATAGTCTTTGCGCGGTCCCTTCAAGCGTCGATGCTCCGGCAGTGGTTTGCCGATCCTGTGGATGGTTACCTCGCCCTTGCTGTGCAGCCATTCAACACGCCCAGCAGTGGGCAGCTGTCGCTTGGTCATGCTGATACGGATATCGGTGCCTTTTTTGTAAAGCGCAGTCGCTTCATCGTCTAGTGTTTTTTTGACGGTGACAGCCGACCCCGGGCCGCTTTCGGTGGCATTGTTATCGGTCAGGCCTTCCTCGATAGCGCCCGACGCTGTTTCCATTCGGCGGGCGTGCTGATGAAACATCTCCTCGATTTCCAGCGGAATACGGCGATCACCTTTTGAGTGGGCCTCGGTACGTCGCACGAAAGATTCCAGCTGTTCCAGTAGTGCTTCACCGTTTTGCACGCTGACCGCCAGCGTTGGAGGAATGATGACGGGTACGGCCGTTTTGACAGGCACATGCTCGACCCAGACGTCGGGTGTTTTCTCATGGAACGTAGCGATCACCTTCCCGGTGAGTGGGAAGGTCACGTCGACCAGATCGGTATCGGTGGAGCGCAGGCGCGTTCGCGGCTTGCCGACGACGGTGCCTTTGAAGCGTGTTTTGATCAGGCGATGCGGGGCCATTACCGGTCGCGACGGTCCCGGAACCGGTTCGAGGGTCTTGCGTTCATGCAGCAACCCCGACAGGTGTTTCACGGCGCGCTCATTGAACGCTTCGATACGTTGACGCATCAAGTCCAGTGACGGTTGCAGCAACTGTCCAGGGTACTCATCGGGCAAGTCGAGAATACGTTGGTCGATGGTTGTGAACTGCTCCACCAGATCGCTGAATCCTTCAATCCGTTCGGGTAGCGCCAGGGGATTGTCCTTGGCGAGGTCCAGTGACGACTGGATGGTGAGGCCCGCGTCTTCGACAAGGGTTACCAGCGCCTTATGGGCAGGCTCGGTGGCGACCGTGCCGGTGTCATTAAGGCAGAGCTCCTGAGCGAGGCTGATCTGAAACAGCTTCAGGTCGTGCAGGTCAAACTTTGGCAGTCCTTTCGTGTATTCCCTGGCGGTTTCGGCACCTTCTCTGCCCAGTCGGTTCAACTCCTCGATCCGGGCCTGGGCAAACTCGATTTTGTCGATAAAGCCCTGGGTTATATCGCTGGTCTGTTGATGAACCTGCCGTCGTGTCTGGGTGGATTCGTTCGGCTCTCCGTCAAACAGAGCCAGCGAGCGACGCATGCAAGTGCCAAATACAGCGTTTTGCCGGTTGAACCACATCTCCGTCAGCAACAGCTGTTGATCCAGACAACTGACCAGGACGGCGCGGTAATTGATGATGGACTCAAGCACGTTGAATGCCTTGAGCTGATCAATGTAGACGTCGTAAACGGCCAGCTGTTTATCCAGCGTTTCGATCAGTCTGCGACCATTGGGATCATCAACGCCTGATGCGGACGAGGCAGCTGCTTTCTCGGCGGATTCGAGTGCGGTCTTCAGCGCCATTTTGTTCGTATCGAAGGTCTCCAGTTGCTTACGCAGCGTCTCTTTACGCTGTGCATTTTCCCGCACCAATTCTTTTCGGCTACGGCCACCGCCGCGCAACCTCAGGCGTGTGTCGACGACCCATTGTCCGTTTGCGGAATGGGTCAGCAGGGGGCCAGTCTCTGGTGGGGACTGACGGCTATCGACGATTTGCACGAACTCGTTGTCGTTGATCATGACTTCGAACCAGCGCTGGCCAACCTGGGCGTACCATTTATTGTTGAGCGGGCTCAAAAAACGGTGGGGACCGACTTCGGTCGAGGGGCTCGCCAGACCTGCAGGTTTTGCGATGGCCAGCCCGTCCAGCAGAGTCCCCAGGCTTGTTCGCGCGAGGGCACCGTGGGCATACAAATGGGTCTTGTGATTCGCTGGCAGCCGTTGACCGGTGATATCGGGAAGCTGGGTCACGGCGATTGTCGGCCTCGGCGTGGGCTGTTGCTCCAGCGTCAAAACCGTCTTTTCAACCACGCGGCTGGCGGTGTGGCGCGTCGCTGCGTAATGGGCCAGGACCATGCCGAGTGACAGGAACAGGTCGGTCAATGCCGTCCATGCATCGTCACTGTCGCCTTTCTCGCTGGCTTGATTCGCATCTTCCAGGTCGCTCATGATTTGCCAGACCCAGGCCGCGCTGGCTGCCGTTTTACCCAGGAATGGCAGTGCAATGTTGAACAGCGCCCATGCCCCATGCTTGAGGGTCTGCCAACGACTTTGGGCATTGGAGACCGACTGCCGGTCCGCCAGGGTGATCATTGCGTTGGCATTGGCGGTGAACAGTGTCGCCAGTGCAGGTTCCTCCAGAGGTGTGGCCGCTAGCCTGACGGTGCCCATCATGCCGAGGGCCGACGTTGGATCGACCAGCCATTGCGACAGTGTCCAGACCGACGGCAGTTGGCCGGGAAATACGTACTGTGAGTAGTTGAAGCGCACATCGTCCGGCAACCAGGCCAACACCGATTGGCGAAGCGTCTGGTTATGTTTTATCGCATACAGCAGGTTGGTTTCGCCGGGATATTGCAACAGCGGCGGATCAAGCAGCGGACGAAAAAGCAGGCACGGACCCCTGTCGGCGAGACGTGGCCCGATGACAAACATGTTTGCAACCTCGTCGGCCTTGTTGCTTATGCGGCCCCCGGGAATGAACGCGAGCGGACGAATGATGATTTCCTGGCCGTCCACAAAACGCTCGGCAGGCTTTTCCTGCATCGCCGCAACCACGTACCGGTACCCCTGATCATCGATACCGGCCTCGCCACGAATTTTGTGCTGCAGCGTCTGAAGTGGCAGCTGGATGCGCAGGTGGCTGGCGAACAGGTGTTGCCGACGTTGTGTTTCCTTCGTGTCACCGAGCAGTTTCTGCTTGATCAGCGCGGGATAGGCTTCACCGATGTTGACCTCGGTGACCAGTTTTTCCAGGTAGGCCGGTGTCATCCAGGTCTCAACGGCGTTGCCGTCGGTGCGGTGAACGGTCTTGTTACCCAACGGCACGGCTATCAGATTCTGCAGGGCCAGGTCGATCAGCGACAGTGTGACGGTTTCGGTTTTACCCGGTACGGCAATGGCGCCCAGGATCACCGGGCTGGTGATACTGAGTTCAAGCGTTTCGAGCCTGGCGTCCGTCGCCTCCGGGTGATCTTTCAGCACTTGGTCTTTCAGTGCTTGCAGCGTAAACGCCGGGAGCGGTGGAATGTCATCCAGAAAGGATTTTCCCGCCTGTTGCTCCCGAAGCTGCGCCAGGTCCATCAAGTGTCGGCTGTAGCAGGTCAGGTCCGCCGGTTGAGCATTGAGCAGCCAGTCGGGCAGCAAGTGTTCGATCTGGCTGAAGCGCCCTTCGTCAGAGTCCTTTCGGTTTTTGATGGCGTCGATGGCTCGGCGGGCAAGACCACCTTTCGTAACGGTGTCTTGAAGCTGGCCGATCGCTGCGACTTCGAGCGCAATTAGCGCAGTGGCTTGATGGTCGAAAAAATTGCCGGTGGGCTCATATAAACGCCACCGCAAAGTATGCGGCGCCGATGTGGTTGCAACGCGTGCAGGCAGTGTTTCACCGAATGATTCCAGCGAGTCGTACCGTTTGAAGCCCTCCGTGATCGAGTGGCTGATCACCAGCGTGCGTTTGCCCAGCGTGCCCACCAGTACGGCCACGTCCAGCACCCACAGATGCTTGTCCGGTTCATCGATGTCGATCAGGCAGGCCCTTGATGTGTAGGGATCGTTACGGTGTCGGGTGGTTTTATCCGGGTGGTTGAACAAGGCCAGTGCCATGGCCTTTTGATCCTCATCCCAGCCTGAAGCCTGCTCGATGTTCCAGAGGTTGTGCAGTGAGTCCGAGAGTTGATGCCAGCGCGGTGTTTCGCCCTCTGTCTGCTGGTTCCAGTAATCCAGTTGCTGCTCTTGATAGGACACGAACAGCAGCGGGATCAGTTGATTGATCAACCGACCTATGTCGTCGATCTTGACGGGCAACTGGATCGCAGGCTTCACCCCCGGTTGCAAGGTCAGGAAGTGTTCCCCGTCAATGTAGGTCGCGGTCTGTGCCGACAGCGTGAGCCGCACCAACACATCGGTCAACGATTCGAACCGGCGTGGGCCGGGCATGACCTCGCTCTCGGTGACGGTCCAGGTCGGCGTCACGACCATGGCCTTGACCGGATCGATACCCAGGTTCGGGTAGGCGCTGTCGAGTGCCGTGCGCAGCGCGTTCGACGCCACCTCCCATAGCGAGGGGCCAGTGACCAGTTGGGTCAATACATCTTCGGAGCGGGTGGACGAGGTGTCGGGCATGGCCATTTCCTTTGTGCCGATAAGAACGCTGGCCACGGGGCCGCGCTGGATCAGGGCAAGGTAGTGGGCTGTCGAAGGCCGAAGGTGGTAGATAGTTATCGCAGGCAAAAAAAGACCCGCTCATTGGCGGGTCTCCTCTTCCAACACGGTTCAGGTGCCTGACTTGATCTTGGTCCAGGCCCGGGTGCGCGCACGTTCGGCATCGCGCGGCAGTGGTTGCAGGGTGTACAGCGTGCTCATCGCCGTTTCGGTCGGGTACAGGTTCGGGTTGTTGCGGATCGCCGGGTCGACCAATTCGGTGGCGTCCTTGTTCGGGTTCGGGTAGCCGACAAAGTCGCTGACCGGCGCGATGACTTGAGGTTGCAGCAAGTAGTTGATGAAGGTGTAGGCGTCTTCCGGGTTCTTCGCACCTTTGGGAATCGCGAGCATGTCGAACCAGATCGGCGCGCCTTCTTTTGGCAGGCGCATGTCGACGATCACGCCGTTCTTGGCTTCCTTGGCGCGGTTGGCCGCCTGGGAGAAGCTGCCGGAATAACCGACCGCGACGCAGATGTCACCGTTGGCGATATCGGCCATGTACTTCGAGGAGTGGAAGTAGGTGATGTACGGGCGGATCTTCATCAGCAGCGCTTCAGCCTTGTCGTAGTCCGCCGGCTTCTTGCTGTTCGGGTCGAGGCCAAGGTGTTGCAGGGCCAGCGGCAGGATCTCCGACGGCGAGTCGAGCAGGGCGACGCCGCACTGCTTGAGCTTGCTGATGTTCTCTTCCTTGAAGATCAGGTCCCAGCTGTCCACCGGCGCATCGGCACCCAGTACCGCTTTGACCTTGTCCGGGTTGAAGCCGATCAGGATGGTGCCGTACATGTAGGGCACGGCGAATTTGTTGCCCGGGTCGTTGGCCTCGATCAGCTTCATCAGCTTCGGATCGAGGTGATTCCAGTTCGGCAGCTTGCTGCGGTCCAGCGGCTGGAACACACCGGCTTCGATTTGCTTGGCGAGGAACACGTTGGACGGCACCACCACGTCATAACCGGAGTTTCCGGTCAGCAACTTGGCCTCCAGCGCTTCGTTGGTGTCGAAAATGTCGTAGACCAGTTTGGTCTGGGTGTTCTGGGCCTTGAAGTCTTCCAGCGCCTTGGGCGTGATGTAGTCGAACCAGTTGTAGACGCGCAACGTTCGCTCTTCAGCATGAACTGCACCACTGAGCACCGTGGCGCACAGGGTGGGGATGATAAAACGCTTGAGTCTGTTCATTGTTCTAATTCCTCATTGGGCGCTTTCAAAACCTTCGAGAACGTTCACGGCATTGATGCCGATTTCTTCTACCGCGTAACCGCCTTCCATCACGAACAGCGTCGGCTTGCCGAGACGCGCGATGCGCTCGCCCATGGCCAGGTAATCGGGGCTGTCGAGCTTGAATTGGGAGATGGGATCGTCCTTGAACGTATCGACGCCCAGGGAGACGACGACAATGTCGGCGCCGTAGTTTTCGATCTCTTTGCAGGCCTGATCCAGCGCTGCACTCCATGTGTCCCAACCGCTGCCGGCGGGCAGAGGGTAGTTGAAGTTGAAGCCTTCACCCGCGCCTTCGCCGAGCTCGTCTTCATAGCCGAGGAAGAACGGGAACTCGGCTTCCGGGTGGCCGTGGATCGAGGTGAACAGCACGTCGCTGCGTTCGTAGAAAATCGATTGGGTGCCGTTGCCGTGGTGGTAGTCGACGTCGAGGATCGCGACCTTTTTGTGGCCCTGATCGAGGAATGCCTGGGCGGCGATGGCGGCATTGTTGAGGTAGCAATAACCGCCCATCAAATCGCTGGCGGCGTGGTGTCCCGGTGGACGGCACAGGGCGAAGGCACTGCGCGCACCGCGCTGGATTTGTGCTTGGGCGGTCAGCGCCACTTGCGCCGCGCTGTACGCTGCTTGCCAGGTACCGGCGGTGATCGGTGCGCCGCCGTCGAAGCTGTAATAGCCGAGTTGGCCGTGCAGGCTGGCGGGCTTGATGGCGCGCAAGGTTCGGGCCGGCCAGGTGTAGGGCAGCAAGTCGCCGTCGGTATTGAATTCGGTCCAGCGTGCCCAGGCACCTTTGAAGAAGTCGAGGTAGTCACGGCTGTGGATGCGCGCGATCGGGTCGAGGCCGAAATCCTGCGGTGCTTCGACCGGGCCGAGGTTCTGGTTTTTTACGCGTTGCAACACATGGTCGGCACGCGACGGCATCTCGAAGCAGGGCTTGAGTTGCCCGTCTATCAATTCGCAACGGCCATGGTGCAGGTGGTGATCGTCCGAGTAGATCGTCAGCATTTTCTTGTTCTCCGCAGGCTGATTCGGTTGAACACAGTCTCGCGGCAGGCGGCGTTTGGGAGAACGGCAGGAAAGGCCAAAAGGGGATTGATATGGCCAAAAGATTTGACCGAAATTCGCCCCTTGATGGTGCGGCTGTGCCCATTGTTGGATATCTAATGCAGACAGTGTGGGAGCGAGCCTGCTCGCGAAAGCGGCGTGTCAGACGATTCCAGTGTTGGCTGTGCCGCCGTCTTCGCGAGCAGGCTCGCTCCCACAGGGGGTTACCGGTGGGGCCTGAACTGACTCGGCGCCACACCACTCCAGCGCACAAATGCATGACGAAAACTCGCGGTCTCGCTGAAGCCCAGCGCCTCGGCGATCCGGTAGATCGGCGTTTGGTCTTCACAGAGCATTTGCTTGGCCTGCTCGAAACGCAGCTCATCGAGCAATTCCTGATAGCTGCACCCCGAATCCTTGAGGTGTCGACGCAAGGTCCGCGCCGAACAATTCATCTGCTCGGCCAACCCCTCAAGCCCCGGCGCTGCATTCAACTGCGCGCTGAGCAACTGCCGAATACGCCCCAGCCACGCCTGGCGCCCGGTGAACTCGGTGTTCTGTTTGCGGCAGCGTTCGGCCATGGCTTGATGGGTAATGACATCGGCGAGCGGCAAGGGCTGGTCGAGCCAGTTGCGATCGAACGCAAACGCGTTGTCCCGCGCTTCGAAATTCAGCCCGCAAGCGAAGTGCTCGGCGTACGTGGCCTGATAGTCCGGCGCGGTGTGTTCGAAGCGTGCGGCCAGCAGCGGTAGCGGGTGACCGAGCAGGTCGTCGCAGATCACTTTCAACGACACCAGGCAGAATTCGGCATTGAACACCGCCATTGCCGGGCTCTCCCGGTAATCCGCCGCGACGAACCAGACACGCTCGCCGTCGTCTTCCAGGCTCAGCTCGAAAAGTGTTCCCAACAGCGCCGGATAGCGCATCGCCAAGCGCAAAGCGTCACCGAAGGTGGCACTGGTGAGCAACGCGTACCCGAGCATGCCGTAGCACGAAACGTGCATTCGCCGGCCCAGTTCCAGGCCGATGTCACGCTTGAGCGCGACCGCGTTGGCGCAGACCTGCATCTCCTGATTGGTGGTGATGCGCGTGTCCGCCCGGTTCAGGTCCGCCGCGCTGATGCCGCTTCCGGCGAGCAAGTCCTCGCTGGACAGGCCTTGGTCCTTGAAGGTGTTGAGCACCAGGGAGACGGCGTTGAGGGTGGTGAGGTGGGAGTGGAGCATGGGTGGCTTCCAGCCGTGGAATGGCTGGAACGCAGCAAGTTATATGCCTGATGGAGATCCCTGTGGGAGCGAGCCTGCTCGCGAAGGCGGCGGCACATCCAACAATGATGTGACTGATATATCGCATTCGCGAGCAGGCTCGCTCCCACAGGGTTTTGTGTCGTGCCTTAAGATCAGACGAGTTCGCCGCAGAGGTCGAGTTCTACCAGGCGACGCACTTCTGCGTTATCCAGTCCTGCACCCAACAGCGCATGCAACTTGCCGAACGCCGCCTCACGGGTCATGCCGCCACCCGACAGCACGCCAACGCCACGCAAACGGCTGCCGGCCTCGTACACGTCCAGTTCAACACCCCCTTCATGGCACTGCGTCACGGCGACCACCACAACACCTTTGTCCCGCGCCCGTTTCAGGCTGGCGAGAAACTCGGGGTTATCACTCGGCCCGGTGCCACTGCCGTAGCACTCCAGCACCAGACCCTGAATGCCGCTGGCGAGCAGGCCATCCAGAATCTCGGCGCCGATACCAGGGAACAGCGGCAGTACGGCGACTTTCGCCAATTGCTTGGGCTGGTTGTAGGTCAGCGATGCGGGCAAGGAAGAAGCCTTCACACCGCCACCCTGGCGCTCAAGCCGCTTGAACGGATGACGACCGAAACTGCGCACTTTCGCGCAACGGGTCGGGTCCAGCAGTTCGCCGTGGAAGTACAGATGAACCCCCGGTGCCAGGCCATGGCCGAGGGCGACCAGCGCACCGCTGAGGTTTTCCCAGGCATCGCTGTCGGTCACGCCGGCCGGCAGCATCGAGCCGGTGAAACACACGCGGGCATGCAGGCCGAGCAATTGAAAACTCATGGCCGCCGCGCTGTAGGCGAGGGTGTCGGTGCCGTGCAGGATCAGCACGCTGTCGCAGCCCTGCACATCAACTGCGTCGACCACGGCTTCGCGCAGTTGCTGCCAGTACGTGGGTGTCATGTTGGCGCTGTCGATCAGCGGCGACATCTCGCGAAAGCGCCACTGCGGCACCACCAGTTCAGGCTGGCTGTGCAGGTATTCACGCATCCGCGCTTCGAAACCGGAGGCCGGGGCCAGGCCGTGGGCGCTGGCTTGCATGCCGATGGTGCCACCGGTGTAGAGCACCATGACGTGCTGGGCGGCAGGGTAGGTCGAGGAATTCATGGAGGTTCTCCGAGAACAATGAGTTCCTGTGGGAGCAAGCAAGCTTGCTCCCACATGGGATACCGCACTTTAACCGATCAGCGTTGCGCTGCGGGTACGCCTTGTGGCTCGGCTTCTGCCTTGGCGACCGCCGCTGGCGGGTTGGCCGGCCAGGCTTGCAGGTCCAGGTCCAGATCCGGGAACTTGCTCGAATCGAACACCGGGGTCTTGATTCCGGCAGCACGCTGGTCATCGTAGTCACGCAGGATGCGCATGCCGACCTTGAACAGCAGGAACAGCGCGATCAGGTTCACGAACGCGAGCATGGTCATGGTGATGTCGGCGAAGGCGAACACGGTGCTCAGATTTTCGATGGCGCCCCAGAAGATCAACACCAACACCAGTGCGCGGTAGCCGATCAGCGCCTTGCGGTTTTCACCGATCAGGAAGCGCAGGTTGCTCTCGCCCAGGTAGTAGTTGTAGAGAATCGAGGTGAACACGAACAACGACAGGGCCACGGAAATGAACATCCGGCCCCAGTCACCAACTACCGCCGCCAGCGAGTTCTGGGTCAGGGCAATACCGTCGCCTTCGAAGCCCGGGGTGTAGAAGCCCGAGAGCAGGATCAGCAGCGCGGTGCAGGTGCAGATCACGAAGGTGTCGAGGAACACGCTGAATGCTTGAACCACGCCTTGTGCCACCGGGTGTTCGACCGACGCGACTGCTGCCACGTTGGGCGCACTGCCCAGGCCCGCTTCGTTGGCAAACACGCCACGCTTCACGCCCATCACAATCGCGCTGCCGATCAGGCCGCCGAACGCCTGGTCGAGACCGAACGCGCTTTTAACGATGGTCATCAACATCGCCGGGACGTGATCGAATTGCAGCACGATCACGTAGATGGTCACGCCGATGTACACCAGGGTTTTCACCGGCACCAACAGGTCGGCGACCTTGGCGATGCGCTTGATCCCGCCGATGAACACCAGGCCCAGCAATACTGCCAGCGCGATGCCGGTGTAGGTGGTGTCGAGGCCGAAGGCGTTGTTCAGCGAGTGAGTCACGGCGTGGGATTGCAGGCCGTTGAAGGCAAACCCGAAGGTCACCAGCAACAGGAACGCCATGATCATGCCCAGCCAGCGTTTCTGCAGGCCGTGCTGAATGTAGTAGGACGGGCCGCCACGGTAGGTGCCGTCGGAATCGCAGCGCTTGTAGAGCTGGCCGAGGGAACATTCGAAGAAGCTGCTGGACATGCCGACCAGCGCGGTCACCCACATCCAGAACACCGCACCTGGCCCGCCGAGGGTCACGGCAATACCGACACCGGCGATGTTGCCTGCACCGACGCGGCCGGCGAGGCTGAGCATCAGGGCCTGGAACGAACTGAGTTGACCGGCGCTGCTTTTGAGGCTGTCGCCGAAGACCGAGAACATGTGGAAGAAGTGGCGCAATTGAACGAAACGCGAGCGGATCGTGAAGTAGCTACCGAGCCCGACAATGAGCACGATCAGTACTTTCCCTGAGAGGAAGTCGTTAATGACTTCGAGCATGGATTATTCCTCGCTGTTTTTTGTTTAGGCAAATGTTGGGCAGGCAGCAACATCGCGTTACACCGCTGTGCGCGTGGCACGACAGGTGAGGCGCGTGTTCGTCCCGGTCCCATTTCGCAGGTTTGTTATTAGTTCGGGTTTCGCATGGGTTTGGGCCTCGTTACCGACGACCGCTCATGCGAAGAGGGGCGGCACTATACCTAGGAGAGTGCCGTCCGTCTGCACAGTTGTGGTGCAAGCGATAACGCGAAGCCTTTGAAACACCTGACATTTTTGCGCCAGGTTATGTGGGAACTGCTTTTCTGTGGGAGCGAACTCGCTCCCACATTTCTCAGTCTCCAGACATTCATTTGCTGCCAAAAAGTTAAAAAAAAGGGCTTGGGGATAAATCCCCAAGCCCTCAAAAGGTGAGAGGTGTCTAGTCCCTCGACCTGGTGAGCGGTGCTACAACTAACGCGTCGGTTCAGGCTTTAAGCGGAACCAGACGCGGAGCAATCATGTTTTCCGGGCGCAGGATGTCGGCGAGCATGGCGTCGTCGAGCAAGCCTTCTTCGCGCACCAGTTCCAGCACGCCGCGGCCGCTTTCGAGGGCGATACGGGCGATGCGGGTGGCGTTTTCATAGCCGATGTACGGGTTCAGTGCGGTGACCAGGCCGATCGAGTGCTCGACCAGTTCGCGGCAGCGCTCTTCGTTGGCGGTGATGCCGGTGATGCAGTGCTCGCGCAACATGTCCATGGCGCGTTGCAGCAGACGGATCGAGTCGAAGATCTTGAACGCGATCAGCGGCTCCATCACGTTCAGTTGCAGCTGGCCGCCTTCGGCCGCGATGGTCAGGGCCAGGTCGTTACCGATGATCTGGAATGCCACCTGGTTAACGGCTTCCGGAATAACCGGGTTGACCTTGCCTGGCATGATCGAGCTGCCTGGCTGACGCGCTGGCAGGTTGATTTCGTTGATGCCGGTGCGTGGGCCGCTGGACAGCAGGCGCAAGTCGTTGCAGATTTTCGACAGTTTGACCGCGGTACGCTTGAGCATGCCGGAGAACAGTACGAAGGCGCCCATGTCGGACGTGGCTTCGATCAGGTCGGCGGCCGGCACCAGCGGTTGACCGCTGATCAGTGCCAGGCGCTGAACGGCCAGGTGCTGGTAACGCGGGTCGGCATTGATGCCGGTACCGATCGCAGTACCGCCCAGGTTCACTTCGGTCAGCAGTTCAGGAGCCAGTGTTTTCAGACGCGCCAGGTCTTCGCCCAGGGTCGTGGCGAATGCACGGAATTCCTGGCCCAGGGTCATCGGCACGGCGTCTTGCAGCTGGGTACGACCCATCTTCAGGACGTGGCTGAATTCTTCACCTTTGGCGGCGAACGACTGGATCAGGCTGTCGAGGCTGGCCAGCAGTGCGTCGTGACCCAGCAGCAGACCCAGGCGGATCGCGGTCGGGTAGGCGTCGTTGGTGGACTGCGCCATGTTCACGTCGTTGTTCGGGTGCAGGTATTGGTATTCGCCTTTCTGGTGACCCATGGCCTCCAGAGCAATGTTGGCGATGACTTCGTTGGCATTCATGTTGGTTGAAGTGCCAGCGCCGCCTTGAATCATGTCCACCACGAACTCTTCGTGGAAATCGCCGCGGATCAAACGTGCACAGGCTTCGCTGATGGCAGCGTGCTTGGCTTCGCTCAGGTGACCCAGTTCCCGGTTGGCGTCAGCGGCGGCCTGTTTGACCATCGCCAGACCGACAACCAGCTTCGGGTAATGCGAAATCGGAACGCCCGAGAGGCGGAAGTTATTCACCGCTCGCAGGGTCTGGATGCCGTAATACGCTTGAGCAGGTACTTCGAGTACGCCAAGCAGGTCTTTTTCTGTGCGGAAAGATGCAGCGGAGGACATGATAGAAATCATCTCGATATGGACCCGGTCTGTGCCGGAACACTGCAAATGCTAGGCTTGTGGAGAATTTTCGGCCAATGCTGTTAAACACTGGCCTATGCACATTCGGCATAATGCCCATGTGACGCCGCGTGTGCGGCGAGCGTGTGACCTAAATTGGTGCGTGTCCGGGAGGGCGTGATGAATCTGGAAAGTAAATGGCTTGAGGACTTCAGCGCCCTGGCCGCCACCCGCAGCTTCTCCCAGGCTGCGGAACGCCGCTTCGTGACCCAACCGGCCTTCAGCCGGCGAATTCGCAGCCTTGAAGCCGCACTGGGGCTGCAGCTGGTCAATCGCTCGCGCACGCCCATCGAGCTGACGGCGGCGGGGCAATTGTTTCTGGTGACGGCGCGAACCGTGGTCGAGCAGTTGGGCGAAGTACTGCGCCATCTTCATCACCTCGAAGGCGGGCAGGGCGAAGTGATGCAAGTCGCCGCCGCTCACTCTTTGGCGCTGGGTTTCTTTCCGCGTTGGATCGCGCAACTGCGTAACGAAGGTTTGAACATCGCGACGCGTCTGGTCGCGACCAACGTTGGTGACGCGGTGCATGCGTTGCGTGAAGGCGGTTGCGATTTGATGCTGGCGTTCTACGACCCGGATGCGGCGTTGCAGATGGACCCGGAAATCTTCCCTTCGCTGCACCTCGGCCATACCGAGATGCTGCCGGTTTGCGCGGCGGATGCGGACGGCAAACCGTTGTTCGATCTGGAAGGCGAGGGCAGCGTGCCGTTGCTCGCCTACAGCGCCGGCGCGTTTCTCGGTCGCTCGGTCAACATGCTGTTGCGCCAGCGGGCGCTGCGTTTCACCACTATTTATGAAACCGCCATGGCCGACAGCCTGAAAAGCATGGCGCTGGAAGGCTTGGGCATTGCCTGGGTGCCGCAACTCAGCGTGCGCGCCGAACTGGCTCGCGGCGAACTGGTGGTCTGCGGCGGCCCGCAATGGCATGTGCCGCTGGAGATTCGGCTGTACCGCTGCGCGCTGGTGCGCAAGGCCAACGTGCGGCTGCTGTGGCGCAAACTTGAAGGCGGCGCCGCGCAAGGCACTTGAACACACCGACCATCCCTGTGGGAGCGAGCCTGCTCGCGAAAGCGCACTCATGTTCAACATCTAAGTTGACTGTCACACCGCCTTCGCGAGCAGGCTCGCTCCCACAAGGGATTTGTGGTGTAGTTGGCTGACTCGCAAGTCAATAAAACCGGCCCTTTGCGCCGTATGACAGATGGTCGTTTCGGGGGCTGTTTATCTGTGTCATTACGGTATACTGCGCGGCCTTCGGCCGGTTCGCCCGGCCATAATTCGTACAATCAAGCCACGCATCCTGCGTGGCTTGTTGTTTTTTGACGCGCCTGCGGGCGCCCAGAGAGAAGAGGCACGACGATGAGTGCACTGGTTGGCGTGATCATGGGCTCCAAGTCCGATTGGTCCACCCTTAGCCACACCGCCGATATGCTGGAAAAGCTCGGCATCCCTTACGAGGTGAAAGTGGTCTCTGCCCACCGCACCCCGGACCTGCTGTTCCAGTACGCCGAAGAGGCTGAGGCCCGTGGCATTGAGGTGATTATCGCCGGTGCCGGTGGCGCGGCCCACTTGCCAGGCATGTGTGCGGCCAAGACCCACCTGCCGGTGCTGGGCGTACCGGTGCAGTCGGCGATGCTGTCCGGCGTCGATTCGCTGCTGTCCATCGTGCAGATGCCGGCCGGCATCCCGGTTGCGACCCTGGCCATCGGCAAGGCTGGCGCGATCAACGCCGCGCTGCTGTCGGCGAGCATCCTGGGCGCCAAGCACCCGCAGTTCCACGAAGTGCTGAAAACTTTCCGCGCTGAGCAGACAGACAGCGTCCTGGACAATCCAGACCCACGCATCGCCTGAGGTTGTTGACGATGAAGATCGGTGTAATCGGTGGCGGCCAGTTGGGTCGCATGTTGGCGCTGGCGGGCACCCCGCTGGGTATGAACTTCGCTTTCCTGGACCCTGCGCCGGATGCTTGCGCAGCCGCGTTGGGCGAACACCTGCGGGCCGATTACGGCGATCAGGATCACCTGCGTCAGCTCGCCGATGAAGTCGATCTGGTGACCTTCGAATTCGAAAGCGTGCCGGCCGAAACCGTGGCGTTCCTCTCGCAATTCGTGCCGGTCTACCCGAGCGCCGAAGCCCTGCGCATTGCCCGTGATCGCTGGTTTGAGAAGAGCATGTTCAAGGACCTGGGGATTCCGACCCCGGCGTTCGCCGACATTCAGTCGCAAGCCGATCTGGACGCCGCCGTGGCGTCCATCGGTCTGCCGGCCGTGCTGAAAACCCGCACCCTGGGTTACGACGGCAAGGGTCAGAAAGTCCTGCGCAAACCGGAAGACGTGGTCGGCACCTTCGCCGAGTTGGGCAGCGTCGCTTGCCTGCTGGAAGGCTTCGTGCCGTTCACTGGCGAAGTGTCGCTGATCGCCGTGCGTGCTCGCGATGGCGAAACCCGCTTCTATCCACTGGTTCACAACACCCACGACAGCGGCATCCTCAAGCTGTCCGTGGCCAGCACCGATCATCCGCTGCAAGCCCTGGCGGAAGACTATTCCAGCCGCGTGCTCAAGCAGCTGGATTACGTCGGCGTGATGGCGTTCGAATTCTTTGAAGTCGACGGTGGCCTCAAGGCCAACGAAATCGCCCCGCGCGTACACAACTCCGGGCACTGGACCACTGAAGGCGCCGAGTGCAGCCAGTTCGAAAACCACCTGCGGGCCGTTGCCGGTCTGCCGCTGGGCTCGACGGCGAAAATCGGTGAGAGCGCAATGCTCAACTTCATCGGCGTTGTACCGCCGGTTGAGAAAGTGATCGCGATTGCCGATTGCCATCTGCACCACTACGGCAAGGCGTTCAAGGCCGGTCGCAAGGTCGGTCACGCCAACCTGCGCTGTGCGGACCGCGAGACGCTGGCGGCACAGATCCTCAAGGTCGAAGCGCTCATCGCCGAATAAATAGTTTCATGTGGCCGCGGCGGAACCATTCAGGCACCGCCGTTCTCTCATGGCAGGATGCCAAAGTCTGACTAGGCTTTGGGCATATCCAAATCATTCAGAGGGAAATGCCATGGGAATTATCGGAACCATCTTTATCGGCTTGATCGTCGGCCTGCTGGCTCGGTTCCTGAAACCGGGCGATGACAGCATGGGTTGGATCATGACCATCCTGCTCGGTATCGGCGGTTCGCTGGCGGCCACTTACGGCGGCCAGGCTCTGGGCATCTACCATGCGGGCGAAGGCGCTGGTTTCATCGGTGCGCTGGTTGGCGCGGTGGTGTTGCTGGTGATCTACGGTTTGATCAAAAAGAACTGATCCAAAGCGACAAAGCCCCCTCTGCGCCGCACGCAGAGAGGGCTAGAATGCTCGGCGACTTATCGCCCTTCCTTTACCGAGCACCTCAATGCGCCGTCTTCTGTTGACTCTCCTTTTCCTGGGCAGTGGTTTGGCCCATGCCGGCGAACTGCCGGAAACCGACTGGCTGGAACTGATGCCCAAGTCGGACCAGAAAGCCCTCGAAGCCATGCCCGAAATCGACCACAACACTCCCGAAGGCGATGGCACCTTTACTGCGAAAGGTGGCATGAAGCAGAGCAAAGGCTTGCCGGCGGTGATGTATTCGACCAAGACCGTGCCGTCGATGAACGACAAGAACATCCGCATCGGGGGTTACCCGGTGCCACTGGAGTCCGACGCCAAGGGTCGCAGCACGCTGTTCTTCCTCGTGCCGTACCCGGGCGCCTGCATCCACGTGCCGCCACCGCCGCCAAACCAGTTGGTGCTGGTGCGTTATCCGAAGGGGTTGAAGCTGGATGATATCTACACGCCGCTGTGGGTGACCGGCACGTTGAAGATCGAGAAGGTCAATAATGACCTGGCTGATGCGGCGTATGCGCTGGATGCGGCGAAGGTTCGGGTAGTGAAGGAATCGGATCTGTAACGCGCCAGTAAGCCTGACAAAGATCCAATATGTGGGAGCGAGCCTGCTCGCGAAGAGGGAGTGTCAGTCGGGATCAATGTCGACTGACACACCGCATTCGCGAGCAGGCTCGCTCCCACAGTTGTTTTGGGGTGTTGCTTAGAGAGGTTTGCTGGCGATGCTTACGCCGAGGGTATGACTGGCACCCGGCGCCAGTGTCACCACATCATCCATCACATTCGCCGTCTCGATGCACAACATCCGCTGCCAGCCATCGTCGGCCATGTCGCTGAACGCCGCTGCGCGCTCGATCCATGGATTCCAGATCACTGCGTTGCGCGAATTTTGGCTGGTCAGCTCGATGCGTCGTTCCCAGGCCGGGTCGACGATGCTTAGTAGTGGCGGGGCGTCGAGGTAGATGCGATCGGTCTCGCCGGTAAAATGCAAATCACCAGACTGAGTGACGGTTTTCCAGTCATCCAGCGTCTCGATGTAGCTCAAGCCATCCAGCCCTTCAACGTGCACGTTGCGTACATCGCTGACCGCGAAATAGCTGTGCAGCGCCTGGCTGAGGGTGACGGTATCCGTGCCCTGGTTATGGCTGGTCAGGCTGATGTGCAGTTGCTCATCCAGACGAATGCTCAGCTTCAAATCCACCTGATGAGGCCACTGCGCAAAGCCACCTTCAGGGTAGGGCAGGACAAACTCCACCTTGAGGCTTTCGCCTTCGGCCTCGATGCCGCCCAGCTCCCAGTCCATCGCCCGGACAAAACCGTGGGCGCTCGGCGCTTCATGGCTGACGCGCATCGCCTGGACGCTCTGCGGGTTGCGTGCAAAGTTGCCGAACCACGGCCAGCACACCGGCACGCCGGCGCGGATGCTCTTGCCGGTCTTGAACACCGCCTCATCGTTGAGCCAGATCAGCGGCGGTTGGCCGGCCAATTGATAACTGAGGATGTGCGCGCCTTGCTGGGCGACCAGCAATTCGGCCTGGCCGTGGCGGATGCGCCAGCAGTTCAGTTCATCCAGTTTCACGGCTTCAACGTTGGGCGTGTTCATGGGACAACTCTCGATCGGGAACAATGACTGCAATGGACCGCAAAACCGCCGCAGCGTTTAACGTGCGCGAGGCGGAACCGAGCGAGTACGGCCGCTGCCGTCGATGGCGACGAACACAAACACCGCTTCTGTCACTTTACGCCACTCGCTGGACAGCGGGTCGTCGCTCCAGACCTCGACCATCATCTTGATCGAGCTGCGGCCGATTTCCAGGGCCTGGGTATAAAAGGAGAGCTGGGCGCCCACCGCCACTGGAACCAGGAACGCCATGCGATCAATCGCAACGGTGGCAACGCGTCCGCCAGCAACCTTGCTGGCCATGGCGGTGCCGGCCAAATCCATCTGCGCCACCAGCCAGCCGCCGAAAATATCGCCGAAGCCGTTGGTTTCGCGAGGAAGCGCGGTGATTTGCAGGGCCAGGTCGCCTTGCGGGATTGGATCTTCTTGTTCGAGCTCTATCATGCCGGGGGTGCCTCTGACCCGTGACTCTTCGTTGGTACTTCAGGTGAATAGCCGCTTTCAAGAAAAACGATTCAGCCCCGAACATACTACGTTCGTCACGTTTTTCGTAAGGCGCCTAAAGGGAAACTCTGCGAAATCGACTGGTAGAGCCAGCAGCGTCTTCGCACAGCAACCCTTTCAAACTGTTGCAAGATCCCGAGTATATCGGTCGGTAGACTCCGAGACGACCGCCGGGTTCTCATTTTGACCGTCAAAAACGCGCCTCTATGTGCTTTTTCGAACAATTTGCTATGGTGCCGGACCTGCCCAAGCCTCCGCCAGCGTTGTTGAGGTTGCAGATTCGACTATAAGAGAAGCCCTTGCCATGACCACAGCGCCCTCGAGCATCGCGCAGCCGACTCAACCCGCACGCCCGTTGACCCGCAACGACTACAAGACTTTATCGCTGTCTGCCCTGGGCGGCGCGCTGGAGTTTTACGACTTCATCATCTTTGTGTTCTTCGCCACGGTGGTGGGCAAACTGTTCTTCCCCGCGGACATGCCCGAGTGGCTGCGGCTGATGCAGACCTTCGGCATTTTCGCTGCCGGCTACCTGGCGCGGCCATTGGGCGGCATCGTCATGGCGCACTTCGGCGACCTGCTGGGACGCAAGAAGATGTTCACCCTGAGCATTTTCATGATGGCGGTGCCGACCCTGATCATGGGTTTGCTGCCGACTTATGCGCAGATTGGCATGTGGGCACCAATCCTCCTGCTGCTGATGCGGGTGATTCAAGGCGCGGCGATTGGCGGTGAAGTGCCGGGCGCATGGGTCTTCGTTTCCGAACACGTGCCGCAACGGCATATCGGCTACGCCTGCGGCACCCTGACCAGCGGTCTGACGGCGGGCATTCTGCTGGGTTCGTTGGTCGCTACGGCAATCAACAGTATTTATACCTCGGGAGAAGTGGCCGATTACGCCTGGCGGATCCCGTTCCTGCTGGGTGGCGTGTTCGGCCTGTTCTCCGTGTACCTGCGCCGCTGGCTGCACGAAACCCCGGTGTTCGCCGAACTGCAACTGCGCAAGGCCCTGGCCGAAGAAGTGCCGCTGCGTGCCGTACTGCGTGACCATCGCGGCGCGATCCTGATTTCCATGCTGCTGACCTGGCTGCTGTCCGCCGGCATCATCGTGGTCATCCTGATGACCCCGACCGTGCTGCAGACCGTTTACCACTTCTCACCGACCACGGCGTTGCAGGCCAACAGCGTGGCGATTGTGTTCCTGAGCCTTGGGTGTGTGGCTAGCGGTGCGCTGGCGGATCGTTTTGGTGCCGGGCGGGTGTTCGTGTTTGGCAGCGCAGCGTTGCTGATCAGCTCGTGGACGTTCTATCACAGCCTGTTCAATCACCCGGACTGGCTGTTCCCGATGTATGCCTTGACCGGTTTGCTGGTGGGCACCATCGGCGCGGTGCCGTACGTGATGGTGAAGGCCTTCCCGGCGGTGGTGCGGTTTAGCGGGTTGTCGTTCTCGTACAACCTGGCCTACGCGATTTTCGGTGGCTTGACGCCGATGGTGGTGACGTTGCTGCTGAAGGAGAGCCCGATGGGGCCTGCTTACTATGTGGCGATCATTTGCGGGGTCGGGATTGTGGTGGGTGGGTATCTTTGGAAGAAGGGTCGTTAAGTCGACTTTTTTATCGACTGGACTGGCCTCATCGCGAGCAGGCTCGCTTCCACAGTGGAATGCATTTCCTTGTGGGAGCGAGCTTGCTCGCGATGGGGGCGACTCGAAATATCCTGCAAAAAAGCAGAATGCTGGCCTTTCATCCAATTGTCATATTTCAGCCATAGAGTGTTCACACGGCCTGCTGATACTTGGCCCCGACTTAACACACCCTATCTGCTAGGAGTAAGGCATGAAACTGAAGCGTTTGATGGCGGCAATGACTTTTGTCGCTGCTGGCGTTGCGACTGCCAACGCGTTCGCCGCTGTTGACCCGTCGATCCCGAGCTACACCAAGACCACTGGTGTGTCGGGCAACCTGTCCAGCGTCGGCTCCGATACCCTGGCCAACCTCATGACCCTCTGGGCTGAGAACTACAAAAAAGAATACCCGAACGTAAACATCCAGATTCAGGCCGCTGGCTCCGCCACTGCGCCACCTGCGCTGACTGAAGGCACCTCTAACCTGGGCCCGATGAGCCGCAAAATGAAGGACACCGAACTGGCTGCCTTCGAGCAGAAGTACGGCTACAAGCCAACCGCTATCCCGGTTGCCGTGGACGCCCTGGCTGTCTTCGTTCACAAAGACAACCCGATCCAGCACCTGACCATGGAACAAGTCGACGCGATCTTCTCGTCCACTCGTCTGTGCGGCGCTAAAACCGACGTCAAAACCTGGGGTGACCTGGGTGTGACCGGTGACCTGGCCAACAAGCCGGTTCAACTGTTCGGTCGTAACTCGGTATCCGGCACCTACGGCTACTTCAAAGAAGAAGCCCTGTGCAAAGGCGACTACAAGCCAAACGTCAACGAACAACCGGGTTCGGCTTCGGTCGTACAGTCGATCAGCTCCTCGCTGAACGGCATCGGTTACTCGGGCATCGGCTACAAAACCGCTTCCGTGAAGACTGTGGCTCTGGCCAAGAAAGGCACCACTGAGTTCATCGAAGACAGCGAAGAAAACGCACTGAACGGCAAATACCCGCTGTCGCGTTTCCTCTACGTTTACGTCAACAAAGCCCCGAACAAGCCTCTGGCCCCGCTGGAAGCCGAGTTCGTGAAACTGGTTCTGTCCAAACAGGGCCAGGAAGTTGTCGTGAAAGACGGCTACATCCCACTGCCAGCCAAAGTCGCAGCCAAAGCACTGGCTGACCTGGGTCTGGCGGAAGGCGGCGCTGAAGTCGCAAAAAAGTAACAAACTGATTCGAGGTTAACCTCGGATCCTGTGGGAGCGTGGCTTGCCCGCGATGGCCGTAACCCGGTGTCCCGGCAAGCCAAGGCTCTTGCTCCCACACCCCCAAATTTCCGGTCCTCTGCCAGTTCCCGCTGGCGGCGGACTTGTTGCGTCACTGCATTGTCATCTTTCTGTCATACAGGATCGCTAGGGTGTGCGCATGAATGATCTGGCCAATTCCACCATGACTACGAATCCCCCCAAGCGAATTGATTTCAATACGCCTGAGCTGCAACGCAAGCGCCGCATTCGCGCGCTCAAAGATCGCCTGACCCGTTGGTACGTCCTTATTGGCGGCCTCGCTGTCCTCGGCGCGATCACACTGATTTTCTTCTTCCTTGCTTACGTCGTCTTGCCCCTGTTCCAGGGTGCCGACCTGACCGCCAAAGACTCCATCACGCCCGCCTGGATGCAAGATGCCGGCAAGCCGTTGATGATCTCCCTCGAAGAACAGAACCAGGTCGCCATGCGGGTTTCCGACAAGGGCCAGGCGCTGTTCTTTGATATCGACAGTGGCGCTGAACTCAAGCGCGTCGATCTGCCGCTTCCGGCCGGTGTCAGCGTGACCTCCATTGGTGAAGACCAGCCGGGCCATCCATTGGTGGCTGTGGGTCTGTCCAACGGCCAGGCACTGGTGTTCCGTCACACCTATAAAGTCAGCTACCCGGACGGCAAGAAAACCATCACGCCAGCCGTTGAATACCCGTACGGCGAGACGCCGATTGCACTGAACGAAGCCGGTGGCGCGCTGGAACACGTCAGCCTCAACGCCAACGATTCGACGCTGATGCTGGTGGGCGCGACCGGTTCGCAACTCAATGTTTTGTCGCTGACCAGCGAAGAAAACATGATGACCGGTGAAGTCACCAACGAGCAGAAGCGTATCGACCTGCCGCAGATGAACGAGCCGGTGAAGAACATCTTCGTCGACCCGCGTCAGCAGTGGCTGTACGTCATTAACGGTCGTGCTCAGGCCGATGTGTTCAGCCTGCGCGACAAGAGCCTCAACGGTCGCTACAAACTGCTTGAAGACGGCGAAGCGCAAATCACTGCCAGTACCCAACTGGTAGGCGGTATCTCGCTGATCCTCGGCGACTCCAAAGGTGGCCTGGCCCAGTGGTTCATGGCGCGCGACCCCGATGGCGAGCTGCGTCTGAAGCAGATCCGTACTTTCCAGATGGGCACCACGCCGATCGTTGAAATCAGTGCTGAAGAACGTCGCAAAGGCTTCGTTGCCCTCGACGCTTCCGGCAAGCTCGGCGTGTTCCACAGTACCGCTCACCGCACCTTGCTGGTGGATCAGGTCGTGGAAGGCCAGGGCCTGTTCGGTCTGTCGCCACGCGCCAACCGCATCATCGTCGAAGCGGGCGGCAAGATTCAGCCGCTGCTGCTGGACAACCCGCACCCGGAAGTGTCGTGGAGCGCGTTGTGGAGCAAGGTCTGGTACGAGAACTACGACGAACCTAAATACGTCTGGCAATCGACCGCTGCCAACACTGACTTCGAACCGAAGATGAGCTTGTCTCCGCTGACCTTCGGTACCTTGAAAGCTGCGTTCTACGCCATGCTGCTGGCGGCACCGCTGGCCGTTGCTGCGGCAATCTACACCGCTTACTTCATGGCCCCGAGCCTGCGCCGCAAGGTCAAGCCGGTGATCGAGCTGATGGAAGCGATGCCGACGGTGATCCTCGGTTTCTTCGCCGGCCTGTTCCTCGCACCCTATGTAGAAGGGCATTTGCCGGGCATCTTCAGCCTGCTGATGCTCCTGCCGATCGGCATCCTGGTGGCCGGTTTCACCTTCAGTCGCCTGCCTGAATCGATCCGCCTGAAAGTGCCGGACGGCTGGGAAAGCGCGATCCTGATCCCGGTGATCCTGTTTGTGGGCTGGCTCTCGCTGTACATGAGCCCGTACATGGAAACCTGGTTCTTCGGCGGCGACATGCGCATGTGGATCTCCCACGACCTGGGCATTACCTACGACCAGCGCAACGCACTGGTAGTCGGCCTGGCCATGGGCTTCGCGGTCATCCCGAACATCTACTCCATCGCCGAAGACGCCGTGTTCAGTGTGCCGCGTGGCTTGACCCTCGGTTCCCTGGCCCTCGGCGCTACGCCGTGGCAGACCATGACCCGCGTGGTGATTCTCACCGCCAGCCCGGGCATCTTCTCGGCACTGATGATCGGCATGGGCCGTGCGGTCGGTGAAACCATGATCGTGTTGATGGCCACCGGTAACACCCCGGTCATGGAAATGAACCTGTTCGAAGGCCTGCGCACCCTGGCGGCCAACGTTGCGGTGGAAATGCCCGAATCGGAAGTCGGCGGCAGCCACTACCGCGTGCTGTTCCTCTCGGCGCTGGTGCTGCTGCTGTTCACCTTCGTCATGAACACCCTCGCAGAACTGATTCGTCAGCGTCTGCGCAAGAAATACTCGTCGCTTTAAGAAAGGTAGAAGTCTGTGAAACAGAACTCCCTGAATGGATGGTTCAAGAGCGGCGCCCCGGGCGTCTGGATCAGCGGTGGCGCGGTGTCCATCGCGGTCATCATGACCATTGGCCTGCTGGCCGTGATTGCCGTGCGCGGCCTGGGTCACTTCTGGCCGGCGGATTTGATTCACGCCAGCTACGACGTGCCGGGCCAGGCCAATCACCTGGTCATCGGCGAAGTGGTACAGAAGGAAGAAGTGCCACGTGAGCGCCTGAAAAGCGCTGGCCTGCCGGTGCCCGATCAGGGCCCGGAGTTCATGACCCGCGAGCTGATCAAGGTCGGCAACCGTGACTTGAACGGCAACGACTTCACCTGGATTGTCGGCGAGTGGCTGACCAACCAGAAAACCCCGCCTGAGCTGATGACCATCGAGCGTCGTGAGTGGGGCAACTTCTACGGTTACCTGGTCAACGTCAAACAGGACGGCAAAGTCATCGCTGAAGGCGAAGCGGCCTGGCCGGAACTGCAGGCGCGCGTTGATCGCGTGAACAAGCTCGCGGCACAGCTCAAGACCCTGGAAAAAGTCGACATCGGTGCGATCAACTCGGGTCTGGAACGCATTCGCCTGCACGGTCGCAAGCTGGAACTGGCCGGCAAGCTCGACGCCGCCGCGCAAGCGGACATGGATGCCGAGCGCGCCGAACTGAATGCTCGTTATCAAGACATCGAAGCCCGTCTGAATGACCTGCACGCCCAGTTCAACCGCGACAGCCTCACGGCCCGCGATGCGAACGGCAAGGAAATCGAAATCAGCATCGGCAAAGTGGTTCACGCTTACCAGCCGAACGCCATGGGCACGATGACCAAGGTCGGTTTCTACTTCAGCAAGGTCTGGGAATTCCTGTCCGATGACCCGCGTGAAGCGAACACCGAAGGCGGGATCTTCCCGGCGATTTTCGGCACCGTGATGATGACGTTGATCATGGCGATGATCGTGACGCCATTCGGCGTGCTGGCAGCGGTTTACCTGCGTGAGTACGCCAAGCAAAACGTGCTGACCCGCATCATCCGCATTGCGGTGAACAACCTGGCGGGCGTTCCGGCCATTGTTTACGGCGTGTTCGGCCTGGGCTTCTTCGTCTATGTACTGGGCGGCTC
This sequence comes from Pseudomonas sp. GW821-FHT10C09, assembly GCF_059415465.1. Lineage (NCBI taxonomy): Bacteria > Pseudomonadati > Pseudomonadota > Gammaproteobacteria > Pseudomonadales > Pseudomonadaceae > Pseudomonas > Pseudomonas sp. GW821-FHT10C09. The sequence continues at coordinate 191,241 of NZ_JBWKNG010000009.1, forward strand.
GGTTGACCGTTTGTTCTTCCCTGAAGCCTTGCCGGCACCGACCTTCGGTACACCGGGCCTGCTCTGGGCCTCGCTGACCCTGGCATTGCTGGCCGTTCCGGTGGTGATCGTGGCCACTGAAGAAGGCCTGGCGCGGATTCCTCGCACCGTGCGTGAAGGCTCGTTGGCCCTCGGCGCGACCAAGGCAGAAACCTTGTGGAAGATCGTGCTGCCCATGGCCAGCCCGGCGATGATGACCGGCATGATCCTCGCCGTGGCGCGCGCCGCCGGTGAAGTGGCGCCGCTGATGTTGGTCGGTGTGGTGAAACTGGCACCGTCGCTGCCACTGGATGGTAACTACCCGTACCTTCACCTTGACCAGAAAATCATGCACCTGGGCTTCCATATTTATGACGTCGGCTTCCAGAGCCCGAACGTAGAAGCCGCGCGGCCGCTGGTGTACGCCACGGCACTGCTGCTGGTGCTGGTGATCGCCACGCTCAACCTGTCGGCGGTCTACATCCGGAACCACCTGCGCGAGAAATACAAAGCGCTGGACAGCTGATAACCCTGTAGGAGCCGGCTTGCTGGCGATGGCATCACCGCGGTGAACCTGATGACCGAGTTGCCTGCATCGCCAGCAAGCCGGCTCCTACAAGAAAAGAATTGTGTAACCCGCAGGCTCGGCCTGTGGCAACCGAACCGAATTTGTTAGCACAGGGAGCCTCCCATGCAGCACGAAACACATACCCACGGCATCAACATGTCGGCGCTGGGTCGCGACAAACAGAGCCTGAGTCTCGAACAGGAAACCGTGGCCATTGAAGTGCCGGGCCTGAGCCTGTTCTACGGCGAGAAACAAGCGCTGTACGACGTCAGCATGAACATCCCGAAACAGCGCGTGACCGCTTTCATCGGTCCGTCTGGCTGCGGTAAATCCACGCTGCTGCGCACCTTCAACCGCATGAACGACCTGGTGGATGGCTGCCGTGTCGAAGGTGCGATCAACCTCTACGGCAACAACATCTACCGCAAGGGCGAAGACGTCGCCGAACTGCGTCGTCGCGTGGGCATGGTGTTCCAGAAGCCGAACCCGTTCCCGAAGACCATCTACGAAAACGTTGTGTATGGCCTGCGCATCCAGGGCATCAACAAAAAACGCATCCTCGACGAAGCCGTTGAATGGGCCTTGAAAGGCGCGGCGCTGTGGGACGAGGTCAAGGACCGTCTGCACGAGTCGGCACTGGGCCTGTCCGGTGGTCAGCAACAACGTCTGGTCATCGCGCGCACCATCGCCGTGGAACCGGAAGTGCTGCTGCTCGACGAACCCTGCTCGGCACTCGACCCGATCTCCACGCTGAAAGTCGAAGAGCTGATCTACGAACTGAAATCGAAATTCACCATCGTCATCGTGACCCACAACATGCAACAGGCCGCGCGGGTTTCCGACTACACGGCGTTCATGTACATGGGCAAACTGGTGGAATTCGGCGACACCGACACCCTGTTCACCAATCCGGCGAAGAAGCAGACCGAAGACTACATCACCGGTCGTTACGGCTAGGAAGCCTGTGGTTGCTCACTGAACTGACGCTGCGGCCCACCGCACCTTACCGGACGCTCCAAGGACGCCAACATGATTAGTAAAGAAGGCCTTACCCACCACATTTCCGCGCAGTTCAACGCCGAACTGGAGGAAGTACGCAGCCACCTCCTGGCCATGGGCGGGTTGGTGGAAAAGCAGGTCAACGACGCGGTGACCGCGCTGATCGAAGCCGACTCCGGTCTGGCCCAGCAGGTTCGCGAGATCGACGACCAGATCAACCAGATGGAACGCAACATCGACGAAGAATGCCTGCGCATTCTGGCCCGTCGTCAGCCGGCGGCTTCTGACTTGCGCCTGATCATCAGCATCTCCAAGTCGGTCATCGACCTGGAACGCATCGGTGACGAAGCGACCAAGATTGCCCGCCGCGCCATTCAGCTGTGCGAAGAAGGCGAAGCGCCGCGCGGTTATGTCGAGGTTCGCCACATCGGCGACCAGGTGCGCAACATGGTGCGTGACGCACTGGACGCGTTTGCCCGCTTCGACGCCGACCTGGCGTTGTCGGTGGCGCAGTACGACAAGATCATCGACCGCGAATACAAGACCGCCCTGCGTGAGCTGGCGACCTACATGATGGAAGACCCACGCTCTATCTCGCGGGTCTTGAGCATTATCTGGGTGCTGCGTTCGCTGGAAAGGATCGGCGACCACGCGCGCAATATCTCGGAACTGGTGATCTACCTGGTGCGCGGCACCGACGTGCGTCACCTGGGCCTCAAGCGCATGAAAGAAGAAGTTGAGGGAACAAGCGGTGAAACCGCTAATGTTCCGGGCAAAGCTGACGATAAGTAAGACTGCCCAAGAAAAACGCCCGGTCCTTTGGCCGGGCGTTTTTGTGTGTGGTTTTCAACGTTACTAGCAGCACCCGCGAACGAAAAGTCCCGGCGTGACTGAAGGTTTTTGGCAATGTGCCATCAGCAAAACGGTATGCTTGCCGGGATTTTTTCGAGGGGTGATGGATGAGCAAGATCAGCGTGTTGGTGGTGGACGATGCAGCGTTCATTCGTGACCTGGTAAAGAAAGCCCTGCGCAACTACTTCCCGGGCATTCGCACGGAAGATGCCATCAACGGCAAAAAGGCTCAGGCCATGCTGGCGAAGGAGACCTTCGACCTGGTCCTGTGCGATTGGGAAATGCCCGAGATGTCTGGCCTGGAACTGCTGACCTGGTGTCGCGAGCAGGACCACCTCAAGACCATGCCTTTCGTGATGGTGACCAGCCGTGGCGACAAGGAGAACGTGGTCCAGGCGATTCAGGCCGGCGTTTCCGGCTATGTCAGCAAGCCTTTCACCAACGAACAGCTGCTGACCAAGGTCAAGCAGGCGCTGAACAAGGTCGGCAAACTGGACGCCCTGATGAGCGGCGCGCCGGCGAAAATGAACTCGGCCTTCGGCAACGATACCCTCAGCGCCTTGACCGGCGGCAAACCAACCGTGGTCGCGCCGACGCCGGCTGCCGCACCGTCTCGCGGTTTGCTCAACAGCCCACCCGTCAGGACTGCGGCCGCCGCAGCGCCTGCCAGCGGTCGTGGTCAAGGCCAGTTGCGCTTGCCGAGCGGCATCCAGCAATGCGTGATCAAGGCCTTGAGCATCAAGGAAGCGCTGCTGGTGGTTAAGCGCACCGACACGCTGCCACAAATCCTCGACAGCGCTGTGCTCGACCTGGAGCAGGGCGAGAACGCTGAAGTCGCCCGCCTCAACGGTTACCTGCACGCTGTCGTCGCCCACGAGCCGAAACCTGACAGCGACTGGTTGCAACTGACCTTCCGCTTTGTCGATCAGGACGCGCAGAAGCTCGACTACATCTCCCGCCTGATTGCGCGTGGTACTGCGCAGAAGCACTTCATTCCTGGCGCGTAATCCTCGTCGCCTGACAGTCCGCCTTCGCGAGCAGGCTCGCTCCCACCTTGGAATGCATTTCAACTGTGGGAGCGAGCCTGCTCGCGAAGGGCCAATGAATACACCACACATCCGCTGAACCGCCCCTTTTGAAACATCTGCCGACTCCTTGGGTCCATTGCAGCTGCTAGGCTCACCTCAAGGCCTTACTCGACAGAATCCTGCCCATGCTTGCGCGCCTGCTGTTTTTCTGTGGTCTGTTCATGGCCGCCACTTCGGCGATGGCCGTGACGGTCTACAAGTCCACCGACGCCAATGGCGTGGTCTCCTACAGTGACCGCCCCAGCAAAGGCTCAGAGGTGTTCGTTTTTCGAGATCGGATGGATGAGCACCTTGAGCGTCAGGTGTACCTGGTTTTCCTGAAGAAGGGCGGCGAACACAGCGTGTACGTGCGTAATAACCTGTACGCGCCGGTGGAGATCGGCTTGAGTTTCGCCGGGTTGAAAAACGTCAGTGGTGCACCCGGCAAACCGATCCGCAAGGTTGTGCCGGCACGCAGTAGCGTCCGTGTGGCGGTGCTCACTGCGACTCAGGCCGCAAGGCCGCTCGTGTACACCCCGAAGTTCAAATACGCCTTGGGCAACCCTTCAGGGTCCGCCATGGCCTACCGATACCCGTTCCCCTGGCGAGGTGGTCCGTTCCATGTGAGCCAGGGTGCCGAAGGCGCCTACAGCCACTTCGGGCCGAAGAGTCGCTACGCCATAGACATTGCCATGCCTGAAGGCACGCCGATCATCGCGGCGCGTGGCGGGGTGGTGGTGAAAACCGAGAGCGGGCAAACGGGGCGTGGCACCAACCCGTCGGGCAATTTCGTGCGGGTGCTGCACGATGACGGGACCATGGGCGTGTATCTGCACCTCAAGCGAGGTTCGGTCTGTGTTCGAGAAGGGCAGCGGGTGTCGGTGGGCAGTGCACTGGCGCTGTCGGGCAATACCGGCAACAGCACCGGGCCGCATCTGCACTTTGTGGTGCAGCGCAATACGGGACTGGGGCTGGTGTCGATTCCGTACCAGTTCAAACAACCGATGGGGGTGTTGCCCAACTTTGTGTTGGGCAAGCAGTGATGTGTTGCCTGTACTGGTGCTTTCGCGAGCAGGCTCGCTCCCACAGTTGAAATGCATTTCAAATGTGGGAGCGAGCCTGCTCGCGAAGGAGGCGACGCGGTTTAGATCAGGGACGACTTAATCCAGCATCAACACCTTGGCCAGAATGATCTTCGGCCCTTTCATCTTCTTGATGATGATCCGCAAGCCTTCGACTTCCAGCACTTCTTCCTCTTCCGGCACCCGCTTCAGGCTTTCGTAGACCAGCCCGGCGAGGGTTTCGGCTTCGACGTGATCCAGGTCGATGCCCAACAGGCGTTCAACCTTGAACAGCGGCGTATCACCGCGTACCAGCAGCTTGCCCGGCTGATACGCGAGGATCCCGCGCTCGGCCTTGCGGTGTTCGTCCTGAATGTCGCCGACCAATACTTCCAGCACGTCTTCCATGGTCAGGTAGCCGATGATGTTGCCATCGGCCTCTTCAACCACGGCAAAGTGCGAGCCGCCCTTGCGGAACTGTTCCAGCAGCTGCGACAGCGGCAGGTGCCGCGACACGCGTTCCAGCGGACGGGTCAGTTCAGCCAGGTTGAACGACTCGGGGATGTGATCCAGTGCCGCCAGTTCCAGCAGCAGGTCCTTGATGTGCAGCAGGCCGACGAACTCCTGACGGTCGCTGTCGTACACCGGGTAACGGCTGAACTTGTGGCGACGGAACATCGCCAGGATTTCCTTGAGCGGCGCGTTGAACTCCAGCGTCACCAGGTCTTCTCGGGAGTTGGCCCAGTCGACCACTTCCAGCTCACCCATTTCCACGGCCGAGGCCAACACACGCATGCCTTGGTCGCTCGGGTCCTGGCCACGGCTGGAGTGCAGGATCAGTTTCAGTTCTTCACGGCTGTAATGGTGCTCGTGATGCGGGCCGGGTTCACCCTGGCCGGCGATGCGCAGGATGGTGTTGGCGCTGGCGTTCAGCAGGTAGATCGCCGGGTACATGGCCCAGTAGAACAGGTAAAGCGGCACGGCGGTCCACAGCGACAGCAGTTCCGGTTTGCGGATCGCCCAGGATTTCGGGGCCAGCTCGCCGACCACGATGTGCAGGTACGAAATGACGAAGAACGCGGCGAAGAACGATACGCCTTTGATCACTTCGGCCGACTGCACGCCGACCGCTTCAAGCATCGGCTCGAGGATGTGCGCGAACGCCGGTTCACCGACCCAGCCAAGGCCCAGGGAGGCGAGGGTAATACCCAACTGGCACGCCGAGAGGTACGCATCGAGCTGACTGTGAACGGTGCGCAGGATATGCCCGCGCCAGCCGTTTTTATCGGCGATGGCCTCGACTCGGGTCGAGCGCAGTTTGACCATGGCAAATTCGGCCGCAACGAAAAATCCGTTGAGCAAAACCAGGATCAGAGCAAAGAGAATCATGCCGAAGTCGGCAAATATTGTTGCGAGGGTCAAGCCAGGGGAAGGGTCCATGATGGAGTTTTGCGGGTTCCGTATATTCGAAAAAGGGGAGTAATGCGGTGCCTGAAGGGCAGGCACAAGTCAGCCAATGTAGCGGCTGACTCGGTGATTGCCTAGTGGCGCGTGCTGACCGGTATCAGTCAGCGGTCCTCAGGACTTGCGATCTGGCCACCTGGGCCGGGGCAAAGTGGCAGGTAAAGGTGCTGCCGTGGCCCGGCACGCTGCTGATTTCCATCCGCGCGCGGTGGCGCAGCAACACGTGTTTGACGATGGCCAGGCCCAGGCCGGTGCCGCCGGTATTGGAATTGCGGCTGGAGTCGACGCGGTAGAAGCGTTCGGTCAGGCGCGGCAGGTGTTTGCTGTCGATGCCGATCCCGGAATCCTGCACGCTCAGGTGCGCGCCTTGCTCATCGGCCCACCAGCGAATGCGAATGTTGCCTTCGGCCGGGGTGTATTTCACCGCGTTGAACACCAGGTTGGAAAACGCACTGCGCAGTTCCGCTTCGCTGCCCTTGAGCATGATCGTCGGGTCGGCTTCCAGGGTGATGCGCTGGTTTTTCTGCCCGGACAGCTGCTGGGCGTCGCTCTTGATCGACTGCAACAAGGCGTCAATCACCACCGGCTGGTTGTCCGACGGGTAATCGGTGGCTTCCAGCTTGGCCAGCAACAGCAAGTCATTGAGCAACGTCTGCATGCGCCCGCCCTGTTGCTGCATCTGCTGCAAGGCGCGGGTCCAGCGCGGGTTCACTTCATCGACGTTGTCGAGCAGGGTTTCCAGATAACCGCAGATCACCGTCAGCGGTGTGCGCAGCTCATGGGAAACGTTGGCGATGAAGTCTTTGCGCATCTGTTCCAGCTGATGAATGCGCGTGACGTCGCGCACCAGCATCAAGTGTTCGTTGTTGCCGTAGCGGGTGATGTACAGCTGAATGCGCACGCGATCATTGGTCGGCGAGGGGATCTCCAGCGGTTCGGCGTAGCTGTCCTGCTCGAAATATTCCTTGAAACGCGGGTGGCGCACCAGGTTGGTCACCGGCTGACCGCTGTCTTGCGGGGTCTTGAGACCGAGCAGGGTTTCGGCGGCGATGTTCCACCATTCCAGGTTGCCGTCGCTGTCGAGCATGACCACCGCGTCCTTCAGTGCGGCAGTGGACTCCTGGATTCGGTCGATCACCGCTTGCAGGCGCCCGCGAACCCTTTGGTCGCGGCGTTGCAGGTGATAGATGCTGTCGAACACCTCGCCCCACAGGCCATAGCCATCGGGGGGTGCTTCATCGGCTGAGTGCAGGCGTAGCCATTCGTGCAGGCGCAGCAGTTGCTTGAGGGTCCATGCCAGATAAATGCCCAGGCCTGCGGCGAGGCTCCAGCCGTAGTAGCCGGTAATCAGGCCGATCACCAGGCAACCGGTGACCAGTAACAGCATGTGGCGAATCAGGGTGCCATGCCAGTTTTGGTTCACGGAAACGTGCGTCCTTGTCAGCTTGTCGGGCGGGTAAGGGCAGGGTCAGGCTTTGGTGGAAAACCGGTAACCCGTGCCACGCACGGTTTGTACCAGATTTTCGTAGGCATCGCCGAGGGCCTTGCGCAGGCGACGGATGTGCACATCGACGGTGCGTTCTTCGACATACACATTGCCGCCCCAGACCTGATCCAGCAACTGACCACGGGTGTAGGCACGTTCCTGGTGGGTCATGAAAAATTGCAGCAGGCGGTATTCGGTCGGGCCCATTTCGGCGGGTTTGCCGTCGATGGTCACGCGGTGGCTGATCGGGTCCAGCAGCAGGCCGCCGACTTCAATCGGTGCCTCGCCATCGGTTGGACCGGCACGGCGCAGCACGGCTTTCAGGCGTGCGACCAGTTCGCGAGGGGAAAACGGTTTGGTGATGTAGTCGTCGGCGCCGACTTCCAGGCCCTGGATCTTGTTGTCCTCTTCACCCTTGGCGGTGAGCATGATGATCGGGATGTCCCCGGTCAGCTCATCGCGCTTGAGACGGCGGGCCAACTCGATACCGGAGGTGCCGGGCAGCATCCAGTCGAGCAGGATCAGGTCCGGCTTGCGGTCGACGATGATGGCATGGGCCTGCTGGGAGTTCTCGGCCTCCAGGCAGTCATAGCCGGCCATTTCCAACGCAACGGCGATCATTTCGCGAATGGGCGCTTCGTCGTCGACGATCAGAATGCTCCTGCCAACCATGCCTTAATCCTCTTGTCATTTAACTGTCTTGCGCCGCATTAGATAACGGAATTATTGCAGTCGTGTGACAGTATTTTAGCTGCCCGGCGATTGTCATGATCCTGAACTAAGCTCTAAGTCCGAATCCTGACAACCACAAAAGGAAGGTTTCCATGAAGCAAATCTCGCAATCCTTCAAGGCCCTGCTGCTGGTCGCGGCGTTTTCGTTGCCGGCCATGGCCTTCGCGGCTGAGCCTGCGATGATGAAAGACGGTGTGATGGTCGACCATAAGGGCATGACCTTGTACACGTTCGACAAGGACACCGGCGGCAAATCAGTGTGCACAGGCCAATGTGCGGAAAACTGGCCGCCGTTGAAAGCAGAGGCGGGCGCCAAGGCTGAAGGCAAGTGGAGCATCATCAAGCGTGACGATGGAACGATGCAGTGGGCTTACGATGGCAAACCGCTGTACTACTTCGTCAAGGACAAGGCCCCGGGCCAGAAGGAAGGCGACAAGATGAAGGACGTCTGGCACGTCATCACCAACAACGGGCCGAAGATGTAAGCGAGTACAGAAACCACAAGCCTGCTCACATTGATGAGGGCAGGCTTTTGTGGCGAGGGAGCTTGCTCCCGCTCGAGTGCGAAGCACTCGCAGATAGTGGGTCCGCTTTGCGGCCCAGCGGGAGCAAGCTCCCTCGCCACAGGGTTATGTGTTTCTTCAGCGGGTCGCGTAATCCAGCACAATCCCGACAAAAATCGCCAACCCGGCCCAGTGGTTGTGCAAGAACGCCTTGAAGCAACGCATCCGGTCCTTGCCTCGGGTGTACCAGAATTCCCATGCAAAACAGCCCGCCGCCGCCAGAAGCCCCAAGTGGAACCAGCCACCGAGCTCGAATTTCGACCCAGCCAGCAACAGGCAACCCAGCGCCAGCCCCTGCAACGTCAGGATGATCACCCGGTCCGCTTCGCCAAACAGAATCGCCGTGGATTTCACCCCGATCTTCAGGTCATCGTCACGGTCAGTCATCGCGTAATACGTGTCATAACCCACGGTCCACAGCAGGTTGGCGATCCACAGCAACCACGCCACCGCCGGCAATTCACCGGTTTCGGCGGTGAACGCCATCGGCATCCCCCAGGAAAACGCCGCGCCCAGCACCACTTGCGGGTAATAGGTGTAGCGCTTCATGAACGGGTAACTGAGCGCCAGCGCCAAGCCGCCAAACGACAGCCAGACCGTTGCCGCGTTGGTGCACAGCACCAGCAGAAAACTCACGCCCATCAACAGCGCGAAGAACACCAGGGCTTCTTTGGAACTGATCTTGCCGCTGACCAAGGGGCGCTGTTCCGTGCGCTTAACATGGCCATCGACCTTGCGGTCCGCCCAGTCATTGATCACGCAGCCACCGGCGCGGGTCAGAATCACGCCCAAGACAAAAATCACCACGTTAGCCAGTGACGGTGAGCCTTTCCCGGCAATCCACAGCGCCCACAGCGTCGGCCACAGCAACAGATAGATGCCGATCGGTTTGTCCATGCGCGTCAGTTGAATGAAGTCCCAGGCCCGAGGGTTCAAGCGGTTCAAGGACTTGAGCAGGCTCTGGTACATCAGCAGTTCTCCGGATGGGCGCGGGTGGCGTTCCACAAGGTCGGCAGGAAGATTTCGGCCACCAGCACGCTCAGGGCGCCACGGTCGAAACGCGAGCGCCGGCCCCACAGCTCCGGTGTCCGGCACTCCATCGGCAACCATGTTTGAGGGTAGTGACACACCTCGATTGCGCGACGCTGGAACGCGTGATCACAGAACAGCAACTCCCCCAGGGAACGGCTGCCCAACTCGTCCATGTGCAACCCGTCGCCCTGCAACGCGCTGCGAGCCGCGACGCTGCGGGCAAACACCCACGCCTCGCCGTGACCGCGCAAATACACCTCGCGCACCCAGCCTTCGCTGCCCTCGGCCAGATCCAGTGCGACACATTCGTCGGCGCGCAGCGGTTGCCAGCCTTCAAACAGTGGCGTGACGCTGAAGCGATCATTCGACAAACGGATCAACCGTCGTGTCAGCGAGCCTTCATCGAACAGCCAGTCGAGGGTAGACGCGTCGGGGAGGGGCGAGAGTTGGCTTTTGGGAAGCCACAGCGGGGCGTTTGAGTGCGGCACAGTGAGTCATTATTGGCAGCAAATGAGGCGGCGAGCTTACCATGTCAGCCGGCGATTTTGATTGATCCGGGCCGCCGTTGCGCCGAACACGCTTGCATCTGTCGGGCCCGATCAGTACAAAACGCCCTGAGCCGGACGGCAACGCTGCAACCATCGACCGTTCGTGCCGGCAATACGCCTGAATCCTGAGGAAGTAACTGAATGAAAAAGTGGCAATGTGTGGTCTGCGGCCTGATTTATAACGAAGCCGACGGCTGGCCGGACGACGGCATTGCGCCGGGCACACTGTGGCAAGACGTGCCGGAAGACTGGCTCTGCCCGGACTGCGGCGTAGGCAAGATGGATTTCGAAATGATTGAAATCAACTAACAAGACACCAGAGGAGTAAGGAATGAACGCACCTGTCGTCATCGTCGGTACCGGGCTGGCTGGCTATAACCTGGCCCGGGAGTTTCGCAAACTCGATAGCGAAACCCCGTTGCTGTTGATTACTGCCGATGACGGACGTTCCTACTCCAAGCCGATGCTCTCCACCGGTTTCGGCAAAAACAAAGACGCCGATGGCCTGAGCATGGCCGAACCCGGCGCGATGGCTGAACAGCTGAAAGCCGAAGTGCGCACCCACACACGCATCAGCGGCATCGATCCGGGCCACAAACGCCTGTGGATCGGTGAAGAAGCGGTGATTTACCGTGACCTGATTCTGGCCTGGGGCGCGGAAACCGTGCGTGTACCCATCGAAGGTGACGCGGCGGATTGCGTATTCCCGATCAACGATCTGGAAGATTACGCGCGCTTTCGTGCGGCGGCGGCCGGCAAGCGGCGGGTGCTGTTGCTCGGCGCCGGCCTGATTGGCTGCGAGTTCGCCAATGACCTGAGCCTGGGCGGCTACGAGGTGCAACTGGTTGCGCCGTGCGAGCAGGTCATGCCGACCTTGCTGCACCCGGCTGCTGCGGCTGCCGTCCAGGCCGGTCTGGAAAGCCTCGGCGCGCGATTCCATCTCGGTCCGGTGCTCAATCGCTTGCAGCGCGTGGCGGATGGCCTGGAAGCGCATCTGTCCGATGGCCAGGTGATTCCGTGCGACGTCGTGGTGTCGGCCATTGGCCTGCGTCCGCGTATCGATCTGGCAGCGGCGGCCGGCGTGCAAGTCAACCGTGGCGTGGTGGTCGACCGTCACCTGAAGACCTCCCATGCCAACATCTACGCGCTGGGCGACTGCGCCGAGGTCGATGGCCTGAATTTGCTGTACGTCATGCCCCTGATGAGCTGTGCGAGAGCGCTGGCCCAGACCCTGGCCGGAAACCCTACCCCCGTGAACTACGGTCCGATGCCGATCACCGTGAAAACCCCGGTGTGTCCGTTGGTGGTATCGCCACCACCACGGGGCAGCGAGGGCGTCTGGACGGTCGAAGGGCAGGGCGGCGACATCAAGGTGTTATGCCGCGATGCCAGCGGAAAACTGCTCGGTTATGCCCTGACAGGCACGGCCGTGATGGAAAAACTGGCCCTCAACAAAGAGCTTCCGGCACTGCTGGCGTAAATACCGGTCGTTCTGTCGGAATCACCCCTGTTTTGCCCCTACAAAGCTCGCGCCGAGACTGGCGCGGCTCCTCCGTGCGTGCCATTCTCACTCCCGTCTGCCGCAGAGTAGAGCACCTGCGGCGCTTTGGGCGCTGCTCCACAGAGAGCAGCACGGACATAACAACAAAAAACCGTCAAAGGGGCTTCACTAATGCGTAAACCAGAACTCGCCGCAGCAATTGCTGAAAAAGCAGATCTCACCAAAGAGCAGGCCAACCGCGTTCTCAACGCCGTTCTCGAAGAAATCACCGGCGCTCTGCATCGCAAGGACAGCGTCACGCTGGTGGGCTTCGGCACCTTCCTGCAACGCCACCGCGGTGCCCGCACCGGCAAAAACCCGCAAACCGGTGAGCCCGTCAAAATCAAGGCCAGCAACACTGTTGCGTTCAAGCCTGGCAAATCGTTGAAAGACAGCGTTAATCCGTAACACGCACCGACTGCCCGCGTAGCGGGTGAGCGGGATAAAAAATGGGCACGCCAACGAGGTTGGGTGCCCATTTTTTTATGGCTGCAGATCAGCTGGCCCGGCTGTGTTTCCTGGCGAGAATCGCCGCCATTTCCGGCTCGTCGAGGTCATCCAGCGCCCGATCTATCAGCAGATGCACGCCATCGGCCATGCGGCTGAGCGCCAGGGCTACGGAGCGTTGTGGGCCTTCCACATTGTCGGCGAGGTCGGCGGCGATGGCGCTGATGGACCGAGAGTCTTCTGAAGCGTTGGCGAGCAGTGCATCCGTGTTGATGTCGGGGCAAACGCTGAAGAGCTGGCCGTTGCGTTTGGATTGTTTCGGTTTGGTTGGTGGGAAATGGTGGTCGAGGGCGCGCTCGGCGGCGTCGTTGAGTTTGTTTGAATCGGGGCTTTCGTAGGGTGAGACCGGATCGGTGTCCGGTGGGTTGGGTGTGACCTTGAACATGATCTTCAATTCCATGAGTGATGCTGACACCACTTCGCCGACTAAACGAAGGGGTGGCGGCTGTACGCAGGTTAGTCGGACCGGGGAATTGAAGAAGCCGGCGCACCCGAAGGTGCCCTGCGCACAGCCACCATCAAATGCAGGTAAGAGATACCTATCTGACGGAAGCTTGTGCAACTTCAATTACCAGCGGGCGACTAAACCCGTCCACTGAGGATCAGTGACAGGAACCAAGTTACCGACCGGCCGAAAGGCGCACAAGCCGGCGGATTCTGGCGTAGCCGTAGGCAACGGCGCAAGGTGTTGTAGCTTGCAGGACGTAAACTTGAGGCGCTTTAAACGGGCGTTGTCGGGCGGAGTTTAAACTGCAGCGAAACAGCGCCCGAACATCTGCCGCAGGCGTAGCCTGAAACTTCCGTATTTCAGAATATTGCGCAACCGTTGCGAGCAAAGTTCATGCAGGTGCGTGGGGTATTGCCGAAGTTGAGTATTGACTCAAATTAAATTGCCATCACTTGACGGCACTTTTCTACACATCCATTGTCGCGCTGCGTTTTTCTTAAATGTCGGAAACACTTCGGACCTTTCCTACATCCATCCTTGCTAATTGTTGGCATGCTGCACGCCTTCCGTGGCAGCCTACAGCCATTAATCTCTACCATGGTCAGTGAGCCGCTCTACCTCAATGGTTTCAGAGGTATCACATGAAGGCTTGAATATTAAAACGACATCAGGGGATCCCCCTACACATATAGGGATTTCTCCTACGGTCAATAAACAACTGTTCGTCTTGTTGTTTAATCAGATGCTTGCTAGTGGCCATCATTGTGATTACGATGCGCGCACTTGAAAGAGCACGAACTCAATTGGATGAGACTCATCGCAGCTCTTTGATACTGTCCCTCGCCGCTGGAATATCCTTTTGGCGTATGACCGTAATCCTAAATAAAGGCCATGGATGTCCTACTCAAGCAAACTTTCCGCGCATTATCTCGAACTCGCAAAAGTCTCTGTTTCCAAAGAGAATTTCGCGGGCGAGGACGTTCGCTTTTCAAGCGAATATGAAGCCCTGGAAAGCGAGCTGGCAAAAGCCTCGTCCATGCACGAAAGCGGTCAGATCGATTGGCTGAAAATCCGTGAAACCAGCGAAAACCTGCTGCGTACCCAATCCAAGGATTTGCGCGTTGGCGCCTGGCTGACCTGGGCTCTGTACCAGCGTGAGTCGTTTCAAGGACTGCTGGCCGGCCTCGGTTTGCTGCACCATTTATCAGAAAATCACTGGGCCGAAGTCCACCCGAACAAGGCCCGCACACGCTCCGCCGCGATCAGTTGGCTGGTGCCGCGTCTTGAGCAGGTGCTGACCGAAAACATCGCGATCAAAGAGCAGTTGCCGATGTTCCGGCGGCTGGTCGAACACCTTGAAGGCCTCGATGCCGCTTGCACCGAGCACTTGGGCGATGACGCGCCGCTGCTGCTGCCGATCTCCCGCCGCCTGAAAAACATGGTCCAGCGCGCTGCTGACAACCAGCCGGAACCCGGTGTGGTTGGCTCCGCCGTCGCCCAGGTCAAACAAGCCGCCACGCAGTTGTTCACCCCCGGCGCACCGATCGATAACGAAAAAGAAGCCCACAAAGCCCTGCGTGCCCAGCAAGAGAGCGCGCGGCCGTTGTGTGCCTGGTGGCTCAAGCAGAAGGCCACCGACCTGCGTGCCTTGCGCCTCAATCGCACGTTGCTGTGGCTGCCCATCGATGCCGTCCCCGAGCGCAACGCCGAGCAAATCACCGTGCTGCGCGGCTTGCCGGCGGACAAGCTCAAGGCCTATCAGGACCGTTTCGACCAGGCGAAATACGCCGACCTGCTGGTGGAACTGGAGGCGAGCCTGGCGAAGGCGCCGTTCTGGTTCGATGGCCAGCGAATGGCGTGGGAATGCCTTCAGGCCTTGAATGCCGAGATGGCCATGCGCGAAGTGGAAATCCACTTCGCGCTTTTGATTCAGCGCCTGCCCGGCATCATCGAATTGCGTTACCACGATGGCGCGCCATTCGCCGATCCGGCCACGCGCGCCTGGATCAGCGCCAACGTCATGCCGCACCTGCAAACCGCCAGCGCGCCACGCAAGGTCGAAGTCGCTGACACGCAGCCGGCGTGGGAGCTGGCCCTCGAAGAAGTCCTGCCGATTTTGCGCAAGGACGGCCTCAAGGCCGCCGTGCAAATCCTCAAGCAGGGCCTGCAAAGCGCTCAGGGCGGACGCGTTCGATTCTTCTGGCAGTTCGCCCTCGCGCGGCTGTGCTTCATGGCGAAGAAATACGAACTGGCCAAGACCCAACTCGAAACACTGGACCAAACATTACAGGACTCAGGCCTGAACGCCTGGGAGCCCAATCTTGCGCTGGAAGTGCTGCATTTACTGCATAGCTGCTGCGAGTTGTTGCCGCAAAACCATGCCGTACGTGAACGCAAGGAAGAGATTTATCGCAGGCTGTGCCACCTCGATCTCGAAGTGGTACTCGAATAGGCCCCCGGGCCACAACCGCAAGGAGAAAAGCCATGGCCAAAGAAGGCTCGGTAGCCCCCAAGGAACGCATCAACGTCACTTTCAAACCTGCCACCGGTGGTGCACAGGAAGAGATCGAACTGCCGTTGAAACTACTGGCAATCGGTGACTACACCCACCGCAAGGACGAACGCAAAGTCGAAGATCGCAAGCCGATCAGCATCGACAAGATGACCTTCGACGAGGTGCTGGCCAAGCAAGAGCTGAGCCTGACACTGAGCGTACCGAACCGTCTTCAGGAAGAAAGCGACACTGAAGAACTGGCCGTGAAACTGCGCGTCAACTCGATGAAGGACTTCAACCCGGCCAGCCTGGTCGAGCAAGTGCCTGAGCTGAAAAAACTGATGGAACTGCGCGACGCGCTGGTGGCCCTCAAAGGCCCGCTGGGTAACGCGCCTGCGTTCCGCAAAGCCATCGAAGGCGTGCTCGCCGACGACGAATCCCGCGGTCGCGTACTGGGTGAGCTGGGCCTGAACGCCGCAGCCCAGGAAGCCTGAGCCCCCATCAGCCAAGGAAGCCAAGACAATGAGCACTAGCGCAGCACAGCAAAAGAGCAACGAGAACGGCGAATACAGCATTCTCGACAGCATCATCGCCGAAACCCGCCTGACCCCGGACGACGAAGCCTACGACATCGCCAAGCGCGGTGTGTCGGCCTTCATCGAAGAGCTGCTCAAGCCGCAGAACAACGGTGAGCCGGTCAAGAAAGCCATGGTTGACCGCATGATCGCCGAGATCGATGCCAAGCTCAGCCGTCAGATGGACGAAATCCTGCACCACCCGGACTTCCAGTCCCTGGAATCGTCGTGGCGTGGCCTGCAGTTGCTGGTCGACCGCACCAACTTCCGCGAAAACATCAAGATCGAAATCCTCAACGTCTCCAAGGACGACCTGCTGGACGACTTCGAAGATTCGCCGGAAGTGATGCAGTCGGGCCTGTACAAGCACATCTACACCGCTGAATACGGCCAGTTCGGTGGTCAGCCTGTGGGCGCGATCATCGCCAACTACTTCATGTCCCCAAGCTCGCCGGACGTGAAACTGATGCAGTACGTGTCCAGCGTTGCCTGCATGTCCCACGCGCCGTTCATTGCCGCGGCCGGCCCGAAATTCTTCGGCCTGGAAAGCTTCACCGGCCTGCCGGACCTGAAGGATCTGAAAGATCACTTCGAAGGCCCGCAATTCGCCAAATGGCAGAGCTTCCGCCAGTCGGAAGACTCCCGTTACGTTGGCCTGACCGTGCCGCGTTTCCTGCTGCGTAACCCGTACGACCCGGAAGACAACCCGGTCAAATCGTTCGTGTACAAAGAAACCGTCGCCAACAGCCACGAGCACTACCTGTGGGGCAACACGGCCTACGCGTTCGGCACCAAGCTGACCGACAGCTTCGCCAAGTTCCGCTGGTGCCCGAACATCATCGGCCCGCAAAGCGGTGGCGCGGTGGAAGACCTGCCGTTGCACCACTTCGAAAGCATGGGCGAAATCGAAACCAAGATTCCTACGGAAGTATTGGTTAGCGACCGTCGTGAATACGAACTGGCCGAGGAAGGCTTCATCTCCCTGACCATGCGCAAAGGCTCCGACAACGCGGCGTTCTTCTCCGCAAGCTCGGTGCAGAAACCGAAGTTCTTCGGCATCAGCGCAGAAGGCAAGGCTGCAGAGCTGAACTACAAACTCGGCACCCAACTGCCGTACATGATGATCGTCAACCGCCTGGCTCACTACTTGAAAGTGCTGCAGCGCGAGCAACTCGGTTCGTGGAAAGAACGTACCGACCTCGAGCTGGAACTCAACAAGTGGATCCGCCAGTACGTGGCCGACCAGGAAAACCCGAGCGCCGAAGTCCGTGGCCGTCGTCCACTGCGCGCTGCCCAGATCATCGTCAGCGATGTCGAAGGCGAGCCTGGCTGGTACCGCGTCAGCCTGAACGTGCGCCCGCACTTCAAGTACATGGGTGCCGATTTCACCCTGTCGTTGGTTGGCAAGCTGGACAAAGAGTAAGCGGAGCCTAACTCATGACTGGATACGGCAGCCTTTTCGAACGCCTGGGTGGCGACGCGGACAAACGCGTCGGCTGGAGCCGCGAGGTTTCCGCCATGGCGTCCGTGGCTGCCCATCTGGCCAAGATGCTCAGCACCCGTGCGGGCAGCGTGCAAACGCTGTCCGATTACGGGCTACCCGATCTCAATGACATGCGTCTGAGCCTGCACGACTCCCTGAGTCAGGCCCGTCTGGCCATCGAAAATTTCATCGAGGCCTACGAGCCACGCCTGAGCAATGTGCATGTCATCTCCCTGCCGCGTGACCACGATCAGCTTCGCCTGTCCTTCAGCATCGAAGGCCTGCTGGAAGTTGATGGTTTCAAGCGTCAGGTCAGTTTCGCCGCGCGCCTGGATGGCAGCGGTCAAGTGAAGGTCAACTAAGGAGATTCGTATGTCCGGCAAACCTGCAGCACGTGTATCCGACCCCACCGCTTGCCCGCTCCCCGGCCACGGCACCAACCCGATCGTCGCCGGTTCCGGCGACGTGTTCTTCGACGGCCTCGCGGCCGCCCGCCAAGGCGATGCCTCGGCGTGTGGTGGTGCGATGTCGGGCGGGTTGGCGACGACGGTTTTGATTAACGGAAAACCGGCCGCCACGGTGGATTCCGTCGGGACTCATGGCAACAAGGTTACGGCCGGGTCCGGGACGGTGATTATCGGGAATTCGCATTCGCCGGTTCCGTTTGTTCCTCCGTTGCCGGTGGAAATTCAGTGGCCGTTTACCGAACACTTCGTTGTGACTGATCCCGAGACAGGCGCGCCGATAGCGGATCGCGGATACACAATCCGCACGGACTCAGGAAAAGAAATAACAGGTGTCACGGATAGTGAAGGAAAAACTTCGGTAATTGGCTCCTCAATTGCTGAAGGGGTTACGTTGCTTTTAGAACCTCAAAACTCTATTGCCATTTGCTGAGGTTTATTCCATGCCCGCGCCGATCAAAGCTCCTCTGACTCCAGCTCAGAATAAAGAAGGTCAAAGCGTTCAAGCTAAGGTTTTTCAGCTTTCTTCAATTCCTAAAGTTATGGATAAGTTGGGTTGGACGGTGGCCGCTCGTGTCATGCGGAAGTGGTTCGCTGGTGAGCCCTATGAGTTGCCAAAATCTGTTAAGCAAGGTGACATAGCAGCGAGTACCTTGAGTGCGGATAAGCTTATAACTGATATACCGTTTGAGTGGTTGTTTACTGGGTCGAAGCGTGTAAAGCCAAAAGTTGATGAGTATATTGCTGAGCTATCATCAACATCAGAATTTAACGGAAGTGCCGGTAGAGTAAAAGGTTCGCTCGACGAGCTTTCTAAAGGGCTGATCGTATTGATGACGCGACTCCAGCGACTTGGCTTGCTGGATGCAAAGTCAAAGAAGCTAAAAAGCTCATACTTGGATTACAGTGATAAAACAGCTATTGAGTTGGAGGATATATCCCAATTTAATTTGATTAGGTTCGGGGCTAAAGATTGGGAAAAGGCTACGGATGCGTTGGATGACGTATACGGCGCTTTAGGGACTTTCGTCGTAAAAGTCGCGGCAACTAAATTTCGCACTATTCAAAACGATCATGGCTTTCCGGCAATAGAAATAGAGCAGGTTGGCCTTTACGTTCGGGATACTTACGACTTTCTCAATGCCGGGGACGATCAATTATTGGGCTATTGGGCGCCTGAAGGGGTAACCCGGCCCGGTCCGATTGACTATTTTGCCGAGCCTGCATTGATTGAAAAAGCCGGAGTCGAATATCACAAAGTGACGAATGGGCACTTTAATAAATATCGGCAAGTGAACGGGAAGGGTGGTGATATGATGATTTATACGACGGTCAAGTTGTATGACGTGTCTTTTATAATTCATCTTGGTCCTATCGATTTTGAAGAGTACCTATCTCGCTCTGGGTCTAAGTGATTATGAAAAAAATGTCGTATTTGTTGGTGCTGATATTGCTTGTAGGCGCGCCTGTTTCCGTTTGGCTATACATTAAGCATGGGGCTGCCGTTACGGCGGAAGTTTATTCCACGACTTGGAATGAAGCTAAAACTTGTTATATTAATTCGTATATACCGAAGTATTCTAATTTTGGCGTCGCTGGGAAATTTGTAAAGCTTTTCACTAGTGAAGCGTTTTTTCGAGTGTATAACGTTGACGGTGAGTTGCTGAAGTCGTCTGAGTGGCTGCTTTGGCAGAATGAATTCACGACAGATGAGCGCTCGCAATGGGTTAATGGTCATGCGATTTATCCAACTTCAACCGGGTACGAAGGGTGGAGTATTACAGCGTGCGCGCCGTTAGATGACGGAAAAGAATAAGCAAACTGTCGGATTGGAGGGGAAGTGTATTGAGCATATTTATCAGCAACACCCCACACAAGGTTCTGGAGATCTGATGTCCAGGCTCACTAGGGAGGGGGAGTTGTGCCGGTGCACGGATAAAAAGCGCCTGTCCATTACTTTGCTTATCGCTTTCCTGAGCTCCATTGGGCTGCTGGCGATGCTGCCGGTATTACAGGGTTTGACGGCGAACAACTTTATCTACACACCAGCACGGCGATGACGCCTGAAAAAGCGAGAGACCGGTAATCATGGACGAGCAAAAAGAACAGCAAAAAGAGGTCGGGCCTCATCTCCATTTCTGCGCCCTGCAATCCGTCAAACGTGAACGTGATGGTTATCAGCGCAGCTGGACCCTCGAGGATGGAGCCTTTTGCCCATGATCGACGTATCGGACGAGATGCGCATGTATCTGATGTACATCGCCGACAGCAATCTGTTCGGCGGCATCGCGATCTTGAGTTTTCTGCTGATTGTCACGGTGATCAGCAAGCGACTGCGTCAGTCATGGCTGCATCGCTCGCTGACGTTCATGGTCCTGATTTCATTGGTGGCCATCGAAATCGTGGGCAGCTGTTACTCCTCGGTGCGTCCCGCATGAACATGCTGGCCCGCATCGTCTGCTGCCTGTTGATCCACAGTGTTTTCTGTGTGGGTTACGCGTTCCTGAATAACTTCGCGGCCGACTGGTACATCTCGACCTACGGCGGCTTGACCTCCCGTGGCGTGAACATTCGTCTTACCAGCAAATTCCTCTACGAGTTTTTCCTTGTCTTCAACGCGGTGCTGGCGCTGATTCCTGTGCTACGTGTGAAGTTGATCCTGTGGGCGATCTGGGTAGGACTAATTCTCCTGTGGATGCTGCCGCATCATCCGCTACGGGCGCTGCTCTATGGCATCGGCCAAGGAATATTCACCTTGACGGCGATCCTTCTCAGCACCGGGCTGGATGGCTGGTACAAGCGCAAAGTAGTTGGCGCAAACGCCTCGAAGCTCGCGTCGGGGGCCGACCATGCTTAGCCGAGCGCAACTGAGTTTCTTCATGGTTGCCTTGTGGTGGCCATTGCTGGCGGTGCTGGCGATTTTTTCCTATGGCCTGTGGATTGGCGAGTACTCCACGTTCGATTCATCCGAGACCCATTGGGTGTGCCTGTTGTGGTGGGGCATCCCCGGTCTGTTGATGTTTTCGCTGTGGACTTCTCGATCCGCCAAGAACCGTAGCGAGCAACAAGCGCTGCGGATGGTCTGGTTGGCGCCGTTGAAGTTCATTCCGTTCTACGCCGTGCCATGGATGCTTTATGGCTTGTTCAGTCTGGTCGCCGGGCAGCTAAGTGACTCTTACATGGCCTACGGCTGGATCCTGATCGTGCCGTACCTCCTGATCGCCGGCTACGTCTGTGCGGGTCTGACGGTAGCGCTCTACAGGACGTTTTATTCATGAGATCCACCACCAGGAAGGTACCCAGTGTCCTTTAACCACTACTACCAAAGCGAACTCACCGCACTGCGCCAGTTAGGCCGCCGTTTCGCCGAACGTAGTCCAGCGTTGGCGCCTTTCCTCGGCCAGGCCGGGCGGGATCCGGACGTGGAGCGGTTGCTGGAAGGTTTTGCATTCCTGACCGGTCGCCTGCGGCAGAAGCTCGACGACGAACTCCCTGAGCTCAGCCATTCGCTGATGCAACTGCTGTGGCCCAACTACATGCGGCCGCTGCCGGCGTTCAGCATTTTGCAGTTCGACCCGCTCAAGCGTTCCGGCCCGGCGCTGAAGGTCGATCGTGATACACCGATTGAAAGCGTTCCGATTGAAGACGTGCGTTGCCGTTTCCGCACGTGCTACCCGACCGAAGTCCAGGCGCTGGATCTGGCCGCGCTGACGTACTCGGTGAAGGGCGACGGATCGTTGCTGAGCCTGCGCCTGGAGATGAGCGCCGACGGTCATCTCGGTGAGCTGGAATTGAGTCGCCTGCGGCTGCACTTCGCCGGCGAGCGTTACATCAGCCAGATGCTGTACTTGAGCCTGTTGCGCAATCTGGAAGGTATCGAGTTGATTCCGCTGGATGGCGCCGGCAAGCCAATCAATGGCGTCAACGGCACACCGATGGCGTTCAAGATGCCCGGCGACCGGGTGCAACCGGTGGGTTTTGCCGAAGAAGAAGCGTTGATTCCGTACCCGCTGAACACCTTCCGTGGCTACCGCTACCTGCAAGAGTATTTCGCCTTCCAGGACAAGTTCCTGTTCGTCGACGTCAATGGTCTGGACCTGCTCAAGGCGCTGCCGGAAGACACGCTGAAGCAGATGCGCGGCCTGGAGTTGCGCTTCGATATTCGCAAGAGCGGCATCATGCGCATGCGTCCGACCCTGGACAACGTGAAGCTGTATTGCACGCCCATCGTCAACCTGTTCAAGCACGATGCGTTGCCGATTCGCCTCGACGGCAAGCAGGACGAATACCTGCTGTTGCCCGCCGAGTACGACCTGGAAAACTGCGGTGTGTTTTCCGTGGAAAGCGTCACCGGCTGGAAGCCCGGCGGCCTCGGCTATCAGGAATACGTGCCGTTCGAATCCTTCGAGCACGACCCGAGTTTCGACGTGCCCACCAGCCGTCCGCACTACAGCATTCGTCAGCGTTCATCGCTGCTGCACGACGGCCTCGACACTTACTTGAGCTTCGGCATCCGCCACACCGAAGCCCATGAAACCCTGTCGATCGAGCTGATGTGCACCAACCAGAACCTGCCGAAGAAACTCAAGCTTGGCGACATCAGCCAGGCCTGTGAAGAGACGCCGGAGTTCCTCAGTTTCCGCAACATCACCCCGGCGACCCCGAGTTATGCGCCGCCGCTGAATCGCGACTTCCTGTGGAAGCTGATCAGCAACATGTCGCTTAACTACCTGTCGTTGGCCGACGTCAATGCGTTGAAGGTGATTCTCGAAACCTACGACCTGCCGCGCTACTACGACCAGCACGCGGAGAAGGTCAGCAAACGCCTGCTCGGCGGCCTCAAATCGATCAAACACCAACACGTCGACCGCCTGCATCGCGGCTTGCCGGTGCGCGGATTGCGCACCGAGCTGACCATCGACCCGGAAGGCTACATCGGCGAAGGCGACCTGTTCGTGTTCGCTTCGGTTCTTAACGAGTTTTTCGCGCTTTACGCCAGTCTCAATTCGTACCACGAGCTGCGGGTAAAAAGCACACAGGGAGAGGTGTACCAATGGACACCACGTATGGGCCTTCAGCCGCTGCTTTAAGCGGTCTGACCCGAGGAATACGCGAGTACTCGCTGTTTCAGGCCGTGCTGCTGGTGGTTGACCGGCTGCGCGAGGCCCACCCGCACCTGAGTCAGGACGATCTGTACGACCAGCTGGAATTCCAGGCCAACCCGAGCCTGGGTTTCCCTGGCAGCGATGTCGATCGCGTGGAGTTTTTCCACGAGCACGGGCAGATGCGCGCGCGCCTGCGTTTCAACCTGATTGGCCTGGTCGGTTCCGGTTCGCCGCTGCCGGCGTTCTACGGCGAACAGGCCTTGGGCGACAGCGAAGACGGCAACCCGACCCGCAACTTCCTCGACCTGTTCCACCATCGCCTGCAACGGCTGATGCTGCCGATCTGGCGCAAATACCGCTACCGCGCAAGCTTCGAGAGCGGTGCGCTCGACCCGTTTTCTTCGCAATTGTTTGCGTTGATTGGCCTGGGTGGCGAAGAGATCCGCAAGGCCGGCGAACTGAATTGGAAACGCCTGCTGCCGTACCTCGGCTTGCTCAGTTTGCGGGCGCACTCGGCGGCGTTGATCGAAGCGGTGCTGCGCTACTACTTCAAGCACGCCGAGCTGACCATCGAGCAGTGCATCGAGCGCCGCGTGGAAATCCTCGACGAGCAGCGCAATCGTTTGGGCCGCGCCAACAGCCTGCTCGGCGAAGACCTGGTGCTGGGCGAACACGTGCGCGACCGCAGCGGCAAATTCCGCATTCACATCCGCGAACTCGACTGGCAACGCTTTCACGAATTCCTGCCCATCGGTTTCGGCTACCAGCCGTTGTGCGCACTGGTGCGTTTCACCCTGCGTGACCCGCTCGATTACGACATTCGCCTGGTGTTGCGCCAGGAAGAAATCCGCGAACTGCGCATCGGTGAGCAGAACGCCTGTCGCCTGGGATGGACCAGTTGGCTCGGCCGCGAAAAAGCGGACGGCGTGGTGACCCTGGGCAGCAAAATTCATTAAGGACAGATGACCAATGATCAACGTAGACCTGCAACAACTTATCCAGGCGCTGGACGCCGAAACCCGTCGTGACCTGGAAAGTTCTGCCGAACGCTGCGTCGCCCGTGGCGGCAGCAAGATCCTCGTCGAAGACTTGCTGCTGGGCCTGCTGGAGCGTCCGCAAGGCCTGCTCGCACGCGCGCTGCAAGATGCCGAAGTGGATGCCGGTGAACTGAGCGCCGCCCTGCAATCGCGGGTCGAACACAGCGCGTCGCGCAACCCGGTGTTTGCCCCGGAGCTGGTGCAATGGCTGCAGGATGCGATGCTGGTGGCCAACCTCGAACTGGGCCAGACCCAGGTCGAACAGGCTGCGCTGATCCTCGCCCTGCTGCGCAACCCGATGCGTTACGCCGGCAGCCGCTACCAGGCGTTGCTGGCCAAGTTGAACATTGATCGCCTGAAAGAATTTGCCCTGTCGCAGAAAGAACAACCGGCCACCGGCAAACCCGCCGTGCCGGGCGAATCGCTGCTGCAACGCTTCACGCACAACCTGACCCAACAGGCCCGCGACGGCAAACTCGACCCGGTGCTGTGCCGCGATGGCGCGATCCGGCAGATGGTCGACATCCTTGCCCGTCGCCGCAAGAACAACCCGATTGTGGTCGGTGAAGCCGGTGTGGGTAAAACCGCGATCGTCGAAGGTCTGGCCTCGCGCATCGCCGCCGGGGAAGTGCCGCAAGTCCTGAAAGGCGTCGAATTGCTGTCGCTGGACATGGGCCTGTTGCAGGCCGGCGCCAGCGTCAAAGGTGAATTCGAACGTCGCCTCAAGGGCGTGATCGACGAAGTCAAAGCCTCGCCGAAACCGATCATCCTGTTCATCGACGAAGCCCACACGCTGATCGGCGCAGGCGGCAATGCCGGCGGTTCCGACGCGGCCAACCTGCTGAAACCGGCGCTGGCCCGTGGGGAACTGCGCACCATCGCGGCGACCACTTGGGCGGAGTACAAAAAATACTTCGAGAAAGACCCGGCGCTGGCCCGTCGTTTCCAACCGGTGCAACTGCACGAACCGACCGTCAGCGAAGCGGTGACCATCCTTCGTGGTCTGGCTCAGGTGTATGAGAAGAGTCACGGCATTTACCTGCGCGATGACGCCGTCGTCTCCGCTGCCGAACTGTCTGCCCGTTACCTCGCCGGTCGCCAACTGCCGGACAAAGCCGTCGACGTACTCGACACCGCGTGCGCCCGCGTGCGCATCAGCCTCGCTGCCGCTCCGGAAAGCCTTGAACGCCTGCGTGGCGAACTGGCTGAAGGCGGTCGCCAACGTCAGGCCCTGCGCCGCGATGCCGAAGCCGGTTTGCTGATCGATCACGAAGCGCTGGACGCACTGGAAGCGCGGCTGGAAGAAGCTGAAGACGAGAGGGCTGCGCTGGAAACCCTGTGGACCGAACAGAAGGCATTGGCCGAACGCCTGCTGGACCTGCGCCAGCAACTGGCCAAGGCGCGTGAAGCCGCTGCCGTCGAACCGACCATCAGCGTTGAAGAAGACGCCGAAGGTACCGTGATCGAAACCCTGCCGGTCGACGAAGCGCAAAGCGTCGCATCGCTGGAAGCCGCGTTGAACGACACTCACAAAGCCCTGACCGAGGCGCAGGTCAAAGAACGTCTGGTGAGCTTCGAAGTGTGCCCGCGTCTGGTCGCCGAAGTGATCAGCGCCTGGACCGGCGTGCCCTTGGCGCAACTGGCCCGCGAGCACAACGCCAAGGTCGCGAGCTTCGCCACCGACCTGCGCACGCGCATCCGTGGTCAGGAGCAAGCCGTTCACGCACTGGACCGCTCGATGCGCGCCACTGCTGCCGGCCTGAACAAACCGGACGCGCCAGTGGGCGTTTTCCTGCTGGTCGGCCCGAGCGGCGTCGGCAAAACCGAAACCGCGCTGGCCCTGGCTGATTTGCTCTACGGCGGTGATCGTTTCATCACCACCATCAACATGTCCGAGTTCCAGGAGAAGCACACCGTCTCGCGCCTGATCGGTGCGCCACCGGGTTACGTCGGTTATGGCGAGGGCGGCATGCTCACCGAAGCCGTGCGCCAGAAGCCGTACTCCGTCGTGCTGCTCGATGAAGTGGAAAAAGCTGACCCGGACGTGCTCAACCTGTTCTACCAAATCTTCGACAAAGGCGTGGCCAACGACGGCGAAGGGCGCGAGATCGATTTCCGCAACACGTTGATCCTGATGACCTCGAACCTGGGCAGCGACCGCATCAGCGAGCTCTGTGAAAACGGCGCACGACCGACCGCCGAAGTACTCGAAGAAACCATCCGCCCGGTCCTCAGCAAACACTTCAAACCGGCGCTGTTGGCGCGCATGCGTGTGGTGCCTTACTACCCGGTCGGCGGCCCGGTGTTGCGCGAGCTGATCGAAATCAAACTCGGCCGTTTGGGCGAGCGCCTGAACCGTCGTCAGCTGGATTTCACTTACTGCCAGAACCTCGTCGATCACTTGGCCGAGCGCTGCACCCAAAGCGACAGCGGCGCGCGCCTGATCGACCACTTGCTCGACCTGCACGTGCTGCCGCTGGTGGCCGACCGTTTGCTCGACGCGATGGCCACCGGTGAAAGCCTCAAGCGTGTGCATGCCACGCTCGACGGTGACGCCAGCGTGACCTGCGAGTTCGCCTGAGGTGGGTGTGATGTTCACTCAAGTGCCGCAACCGCTGGTCTATGCCGAAGCCTTGCTGGCGCAATTCGCCAGCCTGTCGCGCGCGGCGGACGGTGCTGCGCTGCTGGGTGACTTCGTGCGCGGTCTGGCCGAGCTCAGCGGTTGCGAACTGACGCAGCTGTACTTGCTGGACGCGACCCACACTTGCCTGGGGATGAATGCCGAATGCCTGAACGGCATCCTGCAACCCCGGGAAGCGGCGAGCCTGCCGGCGGATTACAACGGTGAACAACTGCTGCAATTCGCCTTGTGCCAGAACCGCGTGGTGAGCCTCAGCGAACTCAGCGGCAGCCTGCACGAAACCAGTTTCCTGCCGCCCCAGGCCACGCCTTGGCAGTCGTTGCTATGCGTGCCGTTGGTCAATCAGCAGAAGTCGGTTGAAGGCTTGCTGCTGTGCGCCAGTCGCCGGCACATCGACCTGCAAGGTTTTGCCGATTCCCTCGGTCAGCTCGGCTCGTTCGTGCTCGGCCAACTGCACCTGCTGCAACGTTTGCGTCAGCCGAGCGGTGTTTCGCGGCCAGCGCCGGTCAGTGTGCCGAGTGCCAGCGGTTATGGCTTGATCGGCAAGAGCTCGGCCATGCGCCAGACCTATTCGCTGATCAGCAAAGTCCTGCACAGCCCGTACACCGTGCTGTTGCGCGGCGAAACCGGTACCGGCAAGGAAGTGGTCGCGCGGGCCATTCACGATTGCGGACCGCGCCGCTCCCAGGCGTTCATCGTGCAGAACTGCGCGGCGTTCCCCGAGAACCTGCTGGAAAGCGAACTCTTCGGCTACCGCAAAGGCGCCTTCACCGGCGCTGACCGCGACCGCGCCGGGCTGTTCGACGCGGCCAACGGCGGCACCTTGCTGCTCGATGAAATCGGCGACATGCCGCTGTCGCTGCAAGCCAAATTGCTGCGCGTGTTGCAGGAAGGCGAGATCCGTCCACTGGGTTCCAACGACACCCACAAAATCGACGTGCGCATCATTGCCGCGACGCACCGGGATTTGTCGGTGCTGGTCAGCGAAGGCAAGTTCCGCGAGGACTTGTACTACCGCCTCGCGCAATTCCCGATCGAGTTGCCGGCCCTGCGTCAGCGCGAAGGCGACATCCTCGACCTGGCCCGGCACTTTGCTGAAAAGGCCTGCTCGTTCTTGCAACGCGATGCGGTGCGTTGGTCCGACGCGGCGCTGGATCACCTGTCCGGGTATGCCTTCCCCGGCAACGTGCGCGAACTTAAAGGCCTGGTCGAACGTGCTGTTCTGTTGTGCGAGGGCGGCGAATTGCTGGCCGAGCATTTCTCCCTGCGCATGGAAGCCATGCCGGAAGACAACAGCCTGAACCTGCGCGAACGCCTGGAGCAGGTCGAGCGCAGCCTGCTGCTCGATTGCCTGCGCAAAAACGACGGCAACCAGACCCTGGCCGCCCGCGAACTCGGCCTGCCACGGCGCACGCTGCTGTACCGCCTCGGGCGCCTGAATATCAACTTGGGTGACTTCGATGGTTAACCCAATGCTGAGCCACGCACGACTTGTGGCGAGGGAGCTTGCTCCCGCTCGATTGCGCAGCAGTCGCAATCCGGTAGCCGCGGTTTGCCTGAATAAACTCGGTAGCTGGTTTTGGGGCTGCTTCGCAGCCCAACGGGAGCAAGCTCCCTCGCCACAGGGGGTTGCGTCCAGATGCCGGGTTAGAGCACTCGGCTTCACCCCAATCAATTTCGATAGCGCCGCCCAATCGGGCCGGCGCTTTGTGCTTTGTCTATCCCTGGAGACCCTCTGATGCCTGTTCGTCACTGGCAAGCCGTCCTGCTGACCCTCGTCGTTCTATGCGGCCTCGGCGGCTGTAGCGGCAATTACAAATACAACGACAACACCTATCGCCCATTGGGTGATCCGCAGGCGGTCAATCGCGGCAAGTGACCGCAAGGAGTATCACCATGGAACTGGTTTTCGAAATGCTCAACACCAAGCAATTCGTGCCCACGGACTTGTGCCAAAAGACCTTTAAACAGGCCGGTGGCGTCATCGGCCGGGGCGAGGATTGCGACTGGATCATTCCGGATCGCAAGCGCCACCTGTCCAACCACCACGCGTTGATCAGCTACCGCGAAGGCACGTTTTTCCTGACCGATACCAGCAGCAACGGTATCCAGAACAGCGAAAGCGGCGCACGCCTGCGCAAGGGCGAAGCCATGCGCATCGAGCACGGCAGCGTCTATGTGCTGGGTGATTTCGAGATCCGCGCGCGGCTGGTGCGTGACCCGGCGACCTTCGACGTCGAAGTCGGCCGTCCGCAAGCGGCAGGCAGCATCATTCCGGATGACGCGTTCCTCGATCTCGACCCGCTCAATGCACTGGATCAGCAAGAACGCGTGTATTCGGAAATCGAGCAATTGATCTCCCCGAGCACCACGATCGAAGACAGCCGTCAGCGCGCCGACTATGCGCGTATCGACATGGAAAGCCTGATGGTCCCGGAGCTGATCAACGCCCCGGTCGAACCTGCTCCGGCCCCAGCGCCGAAAGCGGTCGAACGTCAGAGCGAAGGCTTCTGGGAGCATTTCGGCGCCGCGCTGGGCGTGGACCTCAAAGGCCTCGACCACGACGCCCGCGAAGCCCTGGCGCTGAACGCGGCACGCTTGCTCAAGCAAAGCGTCGGCGGTTTGCAGCAGAGCCTGCGCACCCGCAGCGAACTGAAAAACGAACTGCGGCTGGCCCAGACCACCGTGCAAGGCTCGCAAAAGAACCCGCTGAAATTCGCCGTCGATGCCGGGGAAGCGCTGGGCATTTTGTTGCAGCCGAACAAGCCGGGCCAGTTGCCGGCCGAGCAAGCGATCTCCCGCGCGTTCCGCGATTTGCAGGCGCATCAAGTCGCGCTGCTCACCGCCAGCCGCGCCGCTGTTCGCGGCACGCTGGAGCACTTCTCGCCGCAGCAATTGACCCTGCGTTTCGAGCGCGACAACAAGCCGTTGCTCGCCACTTCCGGCAGTCGCTGGAGAGCCTACGGTCGTTATCACCAGGCCCTGCGTCAGGACGATGACTGGAGCGAACGCCTGCTGGCCCGTGACTTCGCTCAGGCCTACGAAGAGCAGATCCGCCTGATTTCCACCCTACACACCGACCACCAAGGATGATGCGCATGTCTCGCTGCTCGACCGCTTTTTTCAAGACGCTGACGGCGCTCATGGCCCTGGTGCTGTTGGCCGGCTGCTCGTCGCTGTCGCCGTATTCGACAGTCACCAAGCTCAACCTGAAACTGACCGCCAGCGATCAGTTGAACCCGGACCTCAACGGGCGTCCGTCGCCGATTGTCGTGCGCCTGTTCGAGCTCAAGCACCCGGTGACCTTTGAAAACGCCGACTTCTTCAGCCTGTATGAACGCGCCAAGGAATCCCTGGCCCCAGACCTGGTGGCCAGCGAAGAACTCGAACTGCGCCCCGGCGAAACCGTTGAGTTGAAACTCAGCGTGGAGGAGGGCAGCCGCTACGTTGGCGTGCTCGCCGCCTACCGCGACCTGCCGGAAACCAAATGGCGCTACACCGTGCAAATCACCCCGGTGGAAGTCACCGACGCTGACCTGACGCTCGATCAGGCCGGTATCCGCAACAGCCTCGAAACGCTCGCCAAGGCGGATGACTGATCATGAATACCCATAAAGTCATTTGGCAGGAAGGCATGCTGCTGCGTCCGCAGCACTTCCAGCACAACGATCGCTACTACGATCACCAGATGAAGACCCGCACCCAGTTGTTGGGTGGTTATACCTGGGGCTTCCTCAATCTGGACATCGATTTGCAGTTCCTCAACATGGGCAAACTGGTGGTCAGCCAGGCCTCGGGGATTCTGCCGGACGGCAGCCTGTTCGAACTCGGTGGCAACACCGAACCGCTGGCGCTGGACGTACCGCCGAACACCGGCAACACGCCGATCTACCTGGCGCTGCCGCTGGTCACCGGTAACCACATCGAGGCGCGCCGTCCGGAGCAATCCGACGTGCTGGCGCGCTACACCGCGTACGAAGCCGAAGTCGCCGATTCCAACGCCGGTGATGATTCCGCGAGCCAGGTGCGCTGCGGTCGCCCGGACTTCAAATTGCTGCTCGGCGAACAGCAAAGCGATCAGGCCTACGTGAAGCTGAAGATCTGCGACGTGCTCGACACCACGCCCGACGGCGTGATCAGCCTCGACCCGGATTTCGTGCCGACCTACATCCAGGCGCATTCCTCCAGCTACCTGCTGTCTTGCCTCAAAGAAGTGATCAGCATGCTCGGTCACCGCGGCGACACCATCGCCGACCGAATCCGCTCCAACGGCAAGGTCGGTGGCGCGGAAGTCGGTGACTTCATGATGCTGCAACTGATCAACCGCACCGAAATGCTGCTGCGTCACTATCTGGGACTTGAGCAGGTTCACCCGGAAGAGTTGTACCGCACGCTGCTGACCATGCTCGGTGAACTGGCGACCTTCTCCAGCGACAGCAAACGCCCGCGCCTGGACAGCCGTTACCAGCACAGCGATCAGGGCGCGAGCTTTCGCAAGCTGATGGAAGCGATCCGTCAGGTGCTGTCGATGGTGCTGGAACAACACGCCATCGAACTGATCCTGCAGGAGCGTCAGTACGGGATCATCGTCTCGCCGTTGCACGACCACAAACTGCTGGGCTCGGCGTCGTTCGTGCTGGCGGCCAGTGCCAACTGCGACTCCGAAGAACTGCGCCACCGCTTGCCAGCGCACCTCAAGGTCGGCCCGGTCGAGCGCATCCGCCAACTGGTCAACCTGCACCTGCCGGGCATCAAGGTCAAACCGTTGCCGGTGGCCCCGCGGCAGATCGCGTTCCACTCCAACAAAACCTATTTCATCCTCGAACTCAGTTCGGGAGACCTGGCAGACCTGGAGCGCTCCGGCGGCTTCGCGTTCCACGTTTCCGGTGAATTTGCCGAGCTCGAACTGAAATTCTGGGCCATCAGGAACTGACTGAAATGATTAAGGACATGGAACACCATCAGGACGATAAAACCGTCTTGCTCGACCGCCAGGGCCACGGCCCGGCGCAAAGTCCGCTGACCGATTTCGCTGCACCGCCGCGTTTCGAACAGCTCGAAGAACGCATGATCTACGCCGCGCGCCTGCGCCCGGCGGAAGCGTTCAACATCAGCCTCAATTCGCTGGTGGCCGCCGCCTCCGAGCTGCTCTCGGAAGTGGTGCGACTCAAGCACAGCGACACCCGCGAAGACATGTATGCGCTCAACGAGCGACTGACCGCCGGGCTCAAGCTGTTTGAAGTGCGCGCACTGCACAACGGTGCCGAAAGCAGTCAGGTGATGGCCGCGCGTTACGTGCTGTGCACCGTGGTCGACGAAGCCGTCGTGACCACGCCGTGGGGCAACGAAAGCGAGTGGTCGCAGATGAGCCTGCTCAGCAGCTTCCACAACGAAACCTTCGGTGGCGAGAAATTCTTCCAGCTGCTGGATCGCCTGTCGAAAAACCCGGTCAAGCACCTGCCGATGCTGGAACTGATGTACCTGTGCCTGTCCCTCGGTTTCGAAGGCAAGTACCGCGTGCAAGCACGCGGCATGCTCGAACTCGAAGGCATCCGCGACGCCTTGTACCGGCAGATCCGCCAACTGCGTGGCGACGTGCCACGTGAGCTGTCGCCGCACTGGGAAGGCCTGAACGATCAGCGCCGCAGCCTGGTGCGCATCGTGCCGGCGTGGATGGTGGTGCTCTTCACCGTCGTCTGCCTGGTGGTGATGTATTCCGGTTTCGCCTGGGTGCTCGGCGAGCAGCGCGACACCGTTCTGCAACCTTTCCAGCCGCTAGATCCGGCCGCGGTCCAGCCGCAGTCGCAGCCGTAAACAGGGACGTGTCATGAAAAAGTTTTTCAAGAAAGTCGGCGCATTCTTGCGCAAGACCTGGGTCTGGACCTTGCTGGTGGTGCTGTTTGTCGCGCTGCTGGTGTGGTTCGTCGGGCCGCTGCTGGCGGTGGATGACTACAAGTTCTGGGAAGGTTCGACCTCCCGCTTGCTGACCATCAGCGTGCTGTTCCTGATCTGGGGCCTGACCATGGTCTTCGTCAGCTGGCGCGCCGGTGTGCGTAAAAAAGCCGTCGAAGACACCGAAGACGGCCAGGATCGCATCCGCCGCGAAGAGCTGATCGACGAAGAACAGAAAGAGTTGAAGGTGCGTTTCAAGGACGCCCTGAAAACCCTCAAGACGTCGAGCCTGTATCGCGGCCGCAGCGAACGCTGGCGCAGTGATTTGCCGTGGTATTTGCTGATCGGCCCACAGGGCAGCGGCAAGACCAGCCTGCTGGATTTCTCGGGCCTTGAGTTTCCGATCAACAAGATCGACCGCAAACTGACCCGCGACACCCAAGGCACCCGTCATTGCGACTGGTACTTTGCCGACCACGGTGTACTGATCGACACCGCCGGACGTTACCTGACCCAGGCGGATGGCGAAGTCGACGGCAGCGCCTGGAGCACCTTGCTCGACCTGCTGCGCAAGCGTCGCCGCAACCGTCCATTGAACGGTGTGCTGGTGACCATTCCGGTGGAAACCCTGCTGTGCCCTGACGAGAAAGACCTCGAGACCCTGGCCCGCCAGGTGCGTGCGCGCTTGCAGGACGTGCATCAAAAACTCCACGTCGACGTGCCGGTTTACCTGGTACTGAGCAAGGCCGACAAGCTGCTCGGTTTCGACGAGTTCTTCGATCAACTGACCCGCGAAGAAAGCGATCAGGTGCTCGGCACGAGCTTCCGCAAAGAGCAGAGCGGCACCGATGTGACCGTGCTGCGCACCGAGTTCGAAGAGCTGCTGCGTCGCCTCAACAGCCAAGTGATCATGCGCATGCACCAGGAGCGTGACACCCAGCGCCGTGGCCGCATCCTCGACTTCCCGCATCAGCTGGGGCAGATCGGCGAGCGCCTGTGCCTGTTCGTCGACATGGCGTTCACCGGCAACCGCTACCAGCGTGTCAGCCAGTTGCGCGGTTTCTACCTGACCAGCGCACCGCACCTGACCCAGGAAATGGACCAGACCACCGCCGGCATCGGCGCCAATCTGGGCATCAACGCGGGCGTGCTGCCGACGTTGCGCAGCGGCCGTTCACGGTTCATTCACCACTTGCTCAGCCGGGTGATTTTCCCCGAGGCCGATCTGGCCGGTCTGGACAAGCGCGAACGCAGCCGCATCCATTGGGGCCAACGTGCGCTGTATGTGGGCGCGCTGGCGGCATTGGCGTTGTTCGGCATGTTGTGGGCGGGCGGTTTCTCCGCCAACTACGAGCGTCTGGAAAACCTGCGTAACCTCGCGACTAACTGGACGCAGCAGCGCTCAGCCCTGACCGCGCGTGATGATTCCATGGCGGTGCTCAAGCCGCTCGACACGGCCTACGCGGCGACTCAGGTCTTCCCGAAAAAAGGTGACGTGAGTTACCACGAACGTGGCGGTCTGTATCAGGGCGAAGACGTCAATCCAGTGGTCAGGAACGCCTACGAGCATGAGCTTGAAGCGCAACTGCTGCCGAAGGTCGCGACGCTGCTGGAAGGGCAGATCCGCGCCAACATGCACGACCGCGAACGCCTGCTCAACAGCCTGCGCGCGTACCTGATGCTGAACATGAAAGACCGTCGCGACGGCCCGTGGCTCAAGGATTGGGTCGCCACCGAATGGTCCCAGCGTTATGCCGGCAACACCGCCGTGCAGAACGGCTTGAACACGCACTTCGAGCGTTTGCTGCAGCAGCCGTTTATCTATCCGCTGAACGACCAATTGGTGGCTCAGGCCCGTCAGGTCCTGCGCAGCGAATCGCTGGCCAACGTGGTTTACCGGATGCTGCGCGAGCAGGCCCGCAACCTGCCGGAATACCGTCTCAGCCAACATTTGGGCCCACAGGGTTCGCTGTTTGTCGGCACCGATTACGTGATCCCGGGCTTCTACACCCAGCAGGGTTATCAGCAGTATTTTTCGGTTCAGGGCAGTGCACTGGTCACCGATATCCTGCGTGACAACTGGGTGCTGGGCGAAGGCTCGGGCATCAGCGGCATGGACTTGCGTCGCCTGATGGTCGAACTGGAGCAACTGTACTTCCGCGACTACGCCAACTTCTGGAGTGAAGCGGTCGGCCAGGTAGCGTTGCCACCGATCAGCGACTTCAGTGAAGGCGCCGAGCAACTGGCGGGCCTGACCTCGGCCAACTCGCCGGTGCTGCAACTGCTGGTGGAAGTGCGCGAGAACACGCGCTTCCCGGCGGCCGCCGACAACGCTGAAGACGCTGCCGATGCAGCCGGAAAACTGGCAGAGAAGGGCGGCAAGCTCGGCAAACTCGCGGCAGCTGCGGCGGATAAAGCTGCGGATATGACCAAGAACCTGCCAGACACCGCGAAGAAATCCCTGCAACGTCGCTTCGAACCGCTGCACCGTTTGCTGGATGACAACAACGGCCCAGCCGCTGATTTGACCCCGGCCCTGACGGCGCTCAACGACCTGCAAATGCAGCTGGCGAGCCTGGCGCGCGCCAGTTCTCCAGAGCAGGCCGCGTTCGAAATGGCCAAGACCCGCATGAGCGGCCAGCGTGATGCGCTGAGCGCCCTGCGCAATGCCTCCAACCGCGTGCCGCGTCCGGTCAGCGTGTGGTTCAACGTGCTGGCCGAAGACACCTGGCGCCTGGTGCTCAACGATTCCTACCAGTACCTGAACCAGCGTTATCAGAGCGAGCTGTACAGCTTCTATGGCAAGGCGATCAACAAGCGTTATCCGTTCAGCGCCCACAGCACCAGCGACGTGGCGATCAGCGACTTCCGCGAGTTCTTCAAGGCCCAGGGCATCAACGACCGCTTCTTCGACACCTACATGCGTCCGTTCGTGAGCGGTGATCCGGGCAACTTCCGTCTGCGTGTCATCGACGGTCACAGCCTGCCGATCTCCAAGGTCTACCTCGACCAGATGGCCGCGGCACAAGTGATTCGCCAGAGCTTCTTCTCGATCAACCCGGCCGAGCCGCAAGTGCAGTTCAAACTGGAGCCGTACACCCTCGACCCGGCCGTCAGCCGTTCCGAGTTCAAGTTCGGCGACAAGACCATCGAGTACCGCCATGGCCCGATTGTGCCGGTGTCGTTCAAATGGCCGACCGACGCTGAAGACGGTCGCACCAGCCTGGTCCTCGACAAAATGGCCGGCCGCCCGATCGGTATCGAAAAGAACACTGGCCCATGGTCGCTGTTCCGTCTGTTCGACCTGATGCAGACCGAGTACCTGAGTGGTCGCGACGTGCTGGTATTGAAGGCTGACGTCGGTGGCCTGCGCGCCAATTACCTGCTCAGCAGCCAACGCACGCCGAACCCGTTCGACATGGGCGTGCTGCGCACCTTCCGTATGCCGGTGCAGCTCTGATGCTGGTTGCCAGTCCCTGGCGCAGCGCTGCGCGTACCGACGCCGGCAAGGTTCGGGCGCGCAACGAAGACGCCTTTCTCGACTGTCCACAGCAGGGGCTGTGGGTGGTCGCGGACGGCATGGGCGGTCATCAGGGTGGCGACATCGCCAGCCAGTTGATCGTCGCCAGCCTGGCGGAATTGCCGGTGCAGGATGATTTCGACGAACGCCTCAAAGGCATTCGCCAGTGCCTGCACTGGTTGAACCGCCGCTTGGGCCAGGAGTTGACCGTCACCGCCGGGCGCCACGACAGCATCATGGGCAGCACCGTGGTGGCGCTGCTGGTGGACGGCAATCGCGCGGCCTGTATCTGGGCCGGCGACAGCCGTTGCTACCTGTGGCGCGGCCAGCGTTTGTATCAACTGTCCAAGGACCATTCGCTGCAACAGCAACTCATCGACGAGCAAAACATGAGCATCGAAGACGCCAAGGCTCATCCTGCCGCCCATGCCCTGACCCGTGCGGTCGGGGCGGCCGAGCAGTTGACCCTGGACGTGCTCGAACTCGAGGTCTATCCCGGCGATGCGTTTCTGTTGTGCAGCGATGGTTTGTACAACGGGCTCAGCAGCGATGCCTTGGGCAACGCCCTGAGCCTGACCGCGCCGCACGTTGCGCTGGAGCGTCTGTTCGATGGCGCCCTGCGTGGCTCGGCGCGGGACAACCTGACTGCCGTGGTGATCCGCCAATGACCCAACTCATGCCGCCGCTCGACGACCTGCTGGTGAGCGACGAAGAAGTCAGCGACCTGACTTATTTCGCGTTCGCCAAGCCGCATAAAGCTGAGCCCGCGCTGGCGCCGACCAAGGCCAGCATTGGCGAAATGCCGGACGTACTCGCGGGCCGTTACCGCATCGAGCGCCTGCTCGGTGCCGGCGGCATGGGCGCGGTTTACCGCGCACGGGATTTGCTGAGCGAACAGTTCGGCGATCCCGACCCTTACATTGCGCTGAAAATCCTCAGCGAAGAATTTGCCGAATCGCCGGATGCCAGCGCCTTGCTCTACAGCGAGTTCGCCCTGACCCGGCGCCTGCGCCACGACAACGTGCTGCGTTTACACAGCTTTGACGTGGACACCGACTGCCAGCGCGCCTTCATCACCATGGAACTCATGCGTGGGCTGACCCTGGACAAATTACTCTGCGAGCGGCCCCTGGGCCTGCCGTGGAAAGAACTGCGAGACATCGCGCTGCCGCTGCTCGACGCGCTGGCCTACGCCCACTCGCGCGGCGTGCTGCACGGCGACATGAAACCGAGCAACGTGATGCTCAGCGAAGAAGGCGTGCGCCTGTTCGACTTCGGCCTCGGCCAGGCTGTGGAAGGCATCCTCCCCGGCCTGCCGCACCTGAGCCGCGACCGCTTCAACGCCTGGACCCCCGGCTACGCCGCCCCGGAACTGCTCGAAGGCCAGCCGCTGACCGCCAGTGCCGACGTGTATGGCGTGGCCTGCGTGCTCTACGAACTGGCCGGCGGCAAACACCCGTTCCGCCGCTTGCCCTCGACCGAGGCCCGCGACGGCCAGCTCGAACGCGAGCTGCACCCGCCGCGCAACCTGCCCAAACACTGCTGGCCAGCCCTGCGAACGGCGCTGGCTTTCGATGCCGCCAAGCGCACCATCACCGCCGCCCAATTGCGTGACGCCCTGGGCGCCACTTTGTCTTTGCTGCAACGCCTGCGATTTGGGGCGTAACGGATGACCACCGAACAGGGAGCAAGCAATGTTCAACCCGTCTAACGAAACGCATTTCAGCCTGACCGTTGAAGACTATGCAGGCGACCTGCAAGTGCTGTCGTTCACCGGCACCGAGGGCATCAGCCAGCCGTATCGCTTCGAGCTGGAACTGGTCAGCGAAAACCCCGATCTGGACCTGGAAAAACTCCTGCACAAGCAGGCTTTTTTGGCGTTCGATCCACAAGGCTCTGGCATCCACGGCCAGATCTACCGCGTCGCCCAAGGTGACGCCGGTAAGCGCCTGACCCGCTACAAAATCTCCCTGGTGCCGCACCTGCAATACCTGCATCACCGCACCAATCAGCGCATCTACCAGCAGATGTCGGCGCCGAAAATCATCGCGCTGATCCTCGAAGAACACGGCATCAAGGGCAACGCCTACCGCTTCCAGCTCAGCCAGCCGTGCCCGGACCGCGACTACTGCGTGCAGTACGACGAAACCGACCTGCACTTCGTCCAGCGGTTGTGCGAAGAAGAAGGCATTCACTACCACTTCCAGCACAGCGCAAAAGCCCACCTGCTGATGTTCGGCGACGACCAGACCGTGTTCCCGAAACTCGGGCAGCCAACGGCGTACGTGCAAGGCAGCGGCATGGTTGCCGACGAGCCGGTGATCAAGGGCTTCAAACTGCGCTTGGAAACCCGCACCAGCCGCACCACCCGCCGCGACTACGACTTCGAAAAACCACGCCTGCAACTTGAAGCCGCGTACAAACCCGACGGCGCGAGCACCGAGCCAGACCTCGAAGACTACGACTACCCCGGCCGCTTCATCGACCGCGCGCGCGGCAAATTCCTCAGCCAGCGCGCCCTCGAACGCCACCGCGCCGACTACCGCCAGGCCGAAGGCAAAAGCGATCAGACCACCCTCGTCAGCGGCCACTTCCTGGAAATGTCCGACCACCCGCGCACCGAGTGGAACGACCTCTGGCTGCTCACCGAAATCTTTCACGAAGGCAAACAACCGCAAGTCCTCGAAGAGTCCGTGACCAGCGACACCACCGACAATAAAGACGACTTCCACCAGGGCTACCGCAACCGCTTCCTCGCCACCCCGTGGGACGTGTTCTATCGCCCGGCGCTGGAACATCCGAAACCCCGCGTCCTCGGCAGCCAGACCGCCATGGTCACCGGGCCTAAAGGCGAAGAAATCCACTGCGACCAGTACGGTCGCATCAAAGTGCAATTCCACTGGGACCGCGAAGGGTTGGCTGATGACAAAACCAGCT
The DNA here is from genome assembly GCF_059415465.1 of Pseudomonas sp. GW821-FHT10C09. Taxonomy (NCBI): domain Bacteria; kingdom Pseudomonadati; phylum Pseudomonadota; class Gammaproteobacteria; order Pseudomonadales; family Pseudomonadaceae; genus Pseudomonas; species Pseudomonas sp. GW821-FHT10C09. Next base: position 230,274 of record NZ_JBWKNG010000009.1, read on the forward strand.
GCTGGATGCGCGTCTCCAGCTCTTGGGCCGGCGACCGCTACGGCGCCATCGCCATTCCGCGGATTGGCATGGAAGTGCTCGTCACCTTTCTCGAAGGCGATCCCGATCAGCCGTTGGTGACTGGGTGCCTGTACCACAAGGAAAACCTCGTTCCCTACGACCTGCCGGCGAACAAGACTCGCAGCGTGTTCAAAACCCTCAGTTCACCGGGGGGCGGTGGGTTTAATGAACTGCGCATTGAAGACAAGAAAGGTGCCGAGCAGATCTTTATTCATGCCCAGCGGGATTGGGATGAAAACATTGAGCACGATCAGAAGATTCGCGTGGGAAATGAGCGCCACGACACGGTGGTGAAGAACACCTACACCGAGCTTAAGGCTGAAGAGCATCGCACCACGATTGCGGATCGTAAGGTTGAAACGCGGCTGGATGATCACCTGACGATTGGGCAGAACCAGCATGTGAAGTTGGGGACTGCGCAGCTGACTAGCGTTGGGAAAGAGATTCATGTGAAGGCGGGGGCGAAGATTGTTATCGAGGCTGGCAGCGAACTCACCATTTTGGGGGGAGGGAGCTTTATCAAGCTGGATGCCGGTGGGGTGACGGTGGTTGGGCCGGTGGTGAAGATCAATGCGGGTGGGTCGGCGGGGAATGGGACGGGGATTGGGATTAAACCGCCGGTACTGCCGGGGGCTGCGGATAAGGATAAGGCGGGGAGTTTGATGGATCAGGCGTTGGGGAATGCTCCGCAGGAGAAACTCAAACCTACAGTCGATTACCCTTTCTCGTTATGAACGGAATAACAAGCGCCAACATGGACAAGGAATTTTCAAAATGATCATTAGCCCTCCCTTTATTCCTGCTCCAGTTGCGGGAGAAACCGACGATGCTTATCTGGCGCGCGCCATGGTTGGTGGTGTTCCTGGTGACGGTGGTTATCCACTTAGTTTTGATCTTAATTGGCACGGTGGTATGCATCTCACTGCTCCTCAAGAGGGAGGGAAAGCTATTCCCGTTCGCGCTATCTCCGATGGGACACTGGCGTATTTTCGCAGTCCTGCCCCCGTGAATCCCGCGCCGGATCATGCGCTTAACTTTCGGGGTGGCTGGACCGACAACGGTTGTATCGTTCTACGCCACGAAACAGAGGTTGGCGAGGGAGCTCAGTCGAAAGTCGTTTTCTATTCAATCTACATGCACCTGTCGAAGATCAATTTGACCCCGCTACAAATAGGAGCAACTGTCCTCCGAAAAGACGCTATTGGCGAAGCGGGCAGCATCTACGGTAAAGAGGGGCGAATCCATTTCGAGATCATTGCGGATCCGAGCCAGATAGCCAACCTGACGGGTAGAGCGACTCGGGACCTTAGCTACCAGTCCAATAACGGGCGGACGGACAGCTGTTGGGGCGATATGTATTTTTTTGTCCCCCCTGAGGTTCTTTTTTACGGCGCCGCTCCTCCTGATCGTCGCCAACCGCTGAACAACGGCCCGGTAGTTTACCGTCCCCCAGCGATGCCCTCTAATCCACCGATCCAAGAAGGTGGTAGCTCAGCATCTTCCACAGGTACCCCTGCGACAATAGACGGGTATGAGCCGGCTGTAGCTTCGCAGCTTCAGGAAGGCATCTTCGTACGTATGCACTTTGAAAAAGGCCAATGCACGCTAACGTCTTTTTACATTAGTGGAGTAGAAATAGGCGCGCAGCACGAGGAGGCTGAATACGAGTACAAGCTGTACGACAAAGCCAAGCAATATTACCCGCAGTCCCCAAGCGCTGGTTATGAACTGTTGCGTTTCGGCAGAGTGCTAGGTCCAGACGTGCTTCAGCCTCTCGATGCTGCACACTGGCGCCAGATCAAGTTTCCTGGCAAGGCCGGTGAACAGAGCAAGGTTGGTTGGGTCAATCTGAACGCAGCCAGCGTTACGAAATTCAGCGATGCGGATTTCCCGCATTGGCAGGGTTGGCACCTTGTAGATGACGATACGGATACGGACAGTCATTGCCAGTCTGATTTCATCAGGAGCTTGCTGGGGTTTAGCTCAGGTTCAATTCAGCCTGGAAATGGTGCTGTGAGCATGGCAAATTCACCTGGCTACGCAGTTCTTTCAGAGGAAGAAAAACAGAATCTTTCGGAACGCTATACAAACGAGCATGAACTGAGTATGTCCCGCTTGCGCTCAGCGGAAACACAGCAACGTATTAAGCGCTTGGTTTGTAAGTTTCCGAGTGAGTGGACTTCGAGTGATTTCGATACCCGCTATGGGTGGTTGCTTAAAGTGGCGGATGGTGGCCCGATGCCTCAGGATCAATTTGACAAAATAAAAATTCATCAGAAAGAGTTGGCGTTCTGGGAACAGGCAAACCTGGCTGGTATCGAGAGCAAGCATTGGCATTTTCCGCCCGCAGAGTTTATTCGGGTTTTTAGGAGGTGCGGTTGGTTTAGTAGTGATGAACTTATGAGAGTTTTGAAGCAGGCCCCGTCTGTCGGAAAGCAGAGAGCTGCTGCTTTAAGAGTTCCAACGAATAAAATGTTGAATAAGTATTTGCTCAGTAGCTCTAAGCTCAGAGTGGGGCACTTCTTTGCTCAAGTTGGAATAGAGACAGGCTGGTGGCAATATCGGGAAGAAAATGGTGAGGAGCCCTACTTCAGAAAGATGTACGAAATTATGACCCCGAGTGAAGCTGGAACTGAATATGATAGGGCGGTAAGCCTGAATCGTGATCTGCCATCAGGTCAACGACCGGTTGAGCTTCCTAACCCTGGACCGAATCCAAAGCCTACAATAAATCGACCAAATTACATGGCTACACGGCCAAGCAAGATAGCAACAAAGGCTGCTGGTATGGATAACGGAGTCGCTAATTCGTCGAATGGTGGGGCAGTTGGCGATGGTTTCAGATTTCATGGTCGAGGTTTTTTGCAAATTACAGGAAGACGTAATTACAAAAGTTATGAAATGTATCGGGGGAAAAATTTTACAGTGGATCCTAATCCCTCACTTCTCTCTTCGGACGATTACAATGCTTGCGACGCATCTGGATTTTTTTGGTCTAGAGAAAAGATAAATAAACGTGCAGACGAAGGGGCGGCCCCAGAAAACTGCAAAGTGGTTGGGTCTATCATTAACAGGGGAAGCCCCAACAAAGTTCCTTTGCATGATACTGAAAGGAAGGCTGCGTTTGAACAAATTTGGGGTGTGCTTAATGAGAAAGTTTAAATTGTCTTGTGTTATTTTGAGTCTGATGTGCTCCGCATTGTTTTTTGGAGGTGTTACTGCTGAAGAACAAAAATGCGGATTCAATGATTTACCAGCGGACTTCGAGATTGCCGAATGCTATAAAGATAATGGTGTGGACGTAGTAAAGCTAGTTTCTTCCAGTTTGTCTTCCACCGCTACGGCTTTCGATAGTCTTCCTACTGTTTTTGCTCGTGGGCGTGATAGGGGAAATGTTTTAAGTAAGTTGGCTGTTGGTAGTCATCCGCCATACAATGGTTTGATTAAACTCCCGGATCCTGAGTCGATAATTGAAATTTCTGATGCGCCTGCATCAGCTAGGTCAAAAATGGCACAAAATGGATGGAGTCTGTTAGATATGAAGGTCGTTGTATATAAGGGGCCGCAGGACAATGATGGATATATTCTCGTTTGTAGCACGCTTGAGCGCGACAGAAGTGAAGAGGTTATTTTTGTATCTCAGTGCAATAATTTTTATGAGGATGATATATCCAAGCTAAAAAAAGTTCTCCTATCGATAGACGGTTAATCGACTAGAAAAGAAAATAGGACCGATTTATTTAAGACTTGCTTGGTGAAATAGATATTAAGCGATATGGGGGCGAATCTATTTTTATAAAAAAGCGCCTCGATGCGCCAAGGCTTATTTCTTTGGGTGTATTTAAAAAGTAGTAAATAATAATCCTCCGGAAACCAAGGAGTTGAGTTGTGCGAAGCCTTCAACGGAATGAAGTCAGAGGTGTTTGTGAAGAAGTTTTTTTTAGCGCTGTTACTCGCCTGCCCGCTGACAGCTTACAGCGAGGTTTCCACGGAGATCTATTGTTTCCAATCTCTGGGAGGCAACAGCATCAAATTTGAGTTCAGAAGCTATTACGATTCGGTCGCTAAATGGAGCGGTGCGAGCGTTAAGTACAGCAAGTCAAAGGAGGCTATTACTCTCGCCTACCGAGGCTCTGAGGAGGAAGTAATGGACCCGGATCGGCCGTCTCAATTTACGACCACTTGGGTAGAAGTCTCTAACGGCGTGGTGACAGGGTATTATGAAATGGTCAGCCAAGGTGCCCGTATCTATGGGATGACCTATACCAATTATAAAACTAAAGCGGTGTATTCGTTTCAGTACGATATGAATATGGATCCGTCTCCTGAGATGGGTTGTCAGTGGTGAAGATATTTACAGTCAATAAATTGAAATTTTCGATTTTCTTGTGGGTGATTTGTTGTTCTAGTGCGGGTGCCGCGCCTCAGGTCATCAAGAAGATTCCGGCCAAATTATTGGGTGATGCATCCCGTCAAAACGTTTTTGTGCTAACCGGGGATGCTGGCGAGGCGTATCACCGACTGCTGATCTCGCCTGAGCAAGGAGCCAGTGATGACATTCTGTTGGACACATCCACGGCTTTGCCGTTGATCAAGAGCCAATACTCGGCGGTCATGAGTGAAGGTTTCAGCGTCAATGTGATCAATAGTCCGGCGGGTGTCCTTAAGGTTGTTGATGTGCAGGGGGAAACCGTATCAGTCAAGCAGCCTTCCGCTGAAGCCGGGGACGCGCTTGTGCTGGTCAGCAACGAAGAAGATAACGGCGTTTACAACTTCAATCTGGTCTTTCGCTACAACAAAAACTCAAAACAGTTTGAGTTGAAAAACGTGTTGCAGGTAACGAACAACGATGCCTGTGATCGCTCCGTTGTCAGTGTTGAAGAAACCCCCAAAAGCTTGATCGGTGAAACGGCGTTGGCGTCTTTCAATGGGCGCAAGGTATTTGATCAGCTGCATGATCTGCACGTTCAGCGACCGGCCGAGGGCTACCAAAAACTGATGATGTCGGATATCGCGTACCAGTTGGATCAGGCTCTGGCGCTGTATCGAAAAGGGCAGATTGAGGCCGTTTCGAAGGTGATGGCGAACTTTCTGATGGATGGGGGCGAAGGCCACTGCTATCCGCACAGCTACATCGCGCAAAAGTATTACTTCGCTCAAACGCCAGCCTGGTCTAACGATGTCGGTTTTCTATTGGGTGAGTCCGGCTATTACGATGAGTCCATTGAGCTGTTGAACGCGGTTATTGCCCGAAATCCCACCAGAACCGTTGCCTATCTGAATCTCGCGGACAGTTACTGGGGTGTGAATGATAAAGCGCGGGCGGCGCAGGCTTACAAGCAGTACACCTCGCTAATGTCCGGAGAGGGCAAGGCGCAAAAGATTCCGCAACGCGCAGTTGAGCGATCTGTCATTCAAGGAATGAAGAAGTGAGCGTGATTAAACCTATTGCCGTGTTTTTGCTGGGGCTGTTGTCGATTTCAAAGTCGTTTGCCGGGGTTAATTGCAAAGAAGTCAGCATCAGTGCGCAAGTTGACCAGTGCGCTGAGATGGCGATGAAGGAAGCGGATTCCCAATTGAACAGCCACTATCACCAATTGATGGCGCGGCTCGAAACTCAGTATCAGAGCCAGTCGGAGTTGGGTGCGGCCTATCTGGCAAAGGTAAAGGAAGCACAGCGCGCGTGGGTCAAGCAGCGGGACGCGAACTGCGCCGTGGAAGCTTTTGAAATTGAAACAGACAGGCCCGCTCATGCGACGGTCGTGAATAACTGCATCACCCGGATGAGTCAGGAGCGTTCGGTCGAGTTAGACAAGATCGCGCCGTCGGCAACGGGCCACTCGACCGATAGCGGCGAAGTAGCCAGTGTTGCTTGTCCCTCGAGTGATTTTGCCGCTTTTCTTGAAACCTTTTCCGAGCGAGTAGACGTGCAAAAAGCATTCGTCCAACAGCCGCTGAAATTGGGCACTACCGTGGCGGGAGATCCTGAGCCTGAGATGGAAAAGCGCAGCGTCAGCGGCGACCAGATCAAGTTTCCGCTCATTCCGGATCGCGTGAAACGAGAGGCCGACGGGTTGACGTTGACCGTCAAGGAAGAGCAGGGCAATAGCGCCACGGCGATCCTGCAAAAGCCGGATACCGACTATGTTCTCGAGTATCGGTTTGTTCGTGGGCAATGTTGGCGGCTTAAAGCGGTTTTGGATTTTTCGCTTTAAGAAAGCAGATAGCGATTCCGATTGTTCTGTCAGGGCTGTACTCATAAACAGGGAAGCTATGTTGAAAAGACTTTTCTTGGCGGCGTTATTGTTGGTTTCTTTGCCTGCGGTTGCAGAGCCGATGTTCCCGTCACTCAAGTCCTGCACGCAAGCCGGTAGCAATTGCGCATTGGTGTTGGATGCTAACAACTATCTGGTGGATGCCGATTCCGGTGACAAGCTATCCGACACGGCAGAGTCGGTCGGGGCCATGAATTCTTTCGAGCTGTATCGCGATGGTGATCGGTACATTTTGGAAAACGAGAATTTCTCCCAAGCGAAGTCTCGTCGCTGGGTGGTTTTTGACTATGACAGTGGAAGAGTAGCGCTTGAGGGCGCATATGTTTTCTCGATAGATATCAATCCGAGTACGGGGCCGTATTGGCACGGCTACGACTGCCGCGCCGATGCCAAGCTGTTTGCCCGACCTTCAGTTGATTCGTTCAGTGATGCCGCTTTGCAGGAGTTATGCGGTGATGCGGAGGGTTTGGTTGTCTCTGGGCAGGACTCTGGCGTGACCGTGCCCACCAAAGGGTTGACTGTCAGTGTTCCCGTTTACAACGCTCGTAACCGTGATGGTTTCGCGACTTACCTGTTTGTTGGAAGCGAGGAACCGGATCTTTCGAAGTTGGCTTGTCTAACCAATTGTGTCTCCGGCGCACAACTGCAAGAGCAAGTTCCGGTAAAGAGTCCGTCCTTGAATGACGAGCAGAATGAAACGTTGTGCTCCGCAGACGAAGATATTTATTTCAGTTGTCCATTGACGGGAGGAAAGACGGTTTCCGTTTGTGCGCAGGGAAACAACAAGCCCGCTGCCGGTTCTGTTCAGTACCGTTACGGCGTTCCGGGAAAAATAGAAATGCTCTTCCCGCAGAAAAGTGCACCTCCCAAGGGCAAGTTTTTCGTGGTGAATGCGTCGGAAGGTAGCGTCAACCTGGACATCATCAAGTTCAAAAAGGGGCTCTATACCTACCTCGTTAACCAAGCCTTCGTGAGTAATCTGACAGTTCTCAAGGATGACAAGGTTATATTCCGGCAGTCCTGTGGCGCGAGCAGCTATGCCTTCGTAAGTCGGTCCGCAAGGCAAGGAATAGAAGCGCAGCCTAAAAGTGCTGAAGACTTTCGCTAGTTAAGATAGCTTGGCAAAGGAACGCAGAAAGGGGACTCAACGTCCCCTTTTTCTATTCGCGGTTTCGTTACACCTTCGTCCGATGCACCGCCGGATTCGACGAATCAATATGATCCAGCGCTCGCTCCACCAACAGCCGAACCCCATCCGACATTCTGCTGATCGCCAGTGCTACTGAGCGCAGCGTACCTTCCACATCGTCGGCCAGGTTGGCGGCGATGGCGCTGATGGACAGCAGGTCTTCCGAGGCGTTGGCCAGGAGGGCTTCGGTGTCGATGTCGGGGGAAACGGTGAAGAGGTTGCCTTTACGCGGCTTGGGCTTCTCGCTGGGCGTTGGGGCGAAATGGTGGTTGAGGGCGCGTTCGGCGGCTTCGTGGAGTTTCTTCGAATCGAGGGATTCGTAGGGGGATGTGTCTTCGTGTTCTGGTGGATTCGGTGTTGGCTTGATCATTGATGTAGCTCCTGGAATTAAGAGACTGACACCGTTTCGCTTTGCACTTCGAAAGTGGTGGCAGCTGTGCGTTGGTGTGCAAGACCGATCCAGGAACCGGCAGACCCGAAGGTCTCCGACGCACAGCTGCCATAACGATCCGCGAGCATAGGAAAACGCTCGACGAATAGCCATAAGCAATTGTGTACCTGGAGGCGGACTTGCACGTCCGTATCACCGATTTTGCGGCGACCAACAAAGACTATCGGCCGAGCGCAAAGCTGCCTAGTTCACGAACACCCCCACGTGTTGAAGGAAACTTCCGATAGCGTCGAGCGTAGAAACACCAAATCTTCCACGCTTTTAAACACACACGTTTCGTCAATGACTTGGTAGTCATCAGCGTCAAAAAGCGCGTCATCTTCTTCTAACGCATCGCGATGCTGTCGTTATCGTCTGAAGCCGCTACACTGCGCCGGCCGTTCATTTTCCTTTTGAGGCTGTGCGCATGAAATTTCGTTTTCTTCTGTGGATGCTGGGTTTGTTGATGGGTAAGGCCAGCCGGACTAATCCTGCGTTTCAGCAGCAGTTGGGTGACAAGGAATTGGTGTTTCAGCTACAGACCCAGGACGGGAAGGTGGCGCGGCATTTCTTTGTGAAGGACCAGCGGATTACCAGCAAATCGGGTGTGTATGCCGAGCCGGCGTTTGCGATTGCGTTTAAAGATGCGGCGTATGGCTTTGCCACGATGCAGGCGAAGAACAAGCAGTTGGCGTTTATGCAGGGGATTCAGGACAAGTCGATTCAGATCAAAGGGAATCCGGCGTTGGTGATCTGGTTTCAGGGGCTGACCAAGTATTTGAAGCCGCGGAAGGCGAAGGCTAAGGCAAAGGCTTGAGTCGAGTGACTGACATTGTGGTGAGGGGGCTTGTCGGAACGCCGCACCGTCCCGTTGGGCTGCGAAGCGGCCCTAAAGCCTGAGTTCGGGGTGTGTCAGGCAGACGTTGTTGGCTGGGTTGCGACTGCTGCGCAGCCGAGCGGGAGCAAGCTCCCTCGCCACAGTGGGTGTGGTGATTCAGAGATACCGAGTTGGATTCATCGCGAGCAGGCTCACTGCTACAGGGGGTTGTGGTGGTGCAGGTAGATCGGCGGTGGATTCTTCGCGAGCAGGCTCGCTCCCACAGGGATCTTTGTGATCCTGTGGGAGCGGGTTTTTTTAGGGTTCTTCACGGAATCCCGGGAAACACAGAAACAAGAACGCCGATTTGATTGATGATGTTCGTGCGAGCAAACACAT
>NZ_JBWKNG010000010.1:0-237270 GCF_059415465.1 Pseudomonas sp. GW821-FHT10C09
TGTTTGCTCGCACGAACATCATCAATCAAATCGGCGTTCTTGTTTCTGTGTTTCCCGGGATTCCGTGAAGAACCATTAAAAAGCCACTACCCAAAGCGCAGGGATTCGCTTATCCTTTTCGCTGTATATAAATACAGTGGTCGAAACAGACAACTAATGTGAAGGCATGTGAGGTGGTGAATGGCCGTCGAAGTGGTATACCGCAGCAGCCGAGATCTGGAGCGCTTGTTCATGGATAAAGCCGAAGCTGACCGTCATGACAAAATGCTCGAACTGGCTGAATTGCTGGCTGAAGTGTTGCAAAAAGCCGTTCCGTCCCTGACCGAGCAGCAAGTGGAAGAAGCCGGGATCTACATGGCGAAGAATCGCGATGTGTTCGCCAAGGCATTCAAGAGCCAGCCGGATGCGTTGTCCGAACTGCTGAATGCGCCGGTTGAAGTGGTGGCACAGGCTGAACCTGACGAGGCGGTTGAAGCCGCTGAGCCGGCGCCGGCCAAGCCCGCCAAAGCGGCCAAGACGCCGAAGTAAGTAACGCCAGAATTGAATAGGCCCTGAGTCGAAGGACTCAGGGCCTTTTTCATGTCCGGGATAAAAGAATCGCTCAGCGGTACAACACTTTCTCTGCCAATTCGTCCGCCACCCGCGCCGGCGAACGTTTTTCCGCTTGGGCATGGGCGAAGACTTCGGTCAGCCGTGAGGCGATTTTCGACAGATGCGCGGTGATGGTCGTCAGCTCTTCGCCCCGATGCTTGAGCGAAACGTAGATCAGCCCCCCGGAATTGATCACGTAGTCCGGCGCATACAGAATTCCCCGCCGCTCCAGTTGATCGGCGACTTCCAGGTGCGTCAGTTGATTGTTCGCAGAGCCGGCCACAGCCGAGCAACGCAGTTGTGTCACGGTGTGGCTGTTGAGCACGCCGCCCAGGCCGCACGGCGCGAGGATGTCGCACGGTGTGCTGAGCAATGCTTCGTTTGCAATCGGGTGAGCGCCCAATTGCTCCATCGCCAATTGCACCTTGCCGTGATCGATATCGCTGACCAGCAGTTCCGCGCCAGCCGCGTGCAGTTGTTCGGCGAGCGCATAACCGACGTTGCCCAAACCCTGGATGGCCACCCGCAGCCCTTCCAGGTTATCGCTGCCCAGGCGGGCCATCGCGGTCGCTCGAATACCGGTGAACACCCCCATGGCGGCATGCGGCGCGGGGTCGCCTGCCGACGTGGTGCTGGTGACGTGTTGGGTTTGCTGGGCGATGCAGTCCATGTCCGCCACCGAGGTGCCGCTGTCGATCGCAGTAATGTAGCGACCGTCGAGCTGATCGATACAGCGTCCGAACGCTTCGAACAGCGCACCGCGATTTTCCACATGGATCGGGCGAACAATCACCGCCACGCCGCCGCCCTGGGCGAGCCCGGCCAGCGCCGCCTTGTAACTCATGCCTTGCGCCAGGCGTATGGCATCCTCGACCGCGGATTCGTCGCTGGGGTAGGCAAGGTAACGACAACCACCCAGGGCAGGCCCGAGCCGGCTGTTATGAATGGCAATGACCGCCTTCAACCCGGTGACCGGGTCGACGCTCAGATGCAGCGATTCAAGGCGAGTGCTTTGCATGAGAGCGAACATCGTGGGGCTCCCGAATCACTTCTTGTAGTCGCCAGTATAGGCTTGCGCCCAAAAATTGCAGAAGCGCACCGGAATAAGCGGCGCTACGTTGCAGGCTTTTAGACATAACCTGAAACCGGATGTGTGCAGCACTGGACGAATGTCGGAGACGGGGCTAAAACGAGGCATCCGCCGGAGATTTTGATGACGCCCCGCCAACGCTTCTTCGATTGCCTGCAACGTTCACCGCCCGCGCTGTTCGAAGCGGCGCTGTGGATGGCGGTCGAGCACGACTCACGGCTGAATCCCGAAGCCGTGCTGGCCGAATTCAGCGACCTGACACAGCAAGTCAGCTATGGCCTGCCGATGTTACCGGTCAGCGAACTGGCCCAGCCGTTGTTGCGGCGGATGAATGACCTGGGGTTCGCGCAGGACGACTTCACGCCGTTGCGCCCACAAGTGGCCTTGCTCAATAAAGTGCTGGAACTGCGACGCGGGCAGCCCCTGTCCTTGGGGCTGATTGCGCTGGAATTGGCCAAGCGTCTGGAGATCCCGCTGGTGGGGGTCAACTTCCCGGGGCACTTCCTGCTGCGGGTGCCGGGTGCGGATCACCTGCTGGACCCTTGTGGCGGACGCCGGTTGTACCCCAACGACTGCCGGGAACTGCTGCAACGCCAATACGGCCCGAACTTGAAACTCGGCGCCGACCATTTACTGACGGCAGACCCGGTGCAGATGCTGCAACGCCTGTCGCGAAACCTGCGTCAACTGCACCTCTCCCACGATGACTACATTGGCGCGCTGATCGATGCCGAACGCGTGCTGGAACTGGGCAACGCCAGCGCCGCCGATTACCTGGCCCGGGCCAGCCTCTATCAGCGCCTGGACTGCCCGAATGCCGAGCGCTTCGATCTGGAGCATGCGCTGTTACTCAGCGACGACCCGATCCAGCGAATCCGCCTGACCGAACGCCTGGGGCACCTGCCGCCCAATTCGATCGTCCATTGACCCCCTGTAGGGGTGAGCCTGCTCGCGATAGCGGTGTATCAGTCAACACCGCCTTCGCGAGCAGGCTCGCTCCCACTGGGATCGATGGCAGACATGAATCCAGGCCATGCCGAAATCAAACATGTGGGAGCAAGCCCGCGCCCACATTTTGATCGGGTGAGGCTTTATGGGGTGTCTGGCTGGTTGGCCGGGTGAGCCTTGATGAACGCGGGATGCGTGGCTGCCAGCGCCGCCACCCGGCGAATCCGTGGATACGCTTCGAGGGAGAGGTTAAATCGCTCGGCCGCATACAGCTGAGGAATCAGATAGACATCCGCCAACCCCGGTTCATCGCCAAAGCAATAACCCTCATCCCCGATCAACTGCTCCACCGTCGCCAACCCTTGGCTGATCCAGTGCCCGATCCACTCCACCACTTGCGGTTCGTCATGGCCCAACTGGCGCAGCTTGTTGAGCACGCTGACGTTGTGCAGCGGATGCACATCGCAACCGATCACCGCCGCCACACCGCGCTCATGCGCGCGGGCAGCAAGGTCTTTGGACAGCAGCGGTACCTGTGGATAACGCTCTTCGAGGTATTCGATGATCGCCGGCGATTGAATCAACAGCTCGCCTTCCTCCGTGCGCAAGGCCGGCACCCGGCCTTGCGGGTTGATGCCCAGGTAGGCCGGCTGACGATGTTCGCCACCTGGCGGTGCAATCAGGTTGACCGGCAAGGCCTGGTAATCCAGGCCCTTGAGCGCCAGTGCAATACGCACCCGATACGACGAGGTCGAACGGTAGTAGGTATAGAGTTCCATCACTCGATCCTCTTAACGCGCCGGCAGTACTTTGCCGCGGCATTCGCCGAAGCCGATGGACGCGAAACCCTCACGGCTGCAACGGGCACGCAGGACGATCTCGTCGCCGTCTTCAAGGAATTTACGCACTTCGCCCGATGCCAGTTCGATCGGCTTTTTACCGCCCTCGGTGATTTCCAGCAGGCTGCCGAACTGACCGTTTTGCGGACCGGACAACGTGCCCGAACCGAACAGGTCGCCGGCCTGCAACTGGCAGCCGTTGACGCTGTGGTGCGCAACCATTTGCGCCACGGTCCAGTACATGTGCTGTGTGTTGCTGAGCGTCAGACGATGGGCCGGCAGATTTTGCTCGCGCAGGCCTTCGGTGAGCAGCAGCACTTCCAGCTCGATGTCGAAACCGCCAGCGGCCTGGTCGCGCTTGTCGAACAGGTACGGCAGCGGCTGCGGATCGCCTTCAGGGCGCGCAGGCTGGGCGCGACGGAACGGCTCCAGCGCTTCGGCGGTGACGACCCACGGCGAGATGCTGGTGATGAAGCTTTTCGACAGGAACGGGCCTAGCGGCTGATATTCCCAGGCCTGGATATCCCGCGCCGACCAGTCGTTGAGCAGGCAGAAACCGGCAATGTGATCGGCGGCGTCACCGATGGCGATCGAGTCGCCCATTTCATTGCCCTGGCCAATCCAGATGCCCAATTCCAGTTCGTAATCCAGACGCGCGCACGGACCAAACGTCGGTTCGGTCTGACCGGCCGGCAAGGTCTGTCCTTTCGGACGACGAACATCGGTGCCCGACGGGCGAATGGTCGAGGCGCGACCGTGGTAGCCGATCGGCACGTACTTGTAGTTCGGCAGCAGCGGGTTGTCGGGGCGGAACAGCTTGCCGACGTTTTGCGCGTGCTCGATGCCCACATAGAAGTCGGTGTAATCGTTGATTTTCGCCGGCAGGTGCATCGTGCATTGAGCCGCCAATGGCAGCAGTTTTGCGCCTTGGGCTTCGATCTTGCCGTGCAGGGTGCTGCCTTCCTTGAACAGTTCGATCAAGCGCTCACGCAGGGCAACACGAGCTTCGCGACCGAGTTCGAAAAAAGCATTCAACTGGCCGCCACGGGTGGCTTCAACAGCCGCTTTGGCTGCGCCGTCGAACAGGCCGGCGTCCAGCGCCGCCGCCAGATCAAAAATATGCTCGCCAATCGCCACGCCGCTACGCGGGGCCGAACCGTTCACGCTGAACACGCCCAATGGCAGGTTTTGCAGCGGGAAATCCGTGTGGCCGTTGGCGGAGGCAACCCAGCTACGAGTGATGGAAGTCTGAGTCATGGGTTATCTCCGGGTCGGGTCGAAAGTGGCGGGCAGCGTGGCCCAGCAGGCATCGTAATTGGTTTGCAGTTGCGGACAATCGAGGGCGAAACGGCTCGGGCGCAATACCTGGCTGGTCTCGAACATGAAGGCCATGGTGTTGTCGATTTTCGCTGGCGCCAGCTCAGCGTTGATCGCCTTGGTGCAGGTTTCGCCGTCCGGGCCGTGAGCGCTCATGCAGCTGTGCAAGGACGCACCGCCGGGCACGAAGCCTTCGGCCTTGGCATCGTAGGCGCCCTGGATCAGGCCCATGAATTCGTTCATCAGGTTGCGGTGGAACCACGGCGGACGGAAGGTTTTCTCGGCGACCATCCAGCGCGGCGGGAAGATCACGAAGTCCAGGTTGGCCAAACCGTGGACGCTGGTCGGCGAGGTCAGGACCGTGAAAATCGACGGGTCCGGGTGATCGAAGCTGACCGTGCCAATAGTGTTGAAACGGCGCAGGTCATATTTGTACGGCACGTTAGTGCCATGCCAGGCGACCACGTTCAGCGGCGAATGATCGAGCTCACAACCCCACAACTGGCCGAGGAATTTCTGCACCAGGGTGGTCGGTTGCTTGAGGTGTTCGTAGTGCGCAACCGGCGTCAGGAAGTCCCGCGGGTTGGCCAGGCCATTGCTGCCGATCGGCCCCAGGTCTGGCAGACGCAGCGGTGCGCCATGGTTCTCGGCGATGTAACCGCGCGCTTGCGGGTCGAGCAGTTCGACACGGAATTTCAGCCCGCGCGGCAGCACGGCGATCTCCAGCGGCTCCAGCTCCAGCACGCCGAGCTCAGTGGCAATGCGCAAACGCCCCAGCTCAGGCACCAACAACATTTCGCCGTCGGCGTTGAAGAACACGCGCTCCATGGAACGATTGGCGCGATAGCTATGGATGCTGATCCCGGCCGGTTTTTCCGCGCCCGAGTTGGCCGCCATGCTCACCAGCCCGTCGATGAAATCGGTCGGTTCGGTCGGGATCTCCAGCGGGTTCCAGCGCAGGCGATTGGGGGTCACTTCACCCAATGAGCCGCCGGCCAGTTGCCGCTCCAGTTTGACGAACGCCGGGTGATTGGCCGATGGCTGAATGCGGTACATCCAGGTACGCCGGGCTTCACTGCGGGGCATGGTAAACGCGGTGCCGGAGAACAATTCGGTGTAGAGGCCATACGGGGCTTTTTGCGGGGAGTTCTGGCCGACGGGCAGTGCGCCGGGCAGCGCTTCACTGCTGAATTCGTTGCCGAAGCCGGACTGATAGACCAGCGCTGGCGCGGTTGAATCAGGGTTCATGGAGCCTCCTGAACGGGGACTAGGCGATGGCCTGTCACTCTGTTGCAGAGGTTCGGCACGCCTGGGTTATTTTTATCGTAATCTGATTACGCATAACGTAATTTGATTGGTATTGACCGTCAAGCTATAAAGACGCCCATTCGTCCCGGGATCAGACCGCCTCCATGGAAACGCCGCGCAACAACGACAAACAGAAAGTCCGCTCGGCCGAGGTCGGCACCGACATCCTCAAGGCCTTGGCCGAGTTGTCGCCCTCGACCTCCCTGTCGCGCCTGGCCGAACACGTGCAGATGCCGGCGAGCAAGGTTCACCGCTATTTGCAGGCGCTGATTGCGAGCGGTTTTGCCGAGCAGAACCCGGCCACCAACCATTACGGTCTCGGTCGCGAAGCCTTGCGGGTGGGGCTCGCTGCACTCAACAGTATGGACGTGCTGAAAGTCGGCGCCCTGCCCCTGGCCGAGTTGCGCGATGAATTGAATGAAACCTGCTTTCTGGCGGTGTGGGGCAATCAAGGGGCGACCGTGGTGCACATCGAACCGGCTGTGCGCGCAGTGACGGTGGTGACGCAGTTGGGGTCGGTGTTGCCGCTGCTCAGTTCATCCACCGGCCTGGTGTTCGGCGCGTTTTTGCCCAAGCGCGAAACAGTGGATTTGCGCGAACAGGAACTGCAAAACGCCGCCGATCACATTTTGGCGGACGATCAGGCCTACGCGAGCTTGTGCGAACAGATCCGCGAACGCGGCTTGCACCATGTGCATGGCTTGCTGATGCCCGGTGTCGACGCCTTGTCAGCACCGGTCTTCAATGCAGTCGGAAACGTCGCTGCGGTCATGACCATTGTCGGCCCGACCTCGTTGTTTCACGCCGACGAAAACGGCCCGGCGGCGCAGCGTTTGCTGGCGGCGACACGGGCCGTGAGTTGGCGGATGGGGTATCAAGCCGACGAGGTCAGTCGCTGATCGGCGATCAATCATTGCCGCTACCTTCAGTTTCAACCCCACAACCCTAACGCCTTGGCCTTCGCCACGGCTTGCGTGCGCCTTTCGACCCGCAATTTCCCATGTATACGCCGGGTGTGGGTTTTAACCGTATGCAAAGAAATAAACAGCGTATCTGCAATTTCTTGATTGGAATGACCGAGGGCCACCAGCTTCAAGACTTGCAGTTCACGCTGACTCAAGGTTTCCGCTGTATCTGCACGACCGCACGGCTGATGACACGACTCTAGAGAAGCCTGTTCGTCGACAAACAATAACGGCTGACGCTGGCGCAACTCATTGAGCACTTGATGCGCCTGATACCGTGTCACGTTGCGCAAGCCCTCCTGCAATACATCAATCGCCTTCGTGGTTTGGCCTTCTAGCCACAGCACTTCAGCCAGGGCCAATTGCAATTCGGTCGCGAGCATCCACATGCCTTGCGTCTGCGCCAGCTTCATCAATGACTCAAGTTGTGCTGCCGCCTCGCCCGTATCCGGCTCGGTCCGAAACCTTGCGATGATCAACAGGTATTCGATACGCGGGATCAGCTCAAGCGTGGCCGGGGGCGCCTGCCGCGCCTGAGGTCCGCGATAGTGCTTGAGCACACGACTCAAGGCTTCGCACGCCAGTTCGGCACGCCCCTGTTGCAACCAGAAATGGCTACTGACTTGCAGCAGCACGCCGCGATAGACCGTGTCCGGAATATGCCGTTGCTGCATCAGCCTCTCGGCATCGCGCAGCAAGACGAACGCCTGGGCATAGTCACGCTGGTTAGCCGCCAACTGGGCAAGACCGAGAAAGCCGTAAAGCACGCGTTTGTCGTGGCTGCGCAAACACTGTTCCAGGCCGGCGTGAAAGAACGCCTCGGCGCGTTCATCGTTTCCTTGGCAGAGTGCGAGCCGACCACGACGCAGCGCGATTCGACCCAGCAATGGCACAGGTCTCTCGACGGGTTGATTGAGCAATTCATGAATGTTCGCGAGCAGGCTTTCGGCACGCTGGGGAGCGCCACGCTGTTCAAGCAATTGCGCATGATCGAGTTCCAGCAGCCCTTCGAACACCAGCGAGCCCTGCGCACGCGCCAGGCACAGCGCCTCGCGATTCAACGCCTGCGCCACATCGAGTTCGCCCCGCAGCAGGGCCTGTTGCGTCAAACCCGACAGGCACATCAAGCGCACGGTCCACAGGCCTGGACAAAGCTCGCTCAGCGCCTCAAGAAAATGTGCCCTCGAGCCCTCCATACGCCCCTGCAAATGCAGCAACCAACCCTGTTGCGCCTGCCATCGTGCGATCAGTTGCCGCTGCTGTACCGCCGAGGGTTGCGGGGTAAAGCGCGACAACTGTTCGATGCAAACGGCGGCTTGCTCGAATCGCCCGGCAAACAGCAATGCCGCGGTGATCAAGCCGACCAATTGTGGGGAGCCGAACATAAGCTCTGCGCCTTGATGCTCATACAAACGCAGCAACAGCACGACCGTCTGTTCCTCGAACAAGTGCTCGAAACTGAAGTGCTGCAACAGGCTGACCGCGACCTCAAATTCTTCGGCCAGCAGGGCCTGCTCGAAAGCCGCTTTCCAATCCAGTTCAGCGGCGAACCACTGGCAGGCGCGACGATGCCAGGAGCGCCCGGCCGGCCATTGTTCATCACGCATCAATTGCGTGAACGGCGGGAAAATCTGCAGCCAGTCGGCCGACGCCTGCCACGGTTCGATAAAGCACCCCAGCTCCTGCAAGGTCTTGAGGCATTGCGCGCCCTCACCCACACCAAACAGGTGATCGCACAGCCGTGCATTGAATCGTGGCAAATGCGCGAGCACCCGCCAGACCTCGGTCAACTCCGGGGTCAGACTGGTGAACAGTTCGTGTTCGAGGTAATCGAGTAACGTGTCCGCTCGACCGTGAAGTGAATCGCTGCGCGACCAGTCGCATTTTTGCAGCAACGCCACGCGCACCCCGGCGCACCAGCCGCCGCTGCGCTGGATGATCTTGCTGGCGGCGGTGTTGGCATCGACCGGCGTCAGGTGATGCAACAACGAGGCAATTTCACTTTGCTTGAAGGCCAGCGTCGAGCGCTCACATTCGTACAGTTCGTCATCGAGCAGCAACCGTGGCCAGTTGCATTGCGGGCGACGGCGAGTCCCCAGCCACCAGGTCAACATCGGGCTGCTGACGGCCAGCATGCGGTCCAGCAGTTGGTCGAGTTCTGGATTGGGGACGCGGCAATAATCGTCCAGAAACAGCCAGGTCGGCGATTGCACTCGGGCCAGCGCGGCAAGTAGCGCGGTCTCCTCCGATGACGCCAGTCCCAATGCCTCAGCCACGCGCAGACAAAAATCCTCGACGCTCATGGCGATGCCCGACAGCGGCAACCAGCACACCCGGCACTGCGGCGGCGCCTGCAACAGGCAGTCGGCAAGCAGCGCCGACTTGCCACTGCCAGCGGGGGCGCAGATCAATTTCACCCGTGCGGTCGACGCCAGCAATGGGTCGCTCAAGCGCTCACGCGACAGGTGATGAGAGGACAGACGGGGCAGGAATCCGGAGCGGTCCAGACACGGAGTCATGGCGGTCATTGCAGCGGGCCTTTTTATAGTTGTGAGGCCACCCTAGACCTGTCTAACCCGCTTGTTGAGAAGTATTCAGGACGTTGATCGACAACCATAAAAAAGGCGACCCATCGGTCGCCTTTTGCACGGTGAATGGATAAAGCCCTTAACGAACCCCCTCCGCACGCAACGCCGATGGCGTGTAGTCGGCGATCTTGGCTTCGAAACCAAACTCGAAACTGTGCTTCTCTTCGTTCTTCATCCCCAGCGCGATGTACCGGCCGGCAATGATGTCGTAGAGCGCTTCCAGCGTGTACGCCTGGGCCTGGTGATCGTAGTAGTACTGAGCATGCCCTTCGGCCACTCGCCACAGTTGGCCGCGACCGTCGTAGTGATCCGCCAGCGCCACTTGCCAGCTGTCTTCGTCGATGTACATGTGGCGCTTGGCGTAGATGTGGCGCTCGCTCGGCTTGACCGTGCCGACCACTTCCCAGACGCGGTGCAGTTCATAACGGGTCAGGTCCTGATTGATGTGGCCGGCCTTGACGATGTCGTCGTACTTGAGACTCGGCGAGTCGAGTTTGTAGCTGTTGTACGGGATGTACATTTCCTTCTTGCCGATCAGTTTCCAATCGTAGCGATCCGGCGCACCGGAGAACATGTCGAAGTTGTCGGAGGTGCGCAGACCGTCAGCGGCAGTGCCCGGACCGTCATAGGCTACTTGCGGAGCGCGACGTACACGACGCTGGCCGGCGTTGTAGATCCACGCCAGACGCGGTTCCTTCACCTGATCGAGGGTTTCATGCACCAGCAGCACGTTACCGGCCAGACGCGCCGGCGCGGTAACCGACTGTTTGAAGAAGGTCAGCACGTTGGCGGATTTGTCCGCGTCCAGGTCCTTCATCAGCTGCGGGACGGCGATTTCTTCCTCAAAGCGGATCGGCGTGTAGCTGCCGTTCGTTTGCGGGGTCACCTGGGTGATGATGCGTTTGACGTTACCGCCGTGGTAACGGGTGATGTGGTTCCACAGCACTTCGACGCCGTTCTTGGGAATCGGGAACGCGTAGTAGCGATTGCCGGTGAAACCGGCCAGGCCGTTACCGTCGTTGATGGTGCTCACGTTCAGTGCACTGCGCTTGGCCGATTCGAAAATTTCCGGCGGCACGGCCACGGTGCGATGGGTCGGGTAGACCGGGATCTTGTAGGTTTCCGGGTAGCGCTTGAACATCGCCACCTGGCCTTCCGACAGTTTGTCCTTGTACTTGTCGACGGTCGCCGGAGTGATCACGAACAGCGGTTTTTCGCTGGCGAACGGGTCGGCGAGAAAGCCTTTGCTGTCCACCGCACCCGCATTTTTTGGAATGCCACCGGTCCAGGCGGGGATCGAGCCGTCGGCGTTGCCGGCCTTCTCGGCCCCCAGCGGCGTGAGGCTGGTGCCGAGTTTGTTCGCTTCATCCGGCGACACTGCCGCCATCACGTTGGCAGCCAGCAAGCTCAGGGCCAGGGCGCCGCATTGCAGAATCATCTTGCGCATTGAAATCATCCTTCTCAGCCAGATCAGAAGTTCACGCCGAAGCTCAGCGCCACGAAGTCGCGGTCTTCGAGGACGTTGTAGTCACCACCAAAGAAGTCGGTGTAACTGAGGCTCGCGGTATAGGTGTTGCGATAGTCGGCATCGACGCCGACGCTGACCGCCTTGACGCCTTCGTTGAACAGCCCGTTGGGGCCGTAGCCGGAAACGTCATGCGACCAGGACAAGTTGGGCTTGAGGTTGACCCCGGCGAATACGTCGGCGTAATCGAGGATCGCCCGGGCGCGGTAGCCCCACGAGGTCGAGGTGACAAAGCCTTCGGTGTCGCCCCCGAAACCGTACTGGCCGTAGACCGAGTCGCGGCCGTAACGCAATTGACTACGCCCCTCCAGGCCACCGACGTGAACCACGGCCGCTTCGCCCACCACAGTCAGTCGTTGCGCGCCCAGTACCTGGTCGAAAAACTGCGTCAGGGTGCTCTGGATCTGCGTGACTTCCTTGCGGCGGTAGCCTTTGTTGTCGGCGCCAGGCGTCGTGGCAATCGGTGATGCGGCACCGCCGGCAATCGGGTTGATCAAGGCCAGGGTCAGGTCGTTGGTGTTGACCTGTACCGGGGCGTTAGGGCGATAGCTGATCTCGCCGCTCCACGCCGTACCGGTCGACAAGGTGGTGGAGAAGCTCGCGCCATACAGACGAATGTCTTCCGGGTAATCGAGGTAGTACTGGCCACGACCGAGCATCACACTCTGCGCCAGCCCCGCACCGCTACCGGGGGCCAGGCGGTTGGCGATGCCGACCATGCCCGGCAGGCTGGCCAGCGTCGACGCGCCAGCCGTGACAGTGCCCACCGTCGGTGTGCGGCTGTGGTAGTTCATGAAGTACAGGCCGTACTCGGTATCATCACCGAGCCAGCGCAACGCGGTGCCCCACTGCCCGGAGTCCCGCGCATCGCGGTCGCCGCCGCGAGGAACGACCACACCTTCGCGGGTCACTAGAATCGGCTGGCCGAACGCGGCTGCCACCGGCGCCAACGGCGCAATCGCGGGGCTGCCGACGGTGTAGTTGTTGTTGCAACCATCCGCCGCTACGTCGACAGCGAAGAACGTCCCGCAGTTGTCGAGAACGGTCTGGTCCCACTCCAGTTGGTAGAACCCGTCGACCGAGAGCTGATCCGTCAGGCCTTGGGAGACGTACAGCATGTTCACCGGAATCAAGCCTTCCTTGATCTCGGCACCGGGACGGCGAAACGCAGAAACGTCGATCGGGTTGATGCTGTTGATCGAGTTGCCGATGAAGGTACTTTCACCCCAGCTCACCACTTGCTTGCCGGCGCGCACGCTGCCCGGAAGTTCAGCGATGGAGTAGTTGTGATAAACGAAGGCATCGAGGATTTGCGCGCCGGAAGACTTGGCGCCTTCCTTGCGGCCGTGGTCGCTGATTTGTTTGAACGGACGATCTTCATCCTGCAATTCGAAGTCGTACCAGTACTTGCCCCGCACGAACACTCCAGTGTCGCCGTACTTCAGTTCGAGGTCGTGGATGCCCTTGACGATTTTGGAAAAGGTTTCTCCCTTCCCGAAGTTCTGCCGCCCGTCATCACCGGTCGACGACTGCCCGGTCCCGCCGTTGACGGTGCCCACCAACGATTTCTCGGCATCGCGCATGCCCCAACTCGCGCCGACGGACAGTGAGGAGTCAAACGTGCCCTCGATCTCGCCGATATTGAATGAAACAGCCTGCGCCTGGGCACAGCAACCCAAGGCCACCGCAGCGGCCAGCGCTTGCGGTTTGAAGATGGCGCGCATTGTTGTTTTTGTCATGCGTCTTCCCCGGTGAGTGACAGAAGGCCCCACCCTACTGCCGCAACCGAAGAGCGATAAGCGCACCAAGGAGGTATTCGCGGTGTACCTCTTAAGGATGAATGGCCAGACGGGCCGCGGCTTTGCGCCGGGCATGAATGGGCTGGATGAAGGGTTATCAGTCAGACGCATGGGCCAGGTGAATGCCGACTTGCAGCAACGCGAGGCTGCAACTACAGGAGTGTGTCGAGCAGGGACTGTTACCCAGGCTGCAACACTGCATGTCGCGAATCGCTATTTTTCCTTTGGGCTCAACGGCTTATTCTTGCCGGGCTGTCACGGTGATCCGCCGGACAGCACGAAGCCATGGCGGTGTGAACTACCCACGCCATTGACAACAGAATCCAGATGAATCGACGCTTTTTCGATTGATCACCCCGTGTACACAGACGTTGATTTGTAGCTCCTGATCCAACGTCTTACTTGGCCGCTGCGTTTGCAGCGGCCTTTTTTATGGGCGAGATTCCTGCAGGATGTTTCCTGTAACAGCATAAGAAACATCTCATTACGCGAAAGATAATCCTGCGTTTAATCCTGCCTGATCGAAATTTCTCTCGAATCTTTATGTAAAAACTGACGCACCTCTCGGACCCATACTTTCGATTTCCGTTGTAACTTTTAATGGCACGACGAAATAACCGGCATTCATTTTTTAATGACCAGCAATACGTTATTTCTCAATCCATATGCACATTCAAAAGGATATGAATATGCAAAAGCCACCTAACCATTCCAGCCAATCAGGGCCAGGTTTTCTTAATTTTGAAACGCCTCTCGAAATAAAGGGCATCGCACCCGACCACATGATTCCCGCACCGCGAACATCAAAAGTACTGGTAGATGGACCGCTCGGCCACGGCCTCAGCGCCTTTAATCAAAACCTGCTCACACTCCAACGCACAACCAAAGCGCTGGAACAGGAATACCAGGCCAGGTTCAGTCAATTACCTCAATCGATCGAAGCCGAACTGGCCTCCGTTAGAACTGAAGGTCCCACCGATCCACTTCCACCTTCTCAATCGATCATTCGGGAACTGGGAGTACTTAACACACTGACACAACGAAAAGCCGCGGAGTTTCACAGTAAAACTGCGACTGCCAATGCTTTCTATTCGGGTGATCCGTTTAACCGGAATATCAATGATTTCATGAAAAAAGCCACGACGATGGAAAAACGTCCAACGTCGAACGGCATTGCCATGCAGGCGTGGACTCAATCTTTGAGGGCAGGTTACGACGCAAGATTGTTGTCTCAAACACTCCAGTCGCTCAACCAGCGAACCGTTGATGTGCAGAACTTCCTCAGGGTTGTTCAAGCGAATGAAGAAGCACAAAGGGCCGCCGCTGAGTTGGTGCGCATAAATGAAGAAGCTGCGGCCCGGGCTCGTGAGCAAGCGCGACTTGCCGCATTGGAAAATGCACGGCAATTGGCGGCGGAACAAGCGCGGGTTGCGGCGCAAGCGGCAGCGCAGCAAGTCGCTGCGGAACGGGCTCTTCTAGAAGCACAAGCCGAGGCCAAACGGCAGGAAGAAAAGGCACGTGAAAAAAAAGAACAACAAGAAGAAAAAGAAAGAAAGGAAGCCGATGCCAAAAAGAATGCGCAAGAGCTCGAACGATTCAGAGCGATGGTTGCGATGTTCGAATCGTGGGAAGCCGCCAAAGCCAGTCGGCCGTTTCCCATATCAGGCCGGTCTGCCGCAGCCGGTCCGGTGTTCACCTTGGCAGCGGGACGTCTCGCCGCTGGCGTAGCGACAACCCAGGCCGTCAGGGTCGCACTGCACGCCGCAGTTGGCGCAGTAACAACGGCAGGCACCGCAGCTGCAAGCGCCGTACTAGTGGGATTTGCAGCACTCCTGTTCCCCTCGCCGCTGGCTGACGGTGAAAGCCGTGAACTGAGCACCCCGCTTTCGAAACTTGTCCCTGACAACTTCCATGCCTGGAGCCTCGCGCTTTCGGAGTACCAGGCCAACGATCTCCACGCCCTTAGCATCCCACTCTCGGATCTCGCACAGGTCAATCCAGATGACTTGCTTGCCATTGCACAGGTCAATGGAGAGGTCAGGCTGCCGGTGGCGATCGGCTCCTTAACAGCGGGGAACATAACCGAGTTCTTTGTCGCGGCAACAAACGGCACAACAGTGCCTGGCCACGTCCAGGTGCGACTCGCCACTTACGATCCTGCCGTCAATGCCTACAGGTCTTACAACCCGGATGCTCCGTCGGTGGGCATGACCTGGACGCCCATCGTCACGCCGAACGACGCGTCAACCACTCTCCCCGCCAGCGATCGGAACATTGCCGTTTACGACGGCACGAGCCTTACAGCTTTGGAAGGAAGGCTCGATGAATTTCCAGAGCTGGATTTGTACAGCTTTGGTGGGTTTATCACAGTCTTCCCGGCTGAGTCGGGGCTTCCTCCGGTCTTCACGATGTTCAGGGATCGACGGAGTGAACCCGGTGTTGCCAGTGGTTCCGGACAGTCCGTTTCGGGAAACTGGGTGGGAGTAGCGTCAACACGAGATGGCGCACCGATTCCCAAGCAGATTGCGGATAAACTTCGAGGGAGGGAGTTTTCGAGTTTCAAAGCGTTCCGCAGGGAATTCTGGAAGGCCGTAGCAAATGAAGAGGTTTTGCTTGAACAATTTACCCTGTTCAACAAATTTGATATTCGAAAGGGACTATCGCCAAGCGCTCACCCAACAGAGCAGGTGGGCAAACGGCAAAAATTTGAAATCCACCATATCCAGCCAATCAGTGAAGGTGGTTCGGTCTACGATCTAGATAATCTCCAAGTATTAACACCAAGGCAACACATCGAGACCCACTCCAAAAAAGGAGATAATTAAAATGACTTTTAAAGATAAACTTGAAGAATATACAGAATCCGAATTTATGAGCCTTATAAACCGATTAGTTGAAGGCGATTACTCATCGGAGAAAGAACACGACGCGATCGTCGACAATATCGTAAGCACTTCAGAGCACCCCAACGGAACTGGAATTTTGTACTATCCAGAGCCGGGTGTGGAGGACAGTCCAACCGGCGTTATAGAAGCCATAAAACAATGGCGAGCCGCCAACGGCAAACCCGGCTTCAAAATAGAAGAATAGAAAATAAAACAGTGGAGCAGGCAGACGTGCCTGACTCCACTACCAAAGCGGCCACTCCGCATCCCACACTTCCACTACTTACACATTTTTCGGAAAGCGACTACAAGCTTCTGTAAACACACAAAGCGCCCCAGCCATTAAGGTTAATAACAGCTCAGCCACTAACTCTCATTACGTGCTGACTTCAACTTAATTAACCACGAGTCGTTTTTCATGAAACCCATCATCTACAACAAACATCACGCCACCCAGAGTTCCAACAGCCGAGTACGCTTTCTGATCTTCCACTACACGGCCGGCAACTTCTCCAGTTCGGTCAATGCATTGACCGGCCCGAATGTCAGCGCCCACTATTTGGTTCCGGACATTACCGATCCGAGCTACTTGAACGCCGGTTACACCGGGCAAGAAGTCTTCAGCCTCGTCGACGAAACCAAACGCGCCTGGCACGCGGGCGTCAGTCAGTGGGGTAACCGCAGCAATCTGAATGACACCTCTATCGGTGTCGAAATCGTCAACCTGGCGACGTTCAGCCAAGGGGTGTTCAACTTCCCGCCGTATCAGCCAGAACAAATTGCCGCGATTGAAGATCTGGCGCTGAACATCCTTGAGCGCTATCCGGATATCAGTCCGACCCATGTCCTGGGCCACTCTGACATTGCGGTCGGCCGCAAGAGCGACCCGGGGCCGAAATTTCCCTGGCATGCGCTGTATTTGAAAGGCATTGGTGCCTGGTTCGACGACGCCACCCGCGACGCCTATCTGCAGCAATACAGTGAAACCGGCATTCCAACCCGAACCGAATTGCTCAAACTGTTCAAAACCTATGGGTATGACGTTTCAAATGCGTCTACCGATCAAGGTTTCACGCAACTGGTTCGAACCTTTCAGTTGCACTTCCGCCCTGAAACATACGACGGAATCATGGATGCGCAAACGGCGGCGAATCTGGCCGCATTGGTTCGCAAGTATTTTCCTTGATAACCGTTGCAGCCCAGAACACTAAGCACCAGCAAGGTCATCAACTGTGACCTTGCCGGCCTCCATCAAAGCGAATACTTCTGCAAATTCCCCATCATTTCCTTCAGCGCTTCAATATTGTCCTTCGGATGCGCCGCGCCCTCGAAATCACATATCTGCTCCCACTGCGCCGCTACATCCTCCGGCGAGAATCCCACCCGTGGATCGAACCCGGCGCCCAGGCTACGCTCCCAGCGCACCTTGCCCATCCAGCCGCCGCCGACTTCGAACAGCCCGGAAGTCTCCTTGCAGTTTTCACTGGCCAGATACACCACCAGCGGGCTGACCAGTTCCGGTTTGAGTTGTTCGAACACTTGCGGCGGGATCAGGCCTTCGGTCATGCGCGTGCCGCCAGTCGGTGCGATGGCATTGACCAGAATGTTGTTCTTGCGGCCTTCGATGGCGAGGGTGCGCGTCAGGCCATAGAGGCCGAGTTTGGCCATGCCGTAGTTGGACTGGCCGAAGTTGCCGTAGATGCCGGAGGTCGACGCGGTGAAGATCACGCGGCCATAGTTTTGCTCGCGCATGTGCGGCCAGGCAGCGCGGGTGACTTTGTAGGCGCCTTCGACGTGGACGCGGTAAACCAGGTCCCAGTCGGCGTCGTCCATTTTGTGGAAAGTCTTGTCGCGCAGGATTCCGGCGTTGTTGACCACTACATCGACACGGCCGAAAACATCGAGGGCGTGCTGGACGATTTTGTCGCCGTCGGTGACGGAATCATGGTTGGCTTCGGCAATGCCGCCGGCCTCACGAATCTCGGCCACTACGCGGTCTGCTGCGGACGCGTTGGCGCCCTCGCCTTGCGCCGACCCGCCGAGATCGTTAACGAGCACTTTGGCGCCCTGCTTGGCGAACAGCAGCGCATGTGCCCGGCCCAGGCCGCCGCCTGCACCGGTGACGATCACGACTTTATCTTCGAAGCGCACAGACTCATTCATGGGGGGAACTCCAGCAGGCCAGGGACAATAAGCCCGAGTGTCAGGCACGGCGCTGCTGGTCACAATGAACAGGGGTGAGGCTGAATGGTGCCCGATAAGGCAGGGGGATAATCAGGAGTACGCGAACTTGCGCGGCGGCAAAATCAGCCGATCGCGAAACTCCAGGTAATGCTTGAGCACCTGCACCGGGGCTTCGGTCTGTGGGTAATGGCCAATCTCGGCCAGCAGGACCGTGTCCGGGTTGGGAATCAGCTCACGATAGCGCGCGACCATATGTGCACCGGAGATCGGATCGACCTCGCCATCAATCACGCGCAACGGCACTTCTGCGCGCTGCATGGCACCCACCCAACGCTCGCGATGAACCCGCCTCTCAGGGATATAGGTGATGAGCTTGTGCATGATTCGTGGGCCATGGTTGCTGTCGACCAGCCCCCAGAAATCATCCATTTCACTTTCAGTCGGTCGGGTCATCCGCCCGAAAATCTGCCGAAAGCTCTTCACCAGCGCGTCACGCGTGAAGGCGCGGCCAATCATCCAGCCCAAGGGGCTAAGCAGCAGTTTTTGCGCGAGCAGCGGACGATGGGTTTCGGGAAACAGGCCACCGTTGAGGAACACACAACTGGCCAGGTGAACGCGGGTTTCGTAATGCCGGGCCAACAGTTCCTGCGCCACGCTGTCGCCATAGTCGTGAGCCAGTACGTGCACCGGTTGCGTGACACTCAAATGCGCCAGCAACGCCTGTTGCAAGTCGGCCTGTTCGAGCAGGCTGTATTCGTGGTCCACCGGTTTGGCAGAGTCGCCGAAACCGAGCATGTCGCAGGCAATCACCCGATAGCGCTGTGCCAGTGGTTGCCACAGGTAATGCCAGTCCCAACTGGCGGTCGGAAAGCCATGGATGAGCAACAGCGGCTCACCTTGTCCGGCCGTCCAATAGCGAATGGTCTGGCCACGGAATACGAACGTCTGGCCGCGTTTGCGCCAGACACACAGGGGGATCTCGGCGAGTGGCATTAGAGTTTATAACCCGGGTCTTGTTGATCGAGTTTGCGTAGCAGCGCCGGCCAGGCCAGCGCGCCACCCATCCCTTGAGCGCTTTTGGTCACGCCGGCGATCATCGCCTTGGCGCCCGCCAGAATCTGCGGTTCGATGGCGATCAATTCGGCGCCGCCATTCTGTGCCAGCACCTGGATATCGCAGGCGCGCTGGAAGGTAAACATCATCAGAAACGTATCGGCGATGGTGCCGCCACAGGTCAGCAGACCGTGGTTGTGCAGCATCAGGAAATTGTTTTCACCGAGATCGGCTTGCAGGCGTGCTTTTTCTTCATGGTTCAGCGCCACGCCTTCATACGCGTGGTAAGCCAGGCTGGACAGGACAAACAGGGATTGCTGGCTGATCGGCAGAATGCCCTGCTTTTGCGCCGAGACCGCAACACCTGCGGCGGTGTGGGTGTGCAACACGCAAACCACATCGTGACGAACCTCATGCACGGCACTGTGAATGGTGTAACCCGCCGGGTTGATCTCGTAAGGACTGTCCATCAGCTTGTTGCCGGCCTGATCGACCTTGACCAGGCTTGACGCGGTGATTTCGTGAAACATCAGCCCGAACGGGTTGATCAGAAAATCTTCGGTGCCCGGCACCTTGGCCGAAATGTGCGTAAAGATCAGATCGTCCCAACCATGCGCGGCGACCAAACGATAACAAGCCGCCAGATCGACGCGAGTTTGCCACTCGGCGGCACTGACCTGACCTTTGACGCTGTGGGGCGACTGGACGGGAGCAACATTCACGGCAAGACCTCCTGTTCTTATTGTTGTGCTGTCGTCACAGCAGTCTAGTCAGCCCCCAGTCTTCGTGTAGTTGCATTGGCAGCCAGCTTGATGGCCTAGCGAGTCAGTGACGCAATGAGCCTGGATCCATGTCAAAGGACCGACGCCAGTAACCCTGTAGCGCACAGGTTCAGCGATCTCGTCAGAAGTATGACGAGCCTCATCATCCGCGCAAAACGCTGACCAATTCTGCCAGCCAGGGCTCGGCATCGGTTTCCGGGGTCACCGTTTCGCTGGCGTCCAGGCGCAGCATCGGCAGCACTTCACGCAACCCCAGTTCACCGAAAAGTTCGCGCATTTGCTCACCGCCGCCACAGAAAGTATCGCCGTAGCTCGCATCGCCGAGGGCGATGACCGCTCCCGGCAGACCGCGCCAGGCGGCGGGCAACTGATCGCGAATCATCGAATACAACGGTTGCAGGTTGTCCGGCAATTCACCCATGCCGGTGGTCGACGTCACCGCCAGAAACGCTTGCGGTTCGAACGCCAGGACATCGGCCAGTGACGCGCGCGGGTTGTGCAGGGTTTCAAAACCGGCGGCATTCAAAATACTTGCGGCGTGACGGGCGACTTCTTCAGCCGTGCCGTACACCGAGCCGGAAATAATGGCGACTTTCATCAATCTGATCCTGGAACTGAGTGAAAGACCGGATATTAACAGCAGGACCTGCATTGTTCTTTTAGAATGCAACACACCATCAAACCGGAAAGGACTCTCCGATGATCAATGCTCAACTGCTGCAAATGGTGATCAACGCTTCCAACGACGGCATCGTGATTGCCGAAAAGGAAGGCGAGCTGGACAACATCCTGATTTACGTCAACCCGGCGTTCGAACGACTCACGGGTTACACCAGCGAAGAAATCCTCTATCAGGATTGTCGTTTCTTGCAGTCCGGCGACCGCGATCAGGAAGCGCTTCCAACCATACGCGACGCGTTGGACAAGGAAGGATCCTGCCGGGAAATCCTCAGGAACTACCGCAAGGACGGCACGCCTTTCTGGAATGAACTCTCGCTGTCGACGGTGAAAAACCCGAGCGACGGGCAGACTTACTTCGTCGGCGTGCAAAAGGACGTCACCATTCAAGTCAAAGCGCAGCAGCGCGTTGTGCAACTGGAAACCCAGTTGGCCGAAGCGCTTGCTGAACTATCTGCGCTGAAAGCGACGAACGGCGCAAACAAAACTGCGAATTAAGTGTCATTAACTACAATCACCAATGACTTTGTAACTATATCTTTCGAGCAAGCCATGCAGCGCGACGCACTCCTCACTCAGGATGAGCTGGATTTCATCCAGACCATGCAACACAACCCGCAGCTCAATGTGCGGGATGCGACGTCGAGCCTGCTCGTCAACGGTGGTTCGCAGATACGTGATTTGCTCACGCGCCTCGCCGCTCATGAGCAAGTCACCATCCAGGCCAATTTCGAAAACCAGCAAATGACCTTCCCCCTGCACTTGGTGGAAGATGAATTTCATGCGCTGCATTTGCGTCTGGGTGTGCCAAGCATTTACGAAGACGGACCGATGGTTCGTCCTTGGCGCCTGGTTCTGGAAGAGCCGGTGGCGCTGGAGAATGCCAAAGGCCAACCAGGCACAATGTTTGTGCATGAAGTGTCGTGCAAAGGGGTTTTGCTGGAAGTGCGTAACAAGACCAAGCCACCCAAGCATTTTGCCTTGTGGTTCAGCCCCTCAGGCTATGAACGGATTGCATTGCGCGGCAGCTTTGAGCGTGAAACCGAACAGGGTTTTTACGCC
The DNA here is from genome assembly GCF_059415465.1 of Pseudomonas sp. GW821-FHT10C09. NCBI lineage: Bacteria > Pseudomonadati > Pseudomonadota > Gammaproteobacteria > Pseudomonadales > Pseudomonadaceae > Pseudomonas > Pseudomonas sp. GW821-FHT10C09. The sequence continues at coordinate 21,615 of NZ_JBWKNG010000010.1, forward strand.
TACGAATTGAGTCAGTCTGACAAGGACGAAACCGAACGTCTGCGCCAGTACATCCTTCAGCAACATCGCCTGACACACCCCGCCCTACATATCTGAAACTCAGGTATCCAGATTTCCCGCCAGGAACTGTTTCAGACGCTGGCGCATCACCGTTCCCTCATTCCCCAGACAACCGATCGACGAACCGGCCAGGCTTTCCTGAGCCAGTTCCGACGCATCACCGGCGAGCAACAACTGACAATCCAGACTCATGGCCAGGCGATTCAGCCGCCGAGGCAATTCTGCGGTCGGCGCGTGATTGGACACCAACACCAAGGCCTGGGGTTTGACCCGTTCACAGATCAGAGTCAACTCATCGAAGGGCTGACCAATCGCCAGCAACTGAATCGCCGAATCGACACTGCTCAAGTACAGCGCGGTGACCAGGACTTCCAGTTCACGGGCTTGGTCGGCCAAGCCACAGACGATGATTCGACGCGGTTGCATGACACGCACCAGCAGCAGCCGCTGCAGCACTCGAGAACGTAAAAAGCCGTCCAGAAATAGCCATTTGCTCGTCAGGCCGAAGGCTTCATGGTGCTGCAGCAATCGCTTCCAGACCGGCAGCAATATGTCCTCAAAGACCACTGAGAGCGGATAGCTGGAGAAGATCTGCCCATAAACCTGCTCCAGCCGAACCTCGTCAAAGGCCTTCACCGCGGCCACGACTTGTTCCTGCCATTGCTCGTAATCAGCGTGAACGAGTTCGTTGGGAATGATCTGCGCCAGCGCCTTGAGCGGCTCGATCTTGGCCAGGATCTTGCCAACCTTGCTGACCGCGACACCGCGCTCGATCCAGCCAAGGATACTGCGAACGCGCTCGATATCGGCCATCGAGTACAAGCGATGCCCACTATCAGTGCGCGTGGGCTGGATCAGACCGTAACGCCGCTCCCAGGCACGCAGCGTAACCGGGTTGATTCCCGTCAGCCGTGCCACCTCGCGAATAGGAAACAGCTCTTCGCGATCGACGGAAAGATTTGCCTTGGAAGCAGAAGGAACGTCAGTCAGGACAGGCATTGGGCAATGTACGTCCGTCGCACAAAAATTGGATCCCATTCTAACTCCTATGCCCCATTACTGTTCAACACCTGTTATCGACGAAAGTCGCTGGTATGTCAGTCAATTTCAGGAATAATCCTTGCTTGTCTCAAGTCGCAGCCCACCACCCCGGTGCTGTGCCTGGCGAAACGCCTACCCGGTGTAACGCAAACGTCTACGGAGATACATGATGTCTACCTCACCCGTCACGCTGATGGTTGCACGCCGCGTTGCCGAAGGGCGCTATCAAGACCTGATGGCCTGGTTGCGCGAAGGCGAACAGTTGGCTACCGATTTTCCCGGTTATCTCGGCTCTGGTGTGCTCGCTCCGCCGCCCGACGATGACGAATTCCAGATTATTTTCCGCTTTGCCGATGAGCAGACCATGCACGCTTGGGAGCACTCCGCGTCGCGCACGGCGTGGCTGGCGCGTGGCAGTGACCTGTTCGCCCACAAGACGGAACATCGCGTCAGCGGCATCGAAGGCTGGTTCGGCGCGGTCGGTCAGCGCCCGCCACGCTGGAAACAGGCCGTGGCGATCTGGCTGGCGTTCTTTCCGGTGTCCCTGTTGTTCAACTTTATCCTGGGGCCTTTGCTGAACGAAGTGAGCCTGCTGCCACGGGTGCTTGTCAGCACGCTGTGCCTGACGCCGTTGATGGTCTACTTCTTCATTCCCTTGTCGACCCGTCTGCTGGCCAACTGGCTGAACAGCACACCGGCACGGCCATTGACCGTCCAGCCTTCCACGCAGAACCGCTAAGCCGTCACCAACCTAGGTACACGCCTCCCGTCGCTGGTATAGTTTTGCTCTTACCGCGACGCGAGCCGTTCATGACCTCTTCCGCAGCCCCCATCCTCATCACCGGTGCCGGCCAGCGTGTCGGACTGCATTGTGCGCAGCGTTTGATTGAAGACGGCCATCGGGTGATCTTCAGCTACCGCAGCGAGCGCCCCGGCGTCCAGGCATTGCGCGATCTGGGCGCTATCGCAGTGTTTGCCGACTTTTCCACTGAAGCCGGGATCCTGGCGTTCATTGCCGATCTGAAAACTCACACCGACAGCCTGCGGGCGATTGTCCACAACGCCTCCGAATGGCTGAGCGAAACGCCGGACAACGACGCTGCAGCCTTCACCCGCATGTTCAGCGTGCACATGCTTGCGCCCTACCTGATCAACCTGCACTGTGCCGACTTGCTGCAACGCTCACACCCGGCGGACATTGTGCACATCAGCGATGACGTGACGCGCAAGGGCAGCAGCCGGCACATCGGTTACTGCGCCAGCAAAGCCGGGCTCGACAGCCTGACGCTGTCCTTCGCTGCGAAATACGCGCCGACAATCAAGGTCAACGGTATCGCGCCGGCCCTGCTAATGTTCAACCCCGAGGACGACGCGGCTTACCGCGCCAAGGCGCTGGCCAAGTCCGCGCTGGGCATCGAACCTGGCAGCGAAGTGATCTACCAGAGCCTGCGCTACTTGCTCGACAACCCCTATGTCACCGGCACCACCCTGACCGTCAATGGCGGAAGGCACATCAAATAAGATGCCCCGCGAGGATGCTCCATGACGCTGATCCTGCCCCAGAACGCGCTGTCCCAAAGCTACCGCGAGATCCTCATCGGACTCGGTGAAAACCCGGATCGCGAAGGCCTGATCGACACCCCGGCGCGCGCGGCCAAAGCCATGCAGTACCTCTGCCATGGCTACGAACAAAGTGTCGAAGAGATCGTCAACGGCGCGCTCTTCGCCTCTGACAACGATGAAATGGTCATCGTCGACAACATCGAGCTGTACTCGCTCTGCGAACATCACCTGCTGCCCTTCATCGGCAAGGCCCATGTGGCTTATATTCCAACGGGCAAGGTGCTGGGCCTGTCGAAAATTGCGCGACTGGTGGACATGTTCGCCCGTCGCCTGCAAATCCAGGAAAACCTCACCCGGCAAATCGCCGACGCGGTGCAACAGGTGACCGGCGCGGCAGGCGTCGCGGTGGTCATCGAAGCCAAACACATGTGCATGATGATGCGCGGTGTCGAGAAACAGAATTCAACCATGAACACCTCGGTGATGCTCGGCGCCTTCCGCGAGTCGAGCAACACCCGTCAGGAGTTCCTGCAATTGATTGGACGGAGCACGTCGTAATGCCACAACTTCAACCAGGCATGGCACGCATCCGGGTCAAGGACCTGTGCCTGCGGACCTACATCGGAATCAACGAGGATGAAATCCTCAACAAGCAGGATGTGCTGATCAACCTGAGCATCCTGTATGCGGCCCAGGAAGCGGTGCGCGATAACGACATCGATCACGCGCTGAACTACCGGACCATCACCAAGGCAATCATCGCCCACGTTGAAGGCAATCGATTTGCGCTGCTGGAACGCCTGACCCAGGAAATCCTCGATCTGGTCATGGCCAACACGTCGGTGCTGTACGCCGAGGTGGAAGTCGATAAACCTCACGCCCTGCGATTCGCCGAATCGGTGTCGATTACCCTGGCGGCGAGCCGCTGACCGCGTCTGGCGCATTGTTCGCCAGACTTTTATCATCCGCGCACGATTCGACCGCACAGAGCCCGCCATGACCGATCAACAACGCCTGGAACTTGAAGCCGCCGCCTTTCGCCGGCTGGTGGCCCATCTGGACAGCCGCAAGGATGTGCAGAACATCGACCTGATGAACCTCTCCGGTTTCTGCCGCAACTGCCTGTCCAAGTGGTACAAGGCCGCTGCCGACGAACGCCAGATCGACGTCAGCCTCGATGACGCCCGCGAAGTGGTTTACGGCATGCCGTACGCCGAATGGAAAGCCCAATACCAGCAAGAAGCCAGCGCCGAACAACAGGCGGCGTTCGCCAAAGGAAAACCCAATGAGTGATTTGAACACCCTGCGCGCCAGCCTCAAGAGCGGCGAGCACGTCTTTGCCGACACACTGGCCTTCATCGCCGCCGGTTACGACTATCAACCCCAGGCCTTCAACAACGGCGGCGTAGAAAACGCGGCCGGTCAGAATGAAGGTTCGTGCAAGACCCTGGGTCTGGCGCTGCTGGAAGGCCTGAGCGATGAAGAAGCGCTGTTGGCATTTGGCGAGCATTACCGCTCGGTGGTGGCAACGCCTGAAGGCAGCGATCACGGCAATATCCGCGCGCTGATTGCTCATGGATTGGCCGGTGTGAAGTTCGCGCAACAACCGCTCACTCGTCGCTGATCAAAGCCTACACAACACCTCACAAGCGACACTGAACCTGTGGCGAGGGAGCCCCCTCGTCAGGCAACATCCCGACTTTTAAGATTGACCCGGCCACTTTATTTCGTTTGCCCCAAACCGCTGCTCACGGCTTAGATAAAAAGAAGCATCCCTTCTTCAGAGTCGGTCATCCATGAGCAGCGAATCCATCAGCCGGTCGATCAACATCGTTCATCCTGTCACACTCAGCCACGGCAAAAATGCCGAGGTCTGGGACACCGATGGCAAACGCTACATCGACTTCGTCGGTGGCATCGGCGTGCTGAACCTCGGCCATTGCCACCCGCGCATCGTCGACGCCATTCGCGAACAAGCCACCCGCCTGACCCACTACGCGTTCAACGCCGCCCCGCATGTGCCCTACCTCGAACTGATGGAGCGCCTGACCGCGTTCATGCCGGTGGATTACCCGGTCAGCGGCATGCTCACCAACAGCGGCGCGGAAGCCGCGGAAAACGCCCTGAAGATCGTCCGTGGCGCCACTGGCCGCACTGCCGTGATCGCCTTCGACGGCGCCTTCCACGGGCGCACCCTCGCCACCCTCAACCTCAACGGCAAGGTCGCCCCCTACAAACAGAAAGTCGGCGTGCTACCCGGCCCGGTGTTTCACTTGCCCTACCCGAGCAAGGATAACGGCGTAACCTGCGCTGAAGCGCTGAAGGCCATGGACCGACTGTTCAGCGTCGAAATCGACGTTGAAGACGTGGCCTGTTTCATCGTTGAACCGGTGCAGGGTGAAGCGGGCTTCCTCGCGATGGACGTGGAGTTCGCCCAAGCACTTCGTAAGTTCTGCGATGAAAAGAACATCCTGCTGATTGCCGATGAAATCCAGTCTGGCTTCGGCCGCACCGGCGAGCGCTTTGCGTTTTCGCGACTGGGCATTGAGCCGGATTTGATCCTGCTGGGTAAAAGCATTGCCGGCGGCGTGCCGCTGGGTGCGGTGGTCGGGCGCAAGGCGTTGCTCGACACGTTGCCCAAGGGCGGTCTGGGCGGCACTTACTCGGGCAATCCCATCGCCTGCGCCGCCGGTTTGGCGACGCTGGATGAAATGACGGATGCCAACCTGCAAGCCTGGGGCACACAGCAGGAGGAAGCGATCGTCAGCCGCTACCAAGCCTGGCGCGACAGCAAACTTTCTCCGTATCTGGGGCGTTTGACCGGCGTTGGCGCGATGCGCGGCATCGAGTTGGCCCATGCCGATGGCACACCGGCGCCGGCCCAGTTGACGCAACTGCTGACACTGGCTCGAGAGGCAGGCCTGCTGCTGATGCCCAGCGGCAAGTCGCGCCACATCATCCGCCTGCTGGCGCCATTGACCACCGAAGCCTCGGTGCTGGAGGAAGGGCTCGACATCCTTGAGGCATGCCTCGCGAAACTATCCTGATTGCAAAATGAGCTCAGGGACTGACATAGCGAATTATGGTCGCTTGTTGTCCCTGAATTCGCGTCGCAATACTGACCAAAGCCCCCTTTACCCAGCGAGATCGTCACCACCTACAAACTGAGGCAGTTATGTATCACGACAATATAATTTATAAGAAAAAGTCTAACGATCCTCAATTCCTGCTCGGCGTAGCCGTGGTGCTGTTTCTCGGCTCCTACCTGATGAACCTGGGTAACAGCGCACTCAGTCACTTTCTGCAACCGCTGCTGGGCAATGCCCCGGACAGCCTGACCGCTCGCAACATTGCCATTGGCCTGGGCATCGCCGCACTGGGCACACTGAACTTCCATGTGCTCGGGCGCTTGAAGTTCAAGGTACAAACCACGGTGGTGTGGGTCGAGTTGCTGATTCTGTTTCTGGCATTCTTCGACACCTTCGACCTCTCCTACAGTTTCATTCTCGACAAGGTCGGTTTCCTGATCATCCAGGGCGCCGCAACCACCTTGTATATCTCTGCCGTGGCCATTGTGATCGCGTTTGTCCTGGCATTGATCGGCGCGGTGGCAAAGCTGTCGAACAACGGCCTGGCCAATGCGCTCGCCTCGTTCTACACCTCGTTCTTTCGCGGCGTGCCGCTGCTGATCCAGATCTACCTGATTTACCTGGGCCTGCCGCAACTCGGCTATGTGGTTGACGCAGTGCCGGCCGGCATCCTTGCGCTGTCGCTGTGCTACGGCGCCTACATGACCGAAATTTTCCGCGCCGGTATCCAGAGCATTCCGGTCGGTCAGTGGGAAGCATCACGAGCGCTGAATATCAGCCCGTTCAAAACCCTCAGCCGCGTGATCATGCCCCAGGCCTTGCGGGTGATCATTCCACCGACCGGTAACCAATTCATCGCCATGCTCAAGGACAGTTCGCTGGTGTCGGTGATCGGCGTCTGGGAACTGATGTACCTGGCCAAGACCCAGGGCCGTGCCGACTTCCGCCACCTGGAGATGCTGATTACTGCGGCGATGATTTACTGGGCGCTGTCGTTCATTCTCGAACGGGTGCAGGCGCGCATCGAAAAACGGGTCAACCGTTCCACGGCAAGGGGCTGATACGTGATGACTCGAACCAATACCGCTGAACAACTCGACCTGGCCGTGACTGCACAGCCCGGCCCTTCGATGATTTCGATCACGGGCCTGAACAAGTGGTACGGCAATTTTCACGCCTTGCGCGATGTCGACCTGACTGTCGCCACCGGGGAAATTCTGGTGGTATGCGGACCGTCGGGCTCTGGCAAGTCGACGATGATTCGCTGCATCAACCACCTGGAAAATTTCCAGAAAGGCCACATCCAGGTCAACGGCATCACCCTCACCAGCGAAGCGGAAAGTGTCAGCGCCGTGCGCAGCGAAATCGGCATGGTGTTTCAGAGCTTCAATCTGTTCCCGCACTTGAGTGTGATCGACAACCTGACCCTGGCCCCGCAACTGGTGCAAGGCGTGTCGTCTGCCGAGGCGAAAAAGCGCGCACAGGTTTACCTCGAACGGGTGCGCATTGCCGAACACGCGCACAAGTATCCGTCGCAACTGTCCGGCGGTCAGCAGCAACGCGTGGCGATTGCCCGGGCGCTGTGCATGAATCCGAAAGTGATGCTGTTCGACGAACCGACCTCCGCGCTGGACCCGGAAATGGTCCATGAAGTGCTGGACGTCATGAGCGAACTGGCCACCGACGGCATGACCATGATTTGCGTGACCCACGAGATGGGCTTCGCCAGCAAGGTCGCTGACCGGGTGCTGTTCATGGATCAGGGCCAGGTCATCGAACAAGCCACCCCGGCCGAGTTTTTCAACAACCCGCAGACCGAACGCGCGCAGAAATTCCTGTCGCAAATCATCGGTCACTGAGAAGCGCTTTACCCCCCGCATAACAATAACGAAAAGTGGAGATGGACATGCTCAGTAGAAAACGCGCAATCACCCTCGCAGCCTCCCTGTCACTGTTGTTTGTTGGCGTCGCCAATGCCGGAGCCGTACTGGACAAGATCCAGAGCAGCAAAACGATGACCGTCGCCACCTCGGCTACCTGGCCACCCCAGGGGTTTATCAATGACAAAAACGAAATCGACGGTTTTGACATTGATGTTTCCAAAGAGATCGCCAAGCGTCTCGGCGTCGAGGCCAAATTCATCACACCCGACTGGGACGTGATCACCGCCGGCAAGTGGAATGGCCGATGGGACGTGTCTGTGGGCTCGATGACCGCGACCAAAAGTCGTGCGCGGATTCTCGATTTCCCGGGGACCTATTACTACGTTCCCTATGTGTTTGCCGTGCACAACAAATCCACGGTCACCGACCACAAAGCCCTCAATGGCAAAACCATCGGCGTCGAAGGCGGCACCACGTCCGAGGATTACTTCAGCCAGGCGCTGGCCATCGAAACCACTGACGTGCCGCCAGTCGTCTACGACGTCAAAACCGAGAAAATGAAAACTTACTCCGGCTCCGTCGGCCCACTCGACGATCTGCGCCTGGGCGACGGTACCCGACTGGACGCCATCCTCACGCAACGCAGCACGCTGGATGCAGCCGTCAAGAAGGGTTATCCGTTGCGCGCCGTCGACAACGGCGTGGTGTTCTACGAACCGTTGGCCGTTGCCACCGACAAGGGTGACCCGGAGTTGAAGGCCAAGCTGGGCGAAATCATCGGCGAAATGCACAAGGACGGCACGCTGACCAAGCTGTCGGACAAGTGGTACGGCGTCGACTACTCGACCATCAAGTAAACGCCCCCCTTCTGTGGGAGCGAGCCTGCTCGCTCCCACAGAGAACCGACTCTTCAAGGATTGACCATGTCCTTCCCAAACACCTGGTATTCCCAGACCTCGCTGCCTCGCCCGGCGAGGTCCGAATTGAACACGGACGAAACCTGCGACGTGTGCATCATCGGTGCCGGCATCGCCGGCCTCACCGCGGCCCTTGAGCTGACCCGTCGCGGCAAGCGCGTGATCATCCTCGAAGGCCATCAGGTCGCTTGGGGCGCGTCGGGCCGCAATGGCGGCGTGGTCTCGCCGGGCTGGGCGGAAGGGTCTGGAGCGATTCGCAAAAAACTTGGGCTGGAGCACGCCAAGGCGCTGTTCCAGATGTCGGTCGAAGGCGTGGAGATTGTCCGCCGCAATATTGCTGAATTGGCCCTGAGCGGTTGCACGCCGTCGGCGGGCACGATTCGGGTCAAGCGCTACGACGACGGTGCAGGTGTGAAAAACCACATTGACGCCATGCGCCGCGATTTCGGGTACGAACTCAACTTTCTCGACACCGCGCAGGTCCGCGAACGGGCACACACGTTGCGCTATTTCCAAGGCGTCGAAGACCCGAACGCCCTGCATTTCCACCCGCTCAATTATTGCCTGGGCCTGGCCCTGGCCATCGAAACGGCGGGAGGCAGGATTTTCGAGCAATCGAAGATGCTCGCCTGGCACCGCGAAGGCAGCGACAAAATCATCAAGACCGCGCACGGCACTGTGTGCTGCAAGGACCTGGTGTTCTGCGCCGGCGGTTATGGCGGCCCCGAGTTGCAAAAACTCAGCCGCGCATACCTGCCCATCGCCACCTACGTGGTGTTGACCGAACACCTGGGCGACACGATCAAAAACGTCCTCGACTCCGGCGCGGCTTTTTCCGATGACCGTCGCGCGTCTGACTACTACCGCATCGTCGAAGGCGACCGACTGCTGTGGGGCGGACGCATTACCACCCGCAACGAACAGAATGAACAGGCCCTGGCAGCCATGCTCAAGGCCGACATGGTGTCGGTCTACCCGCAACTGGCACCGGTAAAAATTGAATTGGCCTGGTCCGGTCTGATGGGTTACTCCACCAATAAAATGCCCAACCTGGGGTTATTGGAGCCGGGTGTTTGGGCCTGTACTTCATTTGGCGGTCACGGTCTGAATACCGGCTCGATTGGTGGACGGGTGATTGCCGAGGCCGTGTGCGGGGAAACGAAGCGGTATGAGTTGTTCAAGCCGTATTTGCTGGACTGGAATGGCGGGCCGTTCGGGCGGGTGGCCGCCAATGCGATCTATCAATCGCTGAAGGTGATGGACTTCGTTCAGGAGCGACTCAGGGGCTGAGGGTGCAACACTTCCCCTGTGGGAGCGAGCCTGCTCGCGAAAGCGACTTATCATTCAACATTGATGTCGACTGACACACCGCTTTCGCGAGCAGGCTCGCTCCCACAAGGTTGATCGGACATTTGTGTGGGCACAAAAAAACCGGCCGAGGCCGGTTTTTTCATTTCAACGATCTCAGAACTTGGCGTTCTGCAGGTCGTCCAGGTAACGCTCGGTATCCAGCGCAGCCATGCAGCCAGCGCCGGCCGAGGTGATCGCCTGACGGTAAACGTGGTCAGCCACGTCACCGGCGGCAAAGATACCCTCGACGCTGGTCGCCGTGGCGTTGCCTTCACGGCCGCCTTGCACCACCAGGTAGCCGTCTTTCAACGTCAGCTGACCTTCGAACAACGAAGTGTTCGGGGTGTGGCCGATGGCGATGAACACGCCGTCGACTTTCAGCTCGTCGAAGCTGCCGTCGTTGTTCTTCAGGCGAGCACCGGTCACGCCCATGTTGTCGCCCAGGACTTCGTCCAGGTTCGAGTTCAGTTTCAGCTCGATCTTGCCTTCGGCAACCCGGGCATTGAGCTTGTCGATCAGGATCTTCTCGGCGCGGAAGGTTTCGCGACGGTGGATCAGGGTCACCTTGCTGGCGATGTTGGCCAGGTACAGGGCTTCTTCAACCGCGGTGTTGCCGCCGCCGACCACAGCCACTGGCTTGTTGCGATAGAAGAAACCGTCGCAGGTCGCGCAGGCCGACACGCCTTTGCCCATGAACGCTTCTTCGGACGGCAGGCCCAGGTAACGAGCGCTGGCGCCGGTCGCGATGATCAGCGCGTCGCAGGTGTACTTCGCGCTGTCGCCGATCAGGGTGTACGGCTTGGAAGCAAAGTCCACGGCATTGATGTGATCGAAAACGATCTCGGTCTCAAAACGCTCGGCGTGCTCTTTCATACGCTCCATCAACGCCGGGCCGGTCAGGCCGTGGACGTCGCCCGGCCAGTTGTCGACTTCGGTGGTGGTGGTCAGTTGACCGCCGGCTTGCATGCCGGTGATCAGCAGCGGCTTGAGGTTGGCACGGGCGGCATAGACCGCAGCGCTGTAACCGGCAGGGCCGGAACCGAGAATAATCACTCGCGAATGACGGACTTCAGACATGACCTGCTCCTGTTGACCGGCCCTGAACACCGGGCGCGGAACGCCGGATTGCCGGCGGGAATAAAAAAGGACCGTGGTTGACCTTGGGGAAGGCTTGAGTACGACAGTCCTGCAAAAAGATTGGGTGCAGCGTATCGAGGGGGCGAAGATTAAGGAAATACGGTTTAACAATCCAGCTCATAGGTGGTCTCTATCCGACCACGGCGACTATAAAGGCGTCTTTGTTACAGTGAATGTCGATACCGCCGCCGCGCTTTCCCCCTTTCGGCAAAGCCGGTAAGGTCGGCGCGTTTACCTCTGCCCGGAGCACGTTATGCCCGCACCCGTCCTGTCCGGACCGCAATACCTGCGCGAAGGCCTCAAGTTGGTCCTCAGCCCCAGCCTGCGTTTATTCGTATTGTTGCCACTGGCAATCAACCTGGTGCTGTTCGTCGGATTGATTTACCTGGCCGGCCATCAATTCAGTCTGTGGGTCGATACGCTGATGCCCACCCTGCCCGACTGGCTGAGTTTTCTCAGCTACATCCTCTGGCCGATTTTCGTGGTGCTGGTGGTGTTGATGGTGTTTTTCACCTTCACCATGCTCGCCAACGTAATCGCCGCGCCCTTCAACGGCTTCCTCGCAGAAAAAGTCGAAGTGGTGGTGCGCGGCACCGACGATTTCCCGTCCTTCAGCTGGGGCGAATTGATCGCCATGGTCCCGCGCACCCTGTCCCGGGAGATGCGCAAACTCGGCTACTTCCTGCCCCGGGCGATCGGGCTTTTCATCCTGTCCTTCATCCCGGTGGTCAACATCATCGCCGCGCCGCTGTGGCTGCTGTTCGGGGTATGGATGATGGCGATCCAGTACATCGACTACCCGGCGGACAACCACAAGCTGGGCTGGAACGAAATGCTCGCCTGGCTGCGGCAGAAACGCTGGCAGAGCATGAGCTTTGGCGGCAGCGTGTATCTGGTGCTGTTGATCCCGGTGGTGAACATTCTGATGATGCCGGCCGCCGTGGCCGGGGCGACGCTGTTCTGGGTGCGTGAGCGCGGCGCGGAAAATCTGGTGGCCCAGCGCTGATCAGGTCATAAATCCATCATCAAAGCGCCACAATGACGACATGGCCTCAGACGACACTGAGGTCATGACGACAGCTCTGCATATCACTCTGATCACTGAAACATTCCCTCCGGAAATCAACGGCGTGGCCAATACCCTTGGCCGTTTGTGCGACGGTTTGCGCGCGCGCGGGCATCAGGTGGAATTGGTCCGGCCCCGCCAACTTAGTGATCAGCAAATGAGCAGTGACGATGATTTGCTGTTGTGTCGCGGCTGGCCGCTGCCGGGCTATCCCGGCTTGCAATGGGGCCAGTCGTCGATGCACAAGTTGCTCAGGCGCTGGACCCGGCATCGCCCGGACGTGCTGTACATCGCCACTGAAGGGCCGCTGGGTTTGTCTGCGTTGCGTGCGGCACGGCGGCTGGGGATTTCGGTGGTCAGCGGCTTTCACACCAACTTTCAGCAGTACTCCAGCCAATACGGGCTGGGGTTACTGACGCGAATGCTGACTCACTACCTGCGCTGGTTCCACAACCGTTCGACCCTGACCCTGGTCCCGAGCCCCAGCCAGCGCATGGAGCTTGAGCGTCGCAGCTTCGAACGCCTGGCCTTGCTCTCCCGGGGGGTCGACAGCCAATTGTTTCATCCGAGCAAAAGGCTGGCATCGCTGCGCGAACAGTGGGGACTGGCCGAGAATGACATCGCGATCATTCATGTCGGACGCTTGGCCCCGGAGAAAAACCTCGGCTTGCTCAAGCGCAGTTTCCACGCACTGAAGGCCACTTATCCACGGCGCAACCTGCGTTTGATCGTGATTGGTGACGGCCCACAACGAGCAGTGCTGGAGCAGGAACTGCCCGAGGCGGTTTTCTGCGGTTCGCAACGCGGCGAAGCGTTGGCCAGTCACTACGCATCCGGTGATGTGTTCCTGTTTCCGAGCATGACCGAAACCTTTGGCAACGTGGTGCTTGAAGCATTGGCCTCGGGGTTGGGGGTGGTTGCTTATGATCAGGCGGCCGCTGCTCAACATATCCGTCATGGCTATAACGGCGTACTGGCGATGCCGGGGGATGAAGAGGCGTTCTGTGAGGCGGCAGCGTGGCTGCTGGAAGCGCGCGAGACCTTGCGCTGTGTGCGCCTGAATGCGCGCCAGCATGCGAGCCGGCAGGGTTGGGCGGCGATTATCGAGCAGTTCGAAGGGCAGTTGCGGGGGGCTTGTGTGGGGGAGTTGGTGGTTCCTGGGGCCCAGACCTTATCCTGACTGTTTGGCAACCTTGAATCCGTCTTCGCGAGCAGGCTCGCTTCCACAAGGGTTCTGCGTCGTGCATAAAACCTGTGGGAGCGAGCCTGCTCGCGAAGAGGCCCTTCCAGTCGCCGCTTAAACCAAGGTCATCAACGCCTCACGGCTAAACGGCAGGATGTCTTCTTCACGCCCGTCACGCACCTTCTGCGCCCAGTCCGGATCAACCAGCAACGCACGACCCACAGCCACCAGATCGAATTCGTCGTTGTTCAAGCGCTCCAGCAGTTTCTCCAGGCTCGCCGGTTGGGCGATCTTGTCGGTGTTGACCATGAACTGCAGGAACTCGCCATCCAGGCCAACGCTGCCCACGGTGATGGTCGGCTTGCCCGTCAGTTTGCGAGTCCAGCCGGCCAGGTTTAGCTCGGAACCGTCGAATTCCGGCTCCCAGAAACGGCGCGTCGAGCAGTGGAAAATGTCCACGCCAGCGTCGGACAGCGGCTTGAGGAACTCGCCCAGCGCTTCCGGTGTTTGCACCAGTCGTGCGGTGTAATCCTGCTGCTTCCACTGCGAGAAACGGAAGATGATCGGGAAGCCTTCGCCGACCGCGGCACGCACGGCTTGAATCAGTTCGATAGCGAAACGTGAACGGTTGGCCAGATCGCCACCGTATTCGTCGGTGCGCTGGTTGCTGCCTTCCCAGAAAAACTGGTCGACCAGATAGCCGTGGGCGCCATGGATTTCCACGCCGTCCATGCCAATGCTCTGGGCATCCTTGGCGGCTTGGGCGAATGCGGCGATCACGTCCTGGATATCCTGTTTGGTCATGCCGTGAACCACGACCTGACCGTCCTTCAGTTTTTCCGACGGGCCGTAACCCGGCACACTCGCATCCGGCTCAGTGCCGATACGGCGCACGCTACCGACATGCCACAGCTGTGGAACGATCTTGCCGCCTTCGGCATGCACCGCGTCGACGACTTTCTTCCAGCCGGCCAGCGCGGCGTCACCGTAGAAATGCGGCACGTTCGGGTAGCCGTTCGACGCCTTGTGACCGACGGTGGTGCCTTCGGTGATGATCAAGCCCACGCCTGCGGCGGCGCGACGACGGTAGTACTCGATCACTTTGGAATTAGGCACGCCACCCGGCGAAAACGAGCGGGTCATCGGCGCCATGACGACGCGGGTCGGCAGTTCGAGGGTGCCGAGGTGGAACGGTTTGAACAGGGCTTTAACGGGCATGGGGCACTCCACGAAAACGATATCGACGGGATGGAATTTTATGACGGCGATAATATGCGCAGTTCAAAGCGAAGCCCAGCACTATTGATTTGGGTGATTAAGGGTCAAAAGGCAGGCATAAAAAATCGCAGCCCGAGGGCTGCGATTTTTTGGGGTTCAGCTCAGTGCTTTTTCAATCGCATGCACGATCGTCGGATCATCCGGCGCCGTACGCGGGGAAAACCGCGCCAGCACACGACCGTCCTTGCCCAGCAGGAATTTTTCGAAGTTCCAGGTAATGTCACCAGGGAATTCCGCGCCCTCGCCCGCCAGCAGGCGATACAGCTGATGACGCTCATGACCGTTGACTTCCAGCTTGCTGGACAACGGAAAGGTCACGCCATAGTTGAGGCTGCAAAACTCCTGGATTTCCTGCTCGGAACCCGGCTCCTGCCCGGCAAACTGGTTGCAAGGCAAGCCGAGCACGCTGAAACCTTTACCTTTGTATTGCTGGTAGAGGTTTTCCAGCGCCGCGTACTGTGGGGTCAAGCCACATTTGGAGGCGACATTGACCACCAGCACGACGTGCCCCTTGAAGGGCGCCAGCGGTAGCTCCTGACCATCCAGGCCTGTCAACTTAAGGTCGTGAAAAGCACTCATGACGAACTCCAAATTCCCGTGTTTTTCTCGAAACAGCCACGTGGCGATGCCGCCAGGGACAGCCGCCGACTAAAAAGGCGCCCTCGGGCGCCTCTCCAGTTCTCTGAGCTTAGCGCAGAAAATCAGTGGTGATGGCCACCTTCGCCATGGACGTGACCATGAGCGATTTCTTCCTGGCTGGCGTCACGGATGTCGATGATCTTGACCTGGAAATTCAGGCGCTGACCGGCCAACGGGTGGTTGCCGTCGACGGTGACTTCGTCGCCGTCCAGATCGCGAATGGTGACGATCTGCATCTGGCCATCCGGAGCGGAAGCGTGGAACTGCATGCCCACTTCCAGTTCGTCGACGCCTTCGAACATGCTGCGGCTCAGGGTGCTGACCAGTTCGGCAGCGTACTCGCCGTAAGCATCTTCAGGTTCAACGGCTACGGTCAGCTCGTCGCCGACAGCTTTGCCTTCCAGCGCCTTTTCCAGGCCCGGGATGATGTTACCTGCGCCTTGCAGGTAGACCAGCGGCGCGCCACCGGCGGAGCTGTCGATGACCTCACCAGCGTCGTTGGTCAGGGTATAGTCGATGGAGACAGCCTTATTGGCGGCGATCAGCATGGGGCGAGACCTTTTGCATAAGAATGAAGAAAGGCCAAGTTTAGCGAAGCCATCGCCCGAAAGCGAACACAACCCGGACGGAAGGTTGGCGACGCCAGGCGCAACGGTCACCGGTTTCCATCAGGATGAGGACGGGCACTGGGTGGCCGAGCTTTCCTGCGGCCACACCCAGCACCTGCGCCACCAGCCACCGTGGCAATCACGCGCCTGGGTCCTGGACGCCGCGCAACGTATTGAAAAAATAGGCCAGCCCTTTGACTGCGGTTGGTGCGCACAAGGCCCGGTTAGCGATAACCTTGGCGACTGAATTTCGGTAGATCGTCAGGTATAAACGATCGCCTTTGCCATGCTCCCTTAGAGAATTCGCATGCAAACTTTTTTTATCGCACCCACCGATTTTGGTGTGGGTCTGACTTCCATCAGCCTCGGGCTGGTGCGCACCCTTGAGCGCGCCGGCCTGAAAGTCGGTTTTTTCAAACCGATTGCCCAGCCCCATCCGGGCGACACCGGCCCGGAACGTTCCACCGAACTGGTGGCCCGTACCCACGGTTTGCGGCCGCCACAGCCGCTCGGCCTGGCGCACGTCGAGCGCATGCTCGGCGATGGCCAACTGGATGAGCTGCTCGAAGAAATCATCACCCTTTATCAGCAAGCCGCCGTCGGCAAGGACGTGCTGGTCGTCGAAGGCATGGTCCCGACCCGCAGCGCCAGCTACGCCGCGCGGGTCAATCTGCATTTGGCCAAGAGCCTGGATGCCGACGTGATTCTGGTCTCCGCGCCAGAAAGCGAAGCCCTGACCGAGCTCTCCGGCCGCGTGGAATTGCAGGCGCAATTGTTCGGTGGGCCGAAAGACCCGAAAGTCCTCGGCGTGATCCTCAACAAGGTCAAGACCGATGAAAGCATGGACGTCTTCGCCACACGCTTGAAGGAACACTCGCCGTTGCTGCGCAGCGGTGATTTCCGCTTGCTGGGCTGCATCCCGTTCCAGCCGGAATTGAATGCGCCGCGCACTCGCGACGTCGCCGACCTGATGGGCGCACAAATCCTCAATGCCGGCGATTACGAAACCCGGCGCATGACCAAAATCATCATCTGCGCCCGCACCATGCGCAACACCGTGGAGCTGCTCAAGCCCGGCGTGCTGGTGGTGACGCCTGGCGATCGCGACGACATCATCCTCGCCGTGAGCCTCGCGGCCATGAACGGCGTGCCGCTGGCCGGCCTGCTGCTGACCAGCGACACCCTGCCCGACCCGCGCATCATGGACCTGTGCCGTGGCGCCTTGCAGGCGGGTTTGCCGGTGTTGTCGGTGAGTACCGGCTCCTACGACACCGCGAACCAGTTGAACGGTTTGAACAAGGAAATCCCGATCGACGACCGCGAGCGTGCGGAGATCATCACTGACTTCGTCGCCAGCCACCTCGATGCCAACTGGCTGCACCAGCGCTGTGGTACCCCGCGTGAGATGCGCCTGTCGCCCGCGGTGTTCCGCTATCAATTGATCCAGCGCGCCCAGGCGGCGAACAAACGCATCGTGCTGCCAGAAGGCAGCGAGCCGTTGACCGTGCAAGCGGCGGCGATCTGTCAGGCCCGTGGCATTGCACGTTGCGTGCTGTTGGCGAAACCGGCAGACGTCGAAGCGGTGGCTCGCGCACAAGGCATCGAGCTGCCACCAGGGCTGGAGATCCTCGACCCGGACTTGATCCGTGAACGTTATGTCGAGCCGATGGTTGCCCTGCGCAAAAGCAAAAGCCTTAACGCGCCGATGGCCGAACAGCAATTGGAAGACACCGTGGTGATCGGCACCATGATGCTGGCGCTGGATGAAGTCGACGGCCTCGTGTCCGGCGTCATTCACTCCACCGCCAACACCATCCGCCCTGCCCTGCAGCTGATTAAAACCGCGCCAGGCTGCACGCTGGTGTCGTCGGTGTTCTTCATGCTGTTTCCGGAAGAAGTGCTGGTCTACGGCGACTGTGTGATGAACCCGCACCCGAGCGCCAGCGAACTGGCCGAGATCGCCCTGCAAAGCGCCGACTCGGCAGCCGCGTTCGGCATCACCCCGCGTGTGGCGATGATCAGCTATTCCAGCGGTGAGTCCGCCAGTGGTGAAGAAGTCGAGAAAGTACGCGAAGCGACGCTGCTCGCCCACGAACAGCAAAACTCGCTGCTGATCGACGGCCCGCTGCAATACGACGCCGCTGCCAACGAAACCGTCGCCCGGCAACTGGCGCCTAATAGCCAGGTTGCAGGGCGCGCCACGGTGTTCGTGTTCCCCGACCTGAACACCGGCAACACCACCCACAAAGCCGTGCAGCGCAGCGCCGACTGCGTGAGTCTCGGGCCGATGTTGCAAGGCCTGCGCAAACCGGTGAACGACCTGCCGCGCGGCGCGCAAGTCGATGACATCGTCTACACCATCGCGTTGACCGCGATCCAGGCTGCCAACCGACCTATGGATGTTTAAATGCTGGATTTCTTGCCTGCCGCCGTGCGCGGTGTGATTGCCTCGTTGTTGTTGGCCCTCAATACCATTCTGCTGTGCTCGTTTCTGTTCTGCGTGGCGATTTTCAAGGTCCTGCCGTTCGCCATCACCCAGCGTTTCACCCGCTGGCTGATGAGCCACACCCATGAAGCGTGGATCAGCAACAACAAGGCCTGGATGAACCTGGTCTGCCGCACCCGCTGGCACCTCAGTGGCCTGGAAGGCCTGGACTATCAGCACTCGTACCTGATCACCAGCAACCACCAGAGCTGGGTCGACATCATGGTCCTGCAATACGTGCTCAACCGGCGCATCCAGCCGCTGAAGTTCTTCCTCAAGCAAGAGCTGATCTGGGTGCCGGTGATTGGTCTGGCGTGGTGGACGCTGGGCTTTCCGTTCATGAAGCGCTATTCCAAGGCGTATCTGGAGAAGCACCCGGAGAAGAAAGGCAAAGACCTGGAAACCACTCGCAAGACTTGCGCGAAATTTCGCAACAGCCCGGTGGGGATTTTCAACTTCGTCGAGGGCACGCGCTTCACCGAGGGCAAGCATGCCCAGCAGAAATCACCGTTCAAGTATTTGCTCAAACCCAAGGCCGGCGGCATTGCGTTTGTGCTGGATGCGATGGGTGAGCAGCTGGAGTCCATCGTCAACGTGACGATTCACTATCCGGGCGGCCGTCCGGGGTATTGGGATTTGCTCTGCGGGAATGTGAAGGACGTGGTCGTGCATTTTCAGGAGCTGAAGATTCCGCCGCAGTTCATTGGCAAGAACTACGACCAGGATGGGGAGTATCGGTTGCAGTTTCAGGGGTGGATCAATCAGTTGTGGCTGGATAAGGATGCGTTGCTGGGGCAGATGCATCGGGAATATCCAGCCAAGTCTTGAGGCGCCACGCTTGGCCTCTTCGCGAGCAGGCTCGCTCCCACAGGGGACTTGAGTGAACACAGAATTTGCGTTCACAGATAACCAGTGTGGGAGCGAGCCTGCTCGCGAAGGGGGTCTGAAGGGCACAAAAAAACCCGCCGAAGATTACTCATCGGCGGGTTTTTTATGACCGGCTAACGCTTAGATCGCGCCACGGCTACGCAGCAGATCCAGCACCTGCTTGACGCTTTCTTCCAGCGACAGCGACTGGGTATCGACCACAAGGTCGGCATCCAGCGGCACATCGAACGGGAAGGAATCGCCCGGGATGTTATCCCCGGCAGCCGCGTACAGACCTTGCGGGTCACGTTCGGCGCAAACAGCAGGCGAAGCCTGCACGTAAACAGTCAGCAAACGCTCTTTGCCGATCAGTTCCCGGGCCTGCTCACGACCTTCAGCACTTGGTGCAACGAAGGCTGCGAGGGTCAGCAAACCGGCTTCGTTGAACTGACGCGCAACATGCGCGGCACGACGCCAGTTCTCGGTACGCCCGGCGCGGTCCTGTGGCAGACCTTTGTTCAGGTCGTGACGCAGGTTCTGGCCATCGAGCACAAACACCGCACGGCCCATGTCGAACAGCTTGCGTTCAACCGCGTAGGCCAGCGTGCTTTTGCCCGCACCCGACAGGCCGCTGAACAACACGGTGGCTGGTTGCTGGCCGAAGCGCTGGGCGCGTTCTTCCGTGGCGACGTGAGCGAGTTTGCCATGGTGCGTAGCGCTGCCCTGCGCCACTGGCTGAGCGATGATCATGCCGGCGGCGACGGTGCCATTGGTCAAACGATCAATGACGATGAACGAACCGGTGGTGCGGTTACTCGCGTAACCGTCCAGCGCGATGGCCGCATCGAGGCTGATCTTGACCCGACCGATTTCGTTCAGCTGCAAGGCGCTGGCCGGACCTTCTTCCAGGGTATTCACGTCAACGCGGTTGACGATGCTGGTGATCGAACCCGGCACGTACGTGGTGGCGCGCTTGATGTCGTATTTCTTGCCCGGCAGCATTGGCTCTTCGGCCATCCACACCAGCATGGCGTCGAAGGCGTCGGTCACTTGCGGCAGGTTGTCGGCGTGTACCAGCAAGTCGCCGCGGGAGATGTCGATTTCGTCTTCCATGGTCAGCGTCACTGCCTGACCTGGACCTGCATGCTCCAGCTCACCTTCGAAGGTGACGATGGATTTCACGCGGCTGCTCTTGCCCGACGGCAGCACAACGACTTCGTCGCCCTTGTGCACGACGCCGCTGGCCAGGGTGCCGGCGAAACCACGGAAGTTCAGGTTCGGACGGTTGACGTACTGCACCGGGAATCGCAGGTCGGTGTAGTTGCGGTCGCTGGCGATTTCGACGGTTTCCAGAATTTCCATCAGCGACTGGCCGGTGTACCACGGCGAGCGCTCGGACTTGTTCACCACGTTGTCGCCTTTCAGCGCCGACATCGGCACGAAGGCCATGGTGGTCGGCTTGAAGGCGATGCCTTCGGCGAACTTCAGGTAATCAGCCTTGATCGTCTCGAAGACGCTTTGGTCAAAGCCATTGATGTCCATCTTGTTGACGGCCACCACGATGTGTTTGATGCCCAGCAACGAGGCAATAAAGCTGTGGCGACGGGTCTGGGTCTGCACGCCGTAACGGGCGTCGATCAGGATGATCGCCAGGTCACAGGTGGATGCACCGGTGGCCATGTTGCGGGTGTACTGCTCATGGCCGGGGGTGTCGGCGATGATGAATTTGCGCTTGGCGGTGGAGAAATAGCGGTAGGCGACATCGATGGTGATGCCCTGCTCACGCTCGGCCTGCAAGCCGTCGACCAGCAACGCCAGGTCGATGTCATCGCCAGTGGTGCCGACTTTTTTCGAGTCGCGGGTAATGGCTTCCAGGTGATCTTCGTAGATCATCTTGGAGTCGTGCAGCAGGCGCCCGATCAGGGTGCTCTTGCCGTCATCGACGTTGCCACAGGTCAGAAAGCGCAGCATTTCCTTGCGTTCGTGCTGGCCCAGGTAGGCGAGGATGTCCTCGCTGATCAAATCAGATACGTGCGACATGACAACCCCTTAGAAATAACCCTGACGTTTCTTTTCTTCCATCGAGCCTGCGCCATCGTGGTCGATGACCCGGCCCTGGCGTTCGGAAGTTCGCGTCAGGAGCATTTCCTGAATGATGTCGGTCAGCGTGACAGCCTCGGACTCGACCGCACCGGTCAGCGGGTAGTCACCGAGCGTACGGAAACGGACCTTCTTCTTGACGATGCGCGCCTTGTCTTCATCGCTCAGGTGATTGAGCAGGCGTTCGTCGTCGATCATGATCCAGGTGCCATTCATCTCGATGACGTCGCGCTCGGCGGCGAAATACAGCGGCACGATCGGGATGCCTTCGAGGTAGATGTACTGCCAGATGTCCAGTTCGGTCCAGTTCGACAAAGGGAACACACGAATGGATTCGCCCTTGTTGACGTTGCCGTTGTAGACGTTCCACAGCTCTGGACGCTGGTTTTTCGGGTCCCAGCGGTGCTTGGTGTCGCGGAAGGAATACACGCGTTCTTTGGCGCGGGATTTCTCTTCGTCACGACGGGCGCCACCGAAAGCGGCATCGAAACCATACTTGTCGAGGGCCTGCTTGAGGCCTTCGGTTTTCATGATGTCGGTGTGTTTGGCACTGCCGTGGGTCAGCGGGTTGATGCCCTGCGCGACGCCATCGGGGTTGACGTGCACCAGCAGGTCAAGGCCGAGCTCTTCGACCATGCGGTCGCGGAACGCGTACATTTCCTTGAACTTCCACCGGGTGTCGACGTGCATCACCGGGAACGGCAGCTTGCCCGGGAAGAATGCCTTGCGCGCAAGGTGCAGCATCACGGCGGAATCTTTACCGACGGAGTACAGCATCACCGGGTTATCGAACTCGGCGGCGACCTCGCGGATGATGTGGATGCTTTCGGCCTCCAGCTGTTTCAGATGCGTCAGTTTGTCGACCATGGCTACTCACGAAAACGATCTTATGGACGGCCAGCGGGCCGTGTTCGAGCGAGGAATCCTAGCACAGCGACCTCTTCTAATCAGGACGCCAACTAGATCGAAAGGGTATATGAATATACCCCCTCGTTTGGGCGCCAGAGACCCATGCCGTTCACAGAATTTGCACATACCCTCAAATAGGATTGGGGCAATCAATGAAGATATGTTCGAGGGCAAACCGGCGCGCCAGATAGTCACCCAGTGCCTGCACACCATAACGCTCAGTGGCGTGATGGCCGGCGGCGATGAAGCTGATGTCGTTTTCCCGGGCGCTGTGAAAGGTCTGCTCCGAAGCTTCACCACTGAGGTACAGATCGACACCGGCCAATACCGCCTGATCGATGTAACCCTGACCGCCGCCCGTGCACCAACCGACCCGGCGAATCATCTTGCTGCCTTCGACCAGCAGCGGCTCGCGGCCCATGACTTCCTGGACGCGACGGGCGAAATCACGCGGCGTCATCGGTTCGCTCAACGATCCGACCAGGCCAACAACTTTAGAATTGTCCGGATCCAGCGGGCCTTCGACGGTGATGTCGAGCTGACGTGCCAGTTGCACGTTGTTGCCGACGTCCGGGTGCAGGTCCAGTGGCAAGTGATAAGACAGCAGGCTGATGTCGTGCTTGAGCAAGGTCTTCAAGCGACGCTGCTTCATGCCGGTAATGCAGGGGTTCTCGCCTTTCCAGAAATAACCGTGATGCACCAGCACCAGATCGGCCTCGGCTTCGACCGCAGCGTCCAGTAGTGCCTGGCTCGCCGTGACGCCACTGACAATGCGCATCACTTGCGGCCGGCCCTCGACTTGCAAGCCGTTGGGGCAGTAATCGGCAATTTTGGCGCTGGAGAGGTAACGGTCGGCTTCTTCGACCAGGGTGCTCAGGGGGACGGCCATAAAAGACTCCTAAATATCCCGTTCAGAGGCGCGCGTGGCCTCGTATAATGCGCGACATTATGGGCGGTCTCATACCGCCTGCAACCTTTCAGGAAGTGCTTAATGCTCAAGGCGCTGCGTTTTTCCGGCTGGCCGCTGTTGGCCGGCGTGCTTATCGCTCTTTTGATAATTCAGCGTTACCCGCAGTGGGTCGGGCTTCCGAGCCTCGACGTGAACTTGCAGCAAGCACCGCAAACCACCAGCGTGCAACAGGGCCCGGTGTCCTATGCCGACGCCGTGGTCATTGCCGCACCGGCGGTGGTCAACCTGTACACCACCAAAGTCATCAATAAACCGAATCATCCGCTGTTCGAAGACCCGCAGTTCCGTCGCTTCTTCGGTGACAACTCGCCCAAGCAGAAGCGCATGGAATCGAGCCTGGGTTCTGGCGTGATCATGAGCCCGGAAGGTTACATCCTGACCAACAACCACGTCACCACGGGGGCCGACCAGATTGTCGTGGCGCTCAAGGATGGCCGAGAGACCCTGGCCCGCGTGATCGGCAGCGACCCGGAAACCGATCTCGCGGTATTGAAGATCGACCTGAAAACCCTGCCGGCCATCACCATCGGCCGTTCCGACAACATCCGCATCGGCGACGTGGCACTGGCCATCGGCAACCCGTTCGGTGTCGGCCAGACCGTGACCATGGGCATCATCAGCGCCACCGGCCGCAATCAGCTGGGCCTGAACAACTACGAAGATTTCATCCAGACCGACGCCGCCATCAACCCAGGCAACTCCGGCGGTGCCCTGGTGGACGCCAATGGCAATCTGACCGGCATCAACACCGCGATTTTCTCCAAGTCCGGTGGCTCGCAAGGCATCGGTTTCGCGATCCCGGTCAAGCTGGCGATGGAAGTGATGAAGTCGATCATCGAACACGGCCAGGTGATTCGCGGCTGGCTGGGCATTGAAGTGCAGCCGTTGAGCCAGGAACTGGCGGAGTCGTTCGGTCTGTCGGGGCGTCCGGGGATTGTGGTCGCGGGGATTTTCCGTGACGGTCCGGCGCAGAAGGCCGGCCTGCAATTGGGGGATGTGATCCTCAGCATTGACGGCGAACCGGCCGGCGATGGTCGCCGTTCGATGAACCAGGTCGCGCGGATCAAGCCGACGGACAAGGTCACGGTTCAGGTGATGCGCAATGGCAAGGAGCTCAAGCTCACCGCCGAGATCGGCCTGCGCCCGCCGCCGGCACCGGTCAAAGAGAAAGAAGAAGAGTAACAGCCAACAAAAGACCACTGTGGGAGCGAGCCTGCTCGCGAAGGGGCCATAACATTCAATATCTATGTTGAATGTCAGACCGCCTTCGCGAGCAGGCTCGCTCCCACTGGGTCAGTGTTGAGTTAGAGATCGCCGAGGCCGTCGATCAGTGCCTGATTTTGCTCGGGTGTGCCGATGGAGATCCGCAGGAACTGGGCAATCCGTTCCTGCTTGAAGTGCCGAACGATCACGCCTTGCTCACGCAACTTCGCCGCCAGCCCTGCCGCATCGTGCTTGGGGTGACGGGCAAAAATGAAGTTCGCTGCCGACGGCAACACCTCAAACCCCTTCGCTTCCAGTTGCCCGACGACCTTGTCGCGACTCTCGATCACCAGCTTGCAGGTCTTGTCGAAGTACTCGCGATCTTCGAACGCCGCCGCCGCCCCGACAATCGCCAGACGATCCAGCGGGTAGGAGTTGAAGCTGTTCTTGATCCGCTCCAGCGCCTCAATCAAGTCCGGATGCCCCACCGCCAGGCCAACCCGCAGGCCGGCCAGTGAACGGGATTTTGACAGGGTTTGAGTCACCAGCAGGTTCGGATAACGGTCCACCAACGTGATCGCCGTCTCACCGCCAAAGTCGATGTAGGCCTCATCCACCACGACCACTGAATCCGGGCTGGCCTTGAGGATCTGCTCGACGGCGTCCAGCGCCAGCAGGCAACCGGTCGGTGCATTCGGGTTCGGGAAGATGATCCCGCCGTTCGGTTTGGCGTAGTCGGCCGGGTTGATCTGGAACTGTTCGTCCAGCGGCACGGCGTCGAACTTGATGTCGTACAACCCGCAGTAAACCGGATAGAAGCTGTAGCTGATGTCCGGGAACAGCAGCGGCTGATCGTGTTGCAGCAAACCGTGGAAGATGTGCGCCAGGACTTCATCGGAACCGTTGCCGAGAAACACCTGATTGCCTTGCACGCCGTAGTACCTGGCAACAGCTTGCTTGAGCAGGTCGCTGTTGGGGTCCGGGTACAAACGCAGGTTGTCGTTCAGTTCGGTCTGCATCGCCGCCAGGGCTTTAGGCGATGGACCGTACGGGTTTTCGTTGGTGTTGAGCTTCACCAGTTTCGTCAGTTTCGGCTGCTCGCCCGGCACGTAAGGCACCAGGCTCTTGACGAAGGGGCTCCAGAATTTACTCATGTTCAGTTCCCCTGCTTGTCAGCAATGATGCGGTATTCGGCGCTGCGGGCGTGGGCGGTCAGCGACTCGCCACGGGCCAGAACGGAAGCGGTCTTGCCCAACTCGGACGCACCTTGCTCGGAGCAGAAGATGATCGAGGAGCGTTTCTGGAAGTCGTACACACCCAGCGGCGAGGAGAAACGCGCGGTGCCAGACGTCGGCAACACGTGGTTCGGACCGGCGCAGTAGTCGCCCAAGGCTTCGGAGGTGTGACGGCCCATGAAGATCGCGCCCGCGTGACGGATCTGCGGCAACCAGGCCTGCGGATCAGCGACTGACAACTCAAGGTGTTCCGGCGCGATGCGGTTGGCCACTTCGATGGCTTGTTCCATATCGCGGACCTTGATCAGCGCACCCCGGCCATTGATCGAGGTTTCGATGATATCGGCGCGCTCCATGGTTGGCAGCAGTTTGGCAATGCTCGCGGCGACCTTGTCGAGGAACTCGGCGTCCGGGCTGACCAGAATCGCCTGGGCGTCTTCATCGTGCTCGGCCTGGGAGAACAGGTCCATGGCGATCCAGTCCGGATCGGTCTGGCCGTCGCACACCACGAGAATCTCGGACGGACCGGCGATCATGTCGATCCCGACCTGACCAAACACATGGCGCTTGGCGGTGGCGACATAGATGTTGCCCGGGCCAACCACTTTGTCGACCTTCGGCACGCTTTCGGTGCCGTAAGCCAGTGCGGCAACTGCTTGGGCACCGCCGATGGTGAACACCCGGTCGACGCCGGCGATGCAGGCTGCGGCCAGCACCAACTCGTTGATTTCACCGCGCGGGGTTGGCACCACCATGACGACTTCGGTCACGCCCGCCACTTTGGCCGGGATCGCGTTCATCAGCACCGAGGACGGGTACGACGCTTTGCCGCCCGGTACATACAGACCGGCGCGATCCAGCGGCGTGACTTTCTGGCCCAGCACCGTGCCGTCGGCTTCGGTGTAGCTCCAGGAGTCCTGTTTCTGTTTTTCGTGGTAGCTGCGTACGCGGGCCGCGGCTATTTCCAGGGCTTCGCGCTGTGGCACGGTGATCCGGGTCAGGGCCAGTTCCAGACGCTCGCGCGGCAGGATCAGGTCGGCCATCGAGGCGACTTCGAGGCCATCGAACTTCTGGGTGAATTCCACCAGCGCCGCATCGCCACGCTCGCGCACGGCTTTGATGATGTCCAGCACCCGCTGATTGACCGAGTCGTCAGACACACTTTCCCAGCTCAGCAGATGATCCAGATGATGTGCGAAATCCGGGTCAGCAGCGTTGAGTCGGCGAATTGCAGTCGGTGCGGTCATAGCGAGAGCCTCATAGGAATGGCGAAAACTCAGGTACCCGAAGCTACCATCGATCCGCTTGGGCACCTGAGAATTCTGGCTATGAGGCGGATAGACGGGCGCGACTTAACGTCGCGCAGGTGAATCAGCCGCGGTGTCGAGACTCCACTGCCTTGCGCAGGGTGTCGATCAACGCCTGGATACGGGCGTGCTGCATTTTCATCGAAGCTTTGTTGACGATCAGCCGGGAACTGATGTCGGCAATGAAATCCTGGGGTTCCAGGCCATTGGCGCGCAGGGTGTTGCCGGTGTCGACCACGTCGATGATCTTGTCGGCCAGACCGATCAGCGGCGCCAGTTCCATCGAGCCGTACAGCTTGATGATGTCGACCTGACGACCCTGCTCGGCGTAGTAACGCTTGGCAACGTTGACGAACTTGGTGGCGACCCGCAGGCGGCCTTTGGGCTCGACATCACCGACACGGCCGGCGGTCATCAGCTTGCACAGGGCAATGCGCAGGTCCAGAGGCTCGTACAGGCCCTGGCCGCCATATTCCATCAGCACATCTTTACCGGCGACGCCGAGGTCCGCGGCACCATGCTCGACATACGTCGGCACGTCGGTGGCGCGCACGATCAGCAGACGTACGTCAGGCTGGGTCGTGGGAATGATCAGCTTGCGGCTCTTGTCCGGATTCTCGGTCGGCACGATGCCCGCTTCAGCCAGAAGCGGCAGGGTGTCGTCAAGGATGCGGCCCTTGGACAGTGCGATGGTCAACATGGGAAACGTCAGTCCTTATCAAGGTACTCATGCCCGGTCGCAAACGGCGCCGGACACACATCGAGCCGGAAACCGGCTCGACTTCAACAATTCAACGGGCATGTCCTTATGCCCATGCAGCAGAAACTAGCCCGGTACGCGGCGGATCTTGGCGCCGAGCATCTGCAGTTTCTCTTCGATGCACTCGTAACCACGGTCAATGTGGTAGATGCGGTCGATCAGGGTGTCGCCTTCAGCGATCAGCGCCGAGATCACCAGGCTAGCCGAAGCACGCAGGTCGGTGGCCATGACTGGCGCGCCTTTAAGCGTCTCGGTGCCGGTAACGATGGCCGTGTTGCCTTCGACCTGGATCTTGGCGCCCATGCGGTGCAATTCGTAAACGTGCATGAAGCGGTTTTCGAAGATCGTCTCAATCACAGCGCCCGTGCCTTCGGCAATGGCGTTGAGGGAGATGAACTGCGCTTGCATGTCAGTCGGGAACGCCGGGTATGGAGCGGTCCGCACGTTGACGGCTTTTGGCCGCTTGCCGTGCATGTTCAGCTCGATCCAGTCTTCGCCGCAGGTGATTTCGGCACCCGACTCGCGGAGTTTTTCCAGAACGGCTTCGAGGATGGTCGGATCAGTGTCCTTGACCTTCACACGACCGCCGGTCACGGCAGCCGCCACCAGGTAGGTGCCGGTTTCGATGCGGTCAGGCATCACTTTGTACGTGGTCGGGTGCAGACGCTCAACGCCATCGATGGTGATGGTGTCGGTGCCGGCGCCAGTGATCTTGGCACCCATGGCGATCAGGAAGTTCGCCAGGTCGATGACTTCGGGTTCGCGAGCGGCGTTCTGCAACACGCTGCGGCCCTTGGCCAGAGCGGCCGCCATCATGATGTTTTCGGTACCGGTCACGCTGACGGTGTCGAAGAAGAAGTGCGCGCCGCGCAGGCCACCTTCAGGCGCCTTGGCCTTGATGTAGCCGCCTTCGACGTCGATGACCGCGCCCATGGCTTCGAGGCCACGGATGTGCAGGTCAACCGGACGCGAACCGATGGCGCAACCGCCAGGCAGTGCGACTTCGGCTTCACCGAAACGGGCAACCATCGGGCCCAGCACCAGGATCGACGCACGCATGGTCTTAACCAGTTCGTACGGTGCGATCAGGGTCTTGATGGTGCGCGGGTCGATTTCGACGCTGAGCTTCTCGTCGATCACCGGCTCGATGCCCATGCGGCCGAACAGCTCGATCATCGTGGTGATGTCGTGCAGGTGCGGCAGGTTGGCCACGGTCACCGGGCCATCACACAGCAGGGTGGCAGCCAGGATCGGCAGGGCAGAGTTCTTTGCCCCGGAAATGCGGATTTCGCCATCAAGACGAACGCCACCGGTAATAATCAATTTATCCATAAGAATCTCGACGCCCTTGGGCTCAGGTGCGCTCGGCCCAGGCCGCGCTGCTGAAAAATTTCATAGTGACCGCATGGATGCTGCCATCGGTGATCCATGGGTTCAAATGGGCATAGATCTGCTGCTGACGCTTCACCGGGCTCAACGCCGCCAGTTCATCGCTAATCACGTTCAGCTGGAAATTGCAGCCTTCGCCCTCAACTTCTACCAACGTTCCGGGCAGCTTTCCTTCAAGGAAGCTCTTCACTTCTACGGCCTGCATGCTCAACCTCAATCGGCGCCCTGTGCGCACGGGTCGGACATCATACAAAAAAGCCCCGCGCCTGCGAACCCCGCTAAGCAGGACTCTGACGGGGGGCTTCCTTATAGATGCGGTCAGGGGTGCGCCAACAGCTCGGTCAATTCGCTGACCTGAGCGATTTCACGCATGTCTTCGGGCATCCCGCGGATGCTCAGCGCCTTGCCGGCCGCCTCTGCATCACGCATGAAGCACAGCAGCAGCGATAAGCCGACGCTGCTGGATTTCAACACTGCCGAGCAGTCGACCACCAGTTCAGTCGCGGTACTGGACTTGATCAGCGCCTGCCCCTGCTTGCGCAGACCCGGGCCGGTGAGATAGTCCAGCATGCCACTCAAGCGCAGTTCGCCGGATTCGCTCATGCGAATGGCCGACACACTCATTGGGTGCTCTTCTCGGTGGATGGCGTCTCTGTCGATGCCTTGGCTTTGGCGACTTCCCCGGCCCAACCGTTGATGGTCTTGTCCAGGTCGTTGCCATTGCGCTGCATTGCATCAGCGAACTGGTCACGGAACAGCTTGCCGATGTTGATACCGTTGATGATTACGTTGCGCAGTTTCCACTCGCCATTGATTTTTTCCAGTGTGTAGGACACAGGATAGATCGCGCCGTTACTGCCCTTGACGGTCATGCCAACACTGGTGCGATCGCCCGACTCGTCTTTGGCCGGGTCAACGGTGATGCCCTGGTTGTTGTACTCGAGTAACGCATTGCCATAGAACTGGAACAGGCCCTTCTTGAAGTTTTCTTCAAAGGTTTTCATCTGTGCCGGCGTGGCTTTGCGTGAGTACTTGACTGTCATGATGCTTTTGGAAATGCCTTCGGCATCCACCACAGGTCCGACGATGGTGTTCAGCGCCGTATAGAAGTCCTGTGGGTCCTGCTTGTACTTCTCTTTGTTGGCCGACAGATCGGCCAGCATCCGGTTGGTGGTGTCCTGTACCAGATCGTGCGCGGAAGGCGCCGCCACGGCGTTAGCCATCAACGGCAGCGCCGCGAGTACTACCAACAGGCCACGTCGCAAGGTAGAGATCATTCAAAAGCTCCTCATTTGGCGTCTTTGCTAACGGTATTGAGCAGGAATTTACCGATCAGGTCCTCGAGTACCAGCGACGACTGGGTGTCGTGGATGGTCCCACCATCCTTGAGCAAGGCTTCTTCGCCGCCCACGCTGATACCGATGTACTTCTCGCCCAACAGGCCAGCGGTGAGGATAGATGCAGTGGAGTCAGTCGGCAGGTTATCTACGCGCTTTTCCAGTTGCATGGTCACCCGGCCGGTGAAGCTGTCGCGGTCCAGATCGATCGCCGTGACCTTGCCGATGGTCACACCGGCCATGGTCACTTTAGCTCTGACCGTCAAACCGGCGATATTGTCGAAATACGCATAAAGTTTATACGTGTCAGTGCTCGGGCTCGGGGACAGACCACTCACCCGCAACGCCAGCAGCAATAAAGCCAGGATGCCAGCCAGCAAGAAAAGGCCGACACCGATTTCCAGGGTGCGGTTTTGCATCAGAAATCTCCAAACATCAAGGCGGTCAAAATAAAGTCCAGGCCGAGTACAGCCAGAGAGGCATACACCACGGTCTTGGTAGTGGCACGACTGATCCCCTCGGAAGTGGGTTCACAGTCATAGCCTTGGAATACGGCGATCCAGGTCACGACGAACGCGAAGACGATGCTTTTGATGATGCCATTGAGCACATCATCAGTGAACGTCACGCTGTTTTGCATGTTGGACCAGTACGAACCTTCATACACACCGAGCCAGTCGACGGCCACCCACGAACCGCCCCAGATACCCACCACGCTGAAAATCATCGCCAGCACCGGCAGGGAAATGAAGCCGGCCCACAAGCGCGGGGCGACGATGTATTTGAGCGGGTCGACACCAATCATTTCCAGACTGGACAACTGTTCGGTGGATTTCATGTTGCCGATTTCTGCCGTCAGCGCCGAACCGGCACGCCCGGCGAACAGCAATGCCGTCACCACAGGCCCCAATTCACGCAGCAGCGTCAGCGCAACCATCTGCCCGACCGCCTGTTCCGAGCCGTAGCTGGACAGGATGTTGAAGCCTTGCAGCGCCAGCACCATCCCGATGAACACGCCGGAGACGACAATGATCACCAGGGACATCACGCCCACTGAATGCAACTGCTTGACCAGCAGGCCAAAGCCGCCGCCGATGCCACCGCGACCGAGCAAGGCATGGAACAGGAAAATCGTCGAGCGACCGAACACCGCCAGCACGTCGATGGCGGCATGGCCAAACCGGCGTACGCGTTCTATTAATGAAATCTTGCGCATCAACGCTTCCCCAGAAGATCTGCGCGGTAATCCGTCGCTGGAAAGTGGTATGCGACCGGACCGTCGGGTTCGCCCGTCATAAATTGACGGATCCGTGGCTCCTGCGAGTTCATCAGTTCCTCGGGAGTCCCCTGCCCCAACACCTGGCCTTCGCCGACGACATAGATGTAGTCGGCGATGCTCGCGGTTTCGGCCAGATCGTGGGAGACCACGATACTGGTGATTCCCAGGGCGTCGTTGAGCAGGCGGATCAGGCGCACCAGTACGCCCATGGCGATGGGGTCCTGGCCGACAAAGGGCTCGTCGTACATGAGGATCTGCGGGTCGAGAGCAATTGCCCGGGCCAGCGCAACACGACGCTTCATGCCGCCGGACAACTCGTCAGGCATCAGGTCGATGGCGCCACGCAAGCCCACGGCCTGCAATTTAAGCAGGACGATGTCACGGATCATTTCTTCCGGCAGCTCGGTATGAACGCGCAGCGGGAAGGCGACGTTCTCGAACACATCGAGGTCGGTGAACAGGGCGCCGCTCTGGAACAGCACTCCCATGTGCTTGCGCGCATCGAACAGATCACTGCGCGACAACTTGGGCAGGTTCTGGCCGTTGACCCAGACTTCGCCCTTTGTTGGACGCAATTGTGCGCCCATCAATCGCAACAGCGTGGTTTTGCCACACCCGGAAGGCCCCATGATGCCGGTGACCTTGCCGCGCGGGATACGGATATCGACGTTATTGAAAATGCTGCGCGTACCGCGCTTGAAGGACAGTCCCTTCAGCTCGACCGCGTAGGCGTTATCGGCACTCATCTAAACTCCTTGCGATGCAGCCTCTCACTCGGACGCCTGGCTCTCTGACGAAAGCACATACCTCCCCGGGCAGGCCGAACTGGCGGCGAACTATATCACTGCAAAGGCCAAGCGCCCAAGGCCCAAGCCCGACCATGTTCAGTAACTTGACAGGCAAAAAGCCTCGTTTAGAGGGGATTCGGTTACAGGGGATGACAAAGCGTGACGAACTAGCGTGAGGGTTTTGATCATTACCGCTATAATCGCCGCCTTTTCATCAGGCTATACGATTTCTGACATGAGCCAATCCAGCGACCTGATTCAATCAGCACAACGCACCATCCGCCTCGAACTGGAAGCCGTAGAAGGCTTGCTACCCCACATCGACGCTGATTTCGTACGCGCTTGCGAGATGATTCTGGCCAGCAAAGGCCGCGTGGTTGTAGTAGGCATGGGTAAATCCGGGCACATCGGCAACAAGATCGCCGCCACCCTGGCCAGCACCGGCACCACGGCTTTTTTCGTGCACCCGGCCGAAGCCAGCCATGGCGACATGGGCATGATCACGCGGGATGACATCATCCTGGCCCTGTCGAACTCCGGTTCCACCAACGAAATCGTCACCCTGCTGCCCCTTATCAAGCGTCTGGGCATTCAGTTGATCAGCGTCACCGGCAACCCGGATTCCCCGCTGGCCAAGGCTGCCGAGGTCAATCTCAACGTTCACGTCGAACACGAGGCCTGCCCGCTGAACCTGGCACCGACCTCCTCTACCACTGCCGCTTTGGTGATGGGCGACGCCCTGGCCGTTGCGTTGCTGGAAGCGCGCGGCTTTACCGCTGAAGACTTCGCCTTTTCCCACCCCGGTGGTGCACTGGGCCGACGTCTGCTGCTGAAAGTGGAAAACGTCATGCACGCCGGGCAAGAGCTGCCGCAGGTTCAACGCGGCACCTTGCTCAAGGACGCCTTGATGGAAATGACCCGCAAGGGCCTGGGCATGACCGTCATTCTGGAAGCCGACGGCAAGCTGGCAGGGATCTTCACTGACGGCGATCTGCGCCGCACGCTGGATCGCAGCATCGACATCCACACCGCCACCATCGACCAGGTCATGACCGCCCACGGCAAGACCGCCCGCGCCGAAATGCTCGCCGCCGAGGCCCTGAAAATCATGGAAGACCACAAAATCAACGCCCTGGTCGTGGTCGACAGCGAAGACCGTCCGGTCGGCGCCTTGAACATGCACGACTTGTTGCGTGCAGGAGTAATGTAATGAGTGAGGACCTGCTGCAACGCGGCAAACAGATCAAACTCGCGGTGTTCGACGTCGACGGCGTGCTGACCGACGGACGCCTGTACTTCCTTGAAGACGGTAGTGAGTTCAAGACGTTCAACACCCTCGACGGTCAAGGCATCAAGATGTTGATGGCGGCGGGCGTACAGACGGCTATCATCAGTGGCCGCAAGACCCCGGTGGTCGAACGACGAGCGAAAAACCTCGGTATCCCGCACCTTTATCAAGGCCGCGAGGACAAACTGGTGGTACTGGACGAACTTCTGGCCCAACTCAACCTAAGCTATGAACAAGTGGCCTACCTCGGTGACGACCTGCCGGACCTGCCGGTGATTCGCCGCGTCGGCCTGGGCATGGCGGTAGCCAACGCTGCCAGCTTCGTGCGTGAAAACGCCCATGGCATTACCGTCGCCCGTGGCGGCGAGGGTGCCGCTCGCGAATTCTGCGAATTGATCCTGCGCGCCCAGGGCCGCCTCGATGCGGCTAACGCCGCGTACCTGTGAGCCCATTATGCTGAGCAAAAAGTTTCGTAACATCCTGTTGTTCAGTTGCATCGCGGCGCTGTTCGCTGCGGTCGGCTACTGGAACATCAGCCCGGAACGCTTCCTCGACAAGACAGTTGCCCCTGTCGATGAAAGCGCGATCGACTATTACGCACTCAACGCCCACAGCGTGCAGTACCTGCCGGATGGCAAATTGCAGTACGAAATGACGTCCGACAAGGTCGAACACCTGAAAGCGTCCGAGGTCACGCTGCTGACCAATCCCGACTTGAACATGTTTCGCGGCACCCAGTTTCCCTGGCACGTCCAGAGCGAACACGGGGAAGTCAATCCGGACGGTACTCAGGTCGAGCTGATCGATTCGGTACGTATCACCCGTTTCGACGAAAAAAACCGCAAGACCCTGATTACCACCACCCGTATGACTGTGTTCCCGCAGCAGCAATATGCGCAGACCGACCAACCCGTTAGAATCGACGGCGCTGGCGGTGTATCGACAGGCAACGGAATGAAAGCGTACTTGAAAGAAAGCAGGATACACCTGCTATCTAACGTAAGAGGACAGTATGAGGCTCGTTAAAACCCTCCCTATTTTGCTCAGTCTGGGCGCAGCACTGGGAAGCGTGAGCGCCTGGGCTCTGCCGAACGATCAAGAGCAGCCAATCCGCATTCAGGCCGACGATGCCCAACTGGACGACAAGAATGGCGTTGCCACCTACAAAGGTGACGTGATCATTACCCAGGGTTCGATGATCGTTAAGGGCAACACCGTGACCATCACGCGTACGCCGGCAGGCGACATCGACGTGGTGACTTCGGTGGGCAACCTCGCCTACTTCGAGCAACTGCAGACCGCTGGCGACACCAAGCCTGTGCAGGGCTGGGGCGTGACCATCCAGTACCACGCCGCGCAAAACCGCGTCGTGCTGATCGACAAGGCAAAAGTTGTCGACAAGGATAACAACACCACCCAGGGCGAGAAAATCGTCTACGACACGGTCAAGAAGCTTGCGAGCGCTGGCCGTGCGACAGGTAACAAGGTCACCGAGGCGCGTCCACGCATCGACATGGTGATCCAGCCGAAGAAGAAAACCGACGAGCAGAAGGCCCAGTAATGGCAACTCTGAAAGCTCAGCATCTGGCCAAGAGCTACAAGAGCCGCCAGGTCGTGCGTGACGTCAGCCTGTCGATCGACAGCGGTCAAATCGTCGGCCTGCTGGGTCCCAACGGCGCCGGCAAGACCACCTGCTTCTACATGATCGTCGGCCTGGTGCAGGCTGATCAGGGCCGCGTACTGATCGACGATCTGGACGTCAGCCACCAGCCCATGCACGGTCGTGCAAAGGCTGGTATCGGCTATCTGCCGCAAGAAGCATCGATCTTCCGCAAACTCTCGGTGGCCGACAACATCATGGCGATCCTCGAGACCCGCAAGGAACTCGACAAGGCCGGGCGTCGCAAAGAGCTGGAAAGCCTGCTGCAGGAATTCCACATCAGCCACATCCGCGACAACCTCGGCATGAGCCTGTCCGGTGGCGAACGCCGCCGCGTGGAGATCGCTCGTGCACTGGCCACCAATCCGAAATTCATCCTGCTCGACGAACCTTTCGCCGGCGTGGACCCGATCTCGGTTGGCGACATCAAGCAGATCATCTACCACCTCAAGGCCAAGGGCATTGGCGTGCTGATCACTGACCACAACGTCCGAGAAACCCTGGATATCTGCGAAACCGCCTACATCGTCAACGATGGCCAGCTGATCGCCGAAGGCGACTCCGCCACTATCCTGGCCAACGACCTGGTTAAAGAAGTTTATCTGGGCCATGAGTTCCGCCTGTAAGCGTTGAGGTGTCTGGCTAGTCGACTGAGCGCTTACGGCGATAAAAATCAACAGGTTTTTATTGTTACAGCGCTCTAGGCAAACACTTCAGTTTCAGGCATATAATTTGCTTATGTTTGGCGCTCCGGCGCCCTGTAGTGGATGGCGCATGTGCGCCGGCGAATAAGGTGTTAAGCCCCTGCCATGAAACCATCGCTAGTCTTGAGAATGGGCCAGCAGCTGACGATGACACCGCAGCTGCAACAGGCCATCCGCCTGCTCCAATTGTCGACCCTGGACCTGCAACAGGAAATCCAGGAGGCCCTGGAGTCCAATCCGATGCTCGAACGCCAGGAAGAAGGCGACGACTTCGACAACGCCGACCCCTTGGCCGACAAAGCCGAACAGCAACCCAATGCCGATGTTTCGGAACCCTCCTACCAGGAAACCGCCCCGACGGTGGACAACCTCGAGGAAGGTGACTGGAACGAGCGCATTCCTAACGAACTGCCCGTCGACACAGCCTGGGAAGACGTCTACCAGACCAGCGCCAGCAGCCTGCCGAGCAACGATGACGACGAATGGGACTTCACCACTCGCACATCGGCCGGCGAGAGCCTGCAAAGCCACCTGCTCTGGCAACTGAACCTGGCACCGATGTCCGACACCGATCGCCTGATCGCCGTGACCCTGATCGACTGCATCAACAATCAGGGCTACCTGGATGAAACCCTCGAGGAGATCCTCGAAGCGTTCGATCCGGAACTGGACATCGAACTGGACGAAATCGAAGCCGTCCTGCACCGCATCCAGCAATTCGAACCGGCCGGCATCGGCGCGCGTAACCTGGGCGAATGCCTGCTGCTGCAATTGCGCCAATTGCCCGTCAAGACACCTTGGCTGACCGAAGCCAAGCGCCTGGTCAGCGACTACATCGATTTGCTCGGCAGTCGTGACTACAGCCAGTTGATGCGCCGCATGAAGCTCAAGGAAGATGAACTGCGCCAGGTTATCGAACTGGTCCAGAGCCTCAACCCGCGCCCCGGCTCGCAGATCGAATCCAGCGAAGCCGAGTATGTCGTCCCCGACGTAATCGTGCGCAAGGATAACGAACGCTGGCTGGTGGAACTGAACCAGGAATCGGTGCCAAGGCTGCGGGTCAACGCCCAATACGCCGGGTTTGTTCGTCGCGCCGACACCAGCGCTGATAACACCTTCATGCGCAATCAGTTGCAAGAGGCCCGCTGGTTCATCAAGAGCCTGCAAAGTCGCAATGAAACCCTGATGAAAGTTGCCACCCAGATCGTCGAGCATCAGCGCGGCTTCCTGGAATACGGCGACGAAGCCATGAAGCCGTTGGTCCTGCATGACATCGCCGAAGCGGTAGGCATGCACGAATCGACGATTTCACGGGTGACCACGCAAAAATTCATGCATACCCCTCGAGGTATTTATGAGCTGAAGTACTTTTTCTCCAGTCACGTCAGCACCTCCGAAGGCGGCGAATGCTCGTCCACGGCGATCCGCGCGATCATCAAAAAACTGGTTGCCGCGGAAAATCAGAAAAAGCCGTTGAGTGACAGCAAGATCGCTGGTTTACTGGAGGCACAAGGCATTCAGGTGGCTCGCCGCACCGTCGCCAAGTACCGCGAATCCTTGGGGATCGCGCCTTCGAGCGAACGCAAGCGGTTGATGTAGAGCCACGCCACAGCGTTCCAGTGGTAGATCATCTGATCTACCGCTTTATGCACTGGCAACGAAGGAGAAGCTGTATGCAAGTCAACATCAGTGGACACCAACTGGAAGTGACCGAACCCCTGCGCACCTACATCGGCGAAAAACTCGAACGATTAGAGCGGCATTTCGACAAGATCACCAACGTGCAGGTCACGATGACGGTCGAGAAGCTGAAGCAGAAAATCGAAGCCACCCTGCATATTCCCGGCAATGAAGTGGTCGCCAACGCGGAACATACCGATATGTACGCGGCGATCGACGCACTGACCGACAAGCTGGATAAACAACTCAAAAAGCATAAGGAAAAGACCCAGAGCCTCCTCCAGGGTGCAACCGGTCGTTAACACTCCCAACCCATGATCCGACTTGAAAACATCCTGACCCCCGGCCGTTCCCTCGTGAACGTGCCGGGCGGCAGTAAAAAGAAAGCCCTCGAACAAATTGCCAACCTGATCGCCCGGGAAGTGCCGGATCTGGAGATGCAAGATGTCTTCGAGGCTTTGATTGCCCGTGAAAAACTCGGCTCGACCGGTTTTGGCAACGGCATCGCCATCCCCCACTGCCGCCTGAAGGGTTGCGAGTCGCCCATCAGCGCCTTGATGCACCTCGACGCCCCTATCGATTTCGACGCCATCGACGGCGCTCCGGTTGACCTGCTGTTCGTATTGCTGGTCCCGCAAGCCGCTACCGATGTGCACCTTGAACTGCTCCGCCAGATCGCCAGCATGCTCGATCGCAAAGAAGTCCGTGATCGTCTGCGCAGCGCCCCGAGCAACGAAGCCTTGTATCAGGTTGTCCTGGACGAGCAAAACGGTCCGTAACCATGCGCTTGATCATCGTCAGTGGCCGTTCCGGCTCAGGTAAAAGTACCGTACTCGATGTTCTCGAGGACAACGGCTACTACTGCATCGACAACCTGCCCGCCGGCTTGCTGCCGGAACTGGCCGAACGCGCACTGATTCATACCGAACTGGCACAGCCGCTGGTCGCCGTGTCCATCGATGCGCGCAACCTGCCGAGCCACCTGTCACGCTTTCCCGAACTGCTCGAAGAAGTCCGTAGCCGGCATATCAAGTGCGATGTGCTGTACCTGGACGCCGACGAAGAAACCCTGCTCAAGCGCTTTTCCGAAACCCGTCGACGTCACCCGCTGAGCACTGCCAACCGTTCATTGGCCGAAGCTATCGAGGACGAAAGCAATCTGCTGGGTCCGATCGTCGATCTGGCCGACCTCAAGATCAATACCACGAACCTGAACCTGTACCAGCTGCGCGACACCATCAAGCTGCGCCTGCTGAACCAGCCGGAAGCCGGTACTGCATTTCTGGTCGAGTCGTTCGGATTCAAGCGTGGCATGCCCGTGGACGCGGACCTGGTGTTCGACGTGCGCTGCCTGCCCAACCCTTACTGGAAGCCGGAGCTGCGTGCGCAGTCCGGGCTCGATCAGCCGGTGGCCGAGTACCTCGCCGCTCAACCGGACGTCGAAGAAATGTTCCAGGACATATCGTCGTATCTGCTCAAGTGGCTGCCGCGCTTTGCCGCCAGCAACCGCGCTTATGTCACCATTGCCATTGGCTGCACCGGCGGGCATCACCGCTCCGTCTACCTGACCGAACGTCTGGGCCAGGTTCTGCAACAATCCCTGAAGAATGTCCAGGTCCGCCACCGCGACCTCAGCTAAAGGATTCACACCGCGATGCCTGCTCTGGAAATCGAAATCATCAACAAGCTGGGCCTGCATGCCCGTGCTTCTGCAAAATTTGTCGGCGTCGCCGGTGAATTCAAGAATTGCACGATCAGAGTAGGACGCACGCCGGAATCCACGGTCGATGGCAAAAGCATCATGGCCATGATGATGCTCGCTGCGGGCAAGGGCACCAAAATCCACCTGAGCACTGAAGGTGAACAGGCTGACGAAGCGATGCAGGCATTGGTGGACTTGATCAACAGATATTTCGACGAAGGTGAATAAACGCTCGCCTAGGCGAGCGCCGTATCCATCACCATCATCAAACAAAACCCGATCAGCAAACCAAGACTCGCCAGTTTGTCGTGACCGTTACGTCGCGACTCGGGGATGACTTCATGGGTGACCACCAGCAACATCGCCCCCGCCGCCAGTGCCAATCCCAAAGGTAACAACAGCTCCGCAAGACTCACCAACCACGCACACAACAGCGCAAATACCGGCTCGACCAAACCTGACGCCGCACCGATCAGGAACGCCTTGACCCGCGACATCCCCGCCCCGGCCAACACCAACGCAATCACCAGCCCTTCCGGGACATCCTGCAACGCGATGCCCATGGCCAGACTGTCCGCTTCCGGCATTCCACCGCCCGCCGAAACACCGACCGCCATGCCTTCAGGAATGTTGTGGGCGATGATGGCAAAGACAAACAACCAGATCCGCGGTGGAATCACTGGCCGCTCCAGCGTCCCGACCAGCATTTCCGGCGATGCGCCAGACACCTTGCGATCCACCAGAAACAATCCGAATGCCCCCAGCATGATGCCGAAGCTGATCAGGCCGCTGGAAGCCCAAGGCGTCAGCCCCAGGCCTTCAGCGGCGGAAATACCCGGGACAATCAACGAAAACGCCGTTGCAGCGAGCATCACCCCGGCTCCAAAACCGAGCAACGTATCGCTGACCACCTGAGGCATCCGACGTATCACCAACACGGGTACCGCACCCAACGCGGTGCCCAAGGCACAAATCGCCCCGCCTTGCAGTGCACGCGACAGTCTTGGTTCGAGGTCCAGCCACGCCAGCCCATGGCTGACCAGCAATGTCATGCCCGCCAGCAGTAACAGCGATCCGAATGCATAACGAAACATCCGTCCACTTCCGATCGCCAGTGTTTCAGTGCCCATAGTCAGCCTTGGAATGTTTTTATAGAGGACTTAAACCAGCGCAGCCTGATAGCGCGCGGCGACTTCAGGCCAATTGATCACGTTGTAGAACGCGTTGATGTATTCAGGACGGCGGTTCTGGTAACGCAGGTAATAGGCGTGTTCCCACACATCCAGACCCAGAATCGGCGTGTTGCCGCTCATCAACGGGCTGTCCTGATTGCCGCTGCTTTCAACGACCAGGGTCTTTTGCGGCGTCACACTCAGCCACGCCCAACCGCTGCCAAAACGGGTCAGCGCAGCTTTGGTGAAGGCTTCCTTGAAACTGGCCAGGCCACCCAGTTGCCAATCAATCGCGTCGGCCAGCGCACCGTCAGGGTTGCCGCCGCCATTGGGCGCCATCACTTCCCAGAACAGCGAATGGTTGGCATGCCCGCCGCCCTGATTGATCACCGCTGCACGAAGGTTTTCCGGCAGTTGCTGAACGGCGGACACCAGTTTCTCCACTGGCCAATCGGCAAATTCAGTGCCTTCGACCGCCGCGTTGAGGTTGTTGATATAGGTCTGGTGATGCTTGGTGTAATGGATTTCCATGGTTTGCGCATCAATGTGCGGTTCCAGGGCATCGTAGGCGTAAGGCAAGGCAGGCAAGGTAAAAGCCATTTCAATGAACTCCATGATGTTGAGGCGCAGGCGAGGCTGCATCGATGTGCAGCAGCCGATGGGTGCGCGGGTATTCACCGTGCTCGCTGATGAAATTCAACAGCTCGACATAGGTCTTGCTGCTTTGGCGTAGCGCAGCATCGCGCAGGGCCGGTGCCAGACGCGGGTTTTGCAGGGTCTGCAACAGCCGTTGATGGATCGCGCACAAATATTCGGCGCTCTCCTCCGGCTGGTTCAGACGCAAATGCAGGTCCGCCAGGTTGTGGTGGGAAATCACGCAGGCCGCCACCGCTTCGTCGGCATCCGCCCAGCGCTCGAACAACACCTGGGCCAGAGCCAGTGCCTGTAAGTAAGCTTCGCGGGCATCGACGTATTCGCCCAGCATGAAACAGCGATTTGCCCGTTCGATCGTGCGTTTCCAATGTTCCATGGTGAGCCTCCAAAGCGGATGCGGTGATTAGATGGACCAGAGAGACGCTGCCCGGCCCGCTCGCTAATGCGATTGATTATTAGATGATAATGAGAACCAAAACAACCCCGGCGACATGCAACGGAATTATTGTGGGAGCGAGCCTGCTCGCGAAATGCGGAGTGCCAGTTGACATGGTGGGTGGATGTTTCACTGCTATCGCGAGCAAGCTCACGCCTACAGGGGCCGGTGCAAGACGCATAAAAAAGGCGCGCCATCCGATGGGATGGCGCGCCTTTTTTGAAGCGGTGAGGTTTAGCTACCCGCCACCGTCATCCGCTCGATCAGCACCGAGCCGGTGCGAATGTTGCTGCGCAGTTCCAGGTCATTACCGACCGCAACAATCTGCTTGAACATGTCGCGCATGTTGCCGGCGATGGTCACTTCCTGCACGGCGAACTGGATTTCGCCATTCTCGACCCAGTAACCCGCCGCCCCACGGGAGTAATCGCCGGTGACCATATTCAGGCCCTGGCCCATCAACTCCGTGACCAGCAGGCCACGGCCCATGCGCCGCAGCAACGCCGCCTGGTCTTCATCACCATGGGTGACGAACAGGTTGTGCACGCCGCCAGCGTTGGCCGTGCTTGGCATACCGAGTTTGCGCCCGGAGTAGGTGCCGAGAATGTAGGAGACCAACTCGCCCTTTTCGACGAACGGTTTGGCGTAGGTCGCCAGGCCATCACCATCGAACGCCGAACTGCCCATGGCGCGCATCAGGTGCGGACGCTCGTCGATGGTCAACCATTCCGGGAACAGCTTCTGACCCAGCGTGCCTTCGAGGAACGACGATTTGCGGTACAGACTGCCGCCGGAAATCGCCGACAGGAAGCTGCCGAACAAACCACCCGCCAACTCGGCGGAAAACAGCACCGGCACCTCGCAGGTCGGCACCGGTCGCGCGCCCAAACGGCTCGCCGCCCGTTGCGCGGCACGCTGGCCGATGCTCTCCGCAGAGGCCAGCAAATTGCCCTGACGGTTCACGTCGTACCAGTAATCACGCTGCATCTGGCCATCGGCCTCGGCGATCATCACGCAGCTCAGGCTGTGGCGGGTCGACGCATAGCCACCGATAAACCCGTGGCTGTTGCCGTACACCCGGCAGCCCTGATGGGTGCTGAGGGTAGTGCCATCAGCATTCTTGATCCGGCTGTCCGTGGCAAACGCCGCGGCTTCGCAGGCCAGCGCTTGTTCGATGGCTTGCTCCGGGGTGATGTCCCATTGGTGGAACAGGTCAAAGTCCTGCAGATCGCGAGCCATCAGCGCGGCATCAGCCAGGCCCGAGGCTTCGTCTTCGGAGGTGTGCTTGGCGATGGCCAGCGCCGCCGCGACGGTTTCGCGAATGGCCTCAGGGCCGCTCGCCGAAGTACTGGCCGAGCCTTTGCGCTGGCCGACGTACAAGGTGATGCCAAAGCCCTGATCGCGGTTGAATTCGACGGTTTCGACCTCACGCTGACGCACCGACGTGGACAGGCCCTGCTCCAGGGACACGGCGACTTCGCAGGCGCTGGCGCCCTGACGCTTGGCTTCAGCGATGATCTGCTCGACTTGTTCTTGCAGTGCCGGCAACGCTTGTGGGCCGACGCTTTCAACTGCACTCATGCTGTTCTCCACTCAAATTCTGCTTTCGGTAAGGCCTTCGAGCGACCGGGCCGGACAAGCGGCCCCCGACTGGTTATCATGGCGGCGTTTCTTTGCGGACGGCCACCATGGTTGATTCTTACGACGACTCCCTCGATACGGGAGAAAAAAGCAAATCCCAGGTTAAACGCGAGCTTCATGCTCTGGTTGACCTTGGCGAGCGCCTTACAACACTCAAGCCTGACTTGCTGGCAAAACTGCCGTTGACCGACGCTATGCGCCGGGCCCTGGCCGATGCGCCGAAGCACACCGCGAATATCGCGCGTAAACGGCACCTTATGTTCATCGGCAAACTGATGCGCGATCAGGACACTGACGCCATTCTGACCTTGCTCGATCAACTCGATGCCTCCACCCGGCAGTACAACGAACGTTTCCATGGCCTGGAACGCTGGCGCGATCGCTTGATCGCGGGCGACGATGCAGTCCTGGAGAAGTTCGTGATCGACTACCCGGAGGCTGATCGTCAGCAATTGCGCTCCCTGATCCGTCAGGCCCAGCACGAACTGGCGACCAACAAGCCACCGGCATCGAGCCGTAAAATCTTCAAGTACATCCGTGAGCTGGACGAGACTCAACGCGGTCTGCGTTAAGTCCCTTCTCGGGTGAGCCGCACGCGGCTCACCCGAAGCTCCATCCCTGCTTACGATCCTGTGCCACCCACAGTGATCGCATCGATTTTCAGCGTTGGCTGGCCGACACCCACCGGCACCGACTGCCCATCCTTGCCACACGTCCCCACGCCGCTGTCCAGCGCCAGATCGTTACCGACCATCGACACCTTGCTCATGGCTTCCGGACCGTTGCCGATCAACGTCGCGCCTTTGACCGGCGCGGTAATCTTGCCGTCTTCGATCAGGTACGCTTCGCTGGTGGAGAACACGAACTTGCCGCTGGTGATGTCCACCTGGCCGCCGCCGAGGTTGGCGCAGTAGATGCCGCGCTTCACCGAGGCGATGATTTCCGCCGGATCGCTTTCGCCCGCCAGCATGTAGGTGTTGGTCATGCGCGGCATCGGCAGGTGCGCGTAGGATTCGCGGCGACCGTTACCGGTACGGGCCACGCCCATCAGGCGCGCATTGAGCTTGTCCTGCATGTAGCCTTTGAGTACGCCGTTTTCGATCAGCGTGGTGCACTCGGTCGGGGTGCCTTCGTCGTCGACGCTCAGGGAGCCACGACGACCGGCCAGCGTGCCGTCATCGACGATGGTGCACAGCTTGGAGGCAACCATTTCGCCCATGCGCCCGCTGTAGGCCGAGCTGCCCTTGCGGTTGAAGTCGCCTTCCAGACCGTGGCCGACCGCTTCGTGCAGCAGCACGCCGGACCAGCCGGAACCCAACACCACTGGCAACGTGCCGGCCGGCGCCGGAATGGCTTCAAGGTTGACCAGTGCCTGACGCAACGCTTCGCGGGCGTAGCCCATGGCGCGGTCATCACTGAGGAAGTAACGGTAATCGGTACGCCCGCCACCGCCATGACCACCGCGCTCGCGACGACCGTTTTGTTCAACGATCACGCTCACATTG
Organism: Pseudomonas sp. GW821-FHT10C09; assembly: GCF_059415465.1. NCBI lineage: Bacteria > Pseudomonadati > Pseudomonadota > Gammaproteobacteria > Pseudomonadales > Pseudomonadaceae > Pseudomonas > Pseudomonas sp. GW821-FHT10C09. The sequence goes on from NZ_JBWKNG010000010.1 coordinate 66,500, forward strand.
AAACGCACCAGTGGCCGTACATCCGCGGCCAGGCTGCCGTCGGTGGAGGCCACGAGGATGCGCTCCCAGACACCGGCCATGCTCACGGTTACTTGCTGGATGCGCGGGTCAAGGGCGCGGGTGGCGACGTCGATACGCTTGAGCAGGTCGACTTTTTCGGCCCGGGTCATCACTTCCAGCGGGTTGTCCGGCCCGTACAACTGGGCGACGTCCTGAGTGGTGAACGCCTGCACCGTGCCGTTCTGCCCGGCGCGGGAGATCGATCGTGCAGCACGGGCCGCGGCACCCAGGGCTTCCAGGGTGATGGCGTTGCTGTAGGCAAAACCGGTTTTTTCACCCGATTGCGCCCGCACGCCGACGCCTTGGTCGAGGTTGAAGCTGCCTTCCTTGACGATCCCGTCTTCCAGCGCCCAGGACTCGGAAATCTGCCCCTGGAAATACAGGTCGGCGGCATCGATGCCCGGGCCGGCCAGATCACCGAGCACGCCTTGCAGGCTCTCGATCGTTACGCCGCCGGGCGCCAGAAGGTGTTCACTGACTGAGGACAACAACTCGCTCATATGCTTTACGCCTTAAATTCATCGTTCTGAGGCAGGTCGCTGAGCGCCCTGCGAGAAAAAGCGCCGGTGACTGGACACCGGCATCCGCGCCCTGATGGACGCCTGTTCGCTGCTATCGCGTTCGGCCAGCAGCACGGCCTCGCCTTGATTCTGCTGTGCCAGCACCCGGCCCCAGGGGTCGACGATTGCGGCATGCCCCCAGGTTTCTCGCGGCCCTGGATGCGTTCCACCCTGAGCGGCCGCCAGCACATAACATTGAGTCTCGATGGCCCTGGCGCGAATCAGCACATCCCAATGCGCCGCGCCGGTCACCGCCGTAAACGCCGACGGCGCGGTAATCAATTGCGCCCCGGCAGCCCGTAATTCGCTGTACAGCTCCGGGAAGCGCAAGTCGTAACACACCGTCAGGCCGACTCGACCGACCGGCGTATCCGCAACCACCACGCCACTGCCATAAGCATAGTCATCGGACTCGCGATAACGCCCGCGATTGTCCGCCACGTCCACATCAAACAAGTGCAGCTTGTCGTAGCGCGCTACCGTTTCGCCATGATCGTTCACCAACAGCGAGCAGGCATGCACCTTTGCCGTCGGTTGATCCACCGGCGGCAACGGCAATGTGCCGGCCACTATCCATAACTTGAGGTCGAGGGCGGTCTGTTTCAACCATGGCAGGATCGGGCCTTCACCCAACGCCTCGGCGCGCCCGATGTCGGCGATGTCGCGACGGCCCATGGCGGCGAAGTTTTCCGGCAGCACGGCGAGTTGCGCACCACCGGCCGCTGCCTGCTCAAGCAGCCGGCGGGCCTGGGCCAGGTTGGCCAGCACATCGCTTTGGCTGACCATTTGAATCACCGCTACGGACATGGAGCGCTCCTGCATCGCATTTCATGAGAACAGGCGCCCATGCTACTCCATCCTTGACGAGTGCTTTTTCAAAAAACGACTTAAAAAGGTTTGTCGTAGGTAATCTGCGGCTCTTTCCACGGGCCCTTGACGGTGTACTTCACGCTGGCAAAACGGGAGACACGGTCACCGATCAGTTTGTCGATCAGGAACAGCGCACCGCCGACAGCCGGCGCACCCACAATCAACGCCGCAATCGGCAAGTTGTTGGTCACAGGCAAGGTCACCAGCAACTTGGCGTCGATCTGATCACCCACCAGGTTCAAGGTGCCATCCAGTTCGACGTTGCTGGACGGACCGGTCATCCGGATCGGCTCGCGGGTGACGTAGACGCCATTGGTCCCGACCAGCAATCCCTTGACCCGGTCATAGCTCAGGCCTTTGCTGAACAGGTCGGAAAAGTCCAGGCGCAGACGGCGGCCGATGGAGTTGAAGTTAAGCAGGCCGAAGACCTTCAGGGCCTGGGCACTGCCCTCGACTTCAACAAACTGACCCTTGGTCAGCGACGCATCAAGGGTGCCGGAGAAACGCTTGCTGGCCAGCCAGGCCGGCGAACCGGGCCAGCGACCGTCAACATCCATATGAAACTCTTCACTGGTGACGCTCGGCGCAAAGCCCCAGCCTTTGAGCACATCAGCGAGATTCTTGCCGCTGATCCGCCCCTTGTACCAACTGCTGGAGTTGCCGGGCATACCTTCCCAGCCGCCACTGCCTTGCAACAAAATCCCTTTGAGGCCCATATCGAGGTTGTTGAGCGCGATACCTTTGGCAGTCGGACGAATTCTCAGCGACCAGCCACCCACCAGGTCCTGGCCCTGGAACAGCTGGTTGATAGTGATGTCCAGTGCCGGAATCTTTGTCGGGTCGACCGTGGCCAGTGGATCGGGCGAGTTCTCGTCGGCCACTACCTTCGGGTCCGGCGCGGGCAGGCGCACGTATTGCAGATTGACCGTGATTGGTGCGCCTTTCGCATCGGGAACACCGACGGTGCCCTTGACCTGCTGGCTGTCGAGTTGCAACGCCCAACTGGCGGGCTTTCGGTTCACCTGTACGGAAGCCTGATCGAGGGTCGTGCCCAGAGCACTGAGCTTGCCAATCTGTAAGTCTGCACTGCTGAAAAACTGCTTGGCACTGCCACCCGGATCCTGACCGGCGTACTTGCTCACCAGATCCTGCCAGGGACCGACATCCAGTTCCGTCAGCGCACCGCGCACCCGCAGGCCTTTGGCGCCGGGCAATACGGCTTCGCCACCACCGAGGAACAACTCACCACGACCTTCGGCAAAACTACCGCTGGGGGCTGCAAACGTGAAGTTTGCCAACTGACCATAGTTGACCCAGTAACGCCGCTCCGGCCCTTGCAAGGTCATGCGGAACGTCGTGTCACGGCTGTCATCGGCCGTCATGCCAAATGGGGCCGGTAGATCGACCTTCACGCCTTTCAGGTTGGAATTGACCATCAACTGGCTGTCAGCGCCGTCCAGGTTCAGTTGCAACTGATACGGGATCACCCCGGAAACCGGCAACGGCTGAGTCACGCTCAACCAGTCCGTGAGTTTCTTGACCTCGACCTGACCGGAAGCCGTAACGCGTGTCTTGATGTTACCCGCGTTGCCGTCGGCGAAAATCCGCGCGGTGACAGGCTTGTCAAAAGCGCGTGCGCTGATGTTCTGTCCGCTCAAGCCCTTGGTGCTGTCAAAGCGAAAATCACCCTTGAGTTGAGTCAACTCCAGCGCTGGATCGGCCAGCTTCAGACGCGCCTTGGCGGTCTTGAAGTCGACGAGAATCTTCGGCTGCTCGCCTTTGGCCAGCGGGATATCCAGATTCAACGTGCCTTGCAGGTCGCCCTCACCTTCCCACTTGGCAAACGTCTCAGCGGTGCCGATCGGCGCTTCCTGGAGAATTTTCAGGCCATCGCCCAAGCCGCCAGCGAATCCGCCGTCGAGAAACAGATGGACATTCTTGCCATCGGGGACATGGGGGATATTGACGTAAATGTCGCGCACCTGGGTGTCGAGCAACTGGCCTTTGCTGGCCAAAACCCGCACGCCACTGTCTTCCACAAACACATCACCGGTGACCTTGCTCACATGCGGCCAGCCCGGCTGGAACGCCAATTCGGCATCGTGCACCTTGAAGAACAGGCTGATGCTGCGGGCGGTATCGGTCGCACCATGGTTCAGCGAGCCCTGATACTGGAAGAAACCTTCATCCACCGCGCCTTTTAGAATGGCCGTACGCAACCATTCGTCGAGCGCCGGGCTGAGCATGCTCGGCAGGTACTTGGCGGTGTAGCGACCGTCCCCCTCGACCATGCCGACCCGCAGGTCCATGTAATCTTCCTGAGTGTGATCGAAATGCAGGCGAATCAGGAAGTCACCGGCAATCTTGCCCTCTTCGCCGAGTACCTTGAGGTACGGCGCAATCAAGGTGAAACCTTCTTTGTCGAGCTTCCAGGTCAGCGTCGCGTTGGCCTGGAGGTATTGCCATGGCTTGGCGAAAATCGGGGCCAGGTGCAGGACAAAGTCCTTGCTGTCCATGCGCAGTTCGCCCTTGCCGAGGTCACCGCTGATGCTGCCGCTGACATTTCGTGCCGCCGGTGCGCCGTGATAGGCATCAAAACCGACCCGGTCGAGGTTCGCGGCGAAGCTGAACTTGCTGTCGTCGGTGGCATTGGGGCGCAAGTCGATCAGCACATTGCGCAGCCCACCGGTCACCTTGAGTTTTTCGACCGCCGTGGCGACACCTTCAGGCAGTGGGCCCAGGGCATTCAGCAACGGCGTGAGCGGGGTGAGGTCGACGCGGTCGGCTTGCAGGTGCCAGAGTTCTTCGACTTTGTCGGTGGCTGAGGTTTGCGTGAGTTGCAGATGCGATTCCCAGCGCGTCTCGCCGAAGTTCATGGCCAGGGAATCCAGCGTCACCACAACGCCTTCAGTGCTGCGCTGGAAATAGCCATTGAGCGCCAGATTGTTGATCTGGATCGGCTTGCGTTCGGCGTAGGCGCCTTTGACTTGCGGGGCGTTCAAGCGAATGGCCGCAGATTGCAGTGCACCCTTGCCCCAGTTGATCCAGAGCTCGCCACCGGCCTTGATCTCGGAAAAATTCCATTGCTGGGTGAGGCGCTCGGGCAGCCATTTCGACCAGTCGCTTTGCGGCAGGCTCAGGTAAGCCTCGGCTTCACCGTCCTGCCACTGGCTGGCCTGGATACGCGTGCGCAGGCTCATGGCCACTGGCTGGCCATCGGGCAAGGTCATTCGCGCATCGAGGCGTTGACGGGAAGCGCCGGTTTTGAGATTGAAGCCGACATAGGTCAAGGTCAGCGGCGGCTGGTCGAGGGGCTGCAAGGTCACCTGACTGTCGATCACCGACAACTGCTGGACCATTTGCATGCGATTGAGCAGTTGTTCCGGATCAAGCGGCTGATCCTTCTGCACCGGCAGTCCTTCCAGCGACCACTTGCCGTCGTCGCCTTCCTTGAGACTGATCTTCAGGCCGTTCAACTCCAGATGAGCGATGCGCACCTGGCGCGCCAACAGGCTTTCCAAAATGTCCGGCACTGCACGCACCTGGTCCAGGCGCAGGGCATTGGCGCCTTCGCCGACGGTCACGTCATGCGCCAGCAGGATCGGCGCAAAACCACTCCAGTTGCCTTCCAGCTTGCCGATTTGCAGCGGCATGCCCAAGGCCTCGGTGGCTTTGGTTTCAACGTCGACACGGTATTCGGCCACCAGAGGCGTCAGCTCTCGGCCGAGGCTGACGTACAACGCCATCAACACCAGTACCAACGCGCACAGGCCCAGACCCCAGCGGGTCAGTGCAACCAAAATGCGTGTCAGACGTTCCATGTCAGGTGGCTCCCATGGCAAAAATGCTGCAAAAAGCTGAGGCCAGCCGTTCTAGTAAGGTTGAAACACCGCGATTCAGAGCAACACCACGTCGTATTGTTCCTGGGAATACATGGTTTCCACCTGGAATCGGATGGTGCGTCCGATAAACCCTTCCAGCTCGGCAACGTTGCCTGACTCTTCATCGAGCAAACGGTCGACGACTTTCTGGTTCGCCAATACACGATAGCCTTCCGCCTGATAGGCGCGTGCCTCGCGGAGGATTTCACGGAAAATTTCGTAGCAGACCGTTTCCGGCGTCTTCAACTTGCCGCGGCCCTGACAGCTGCTGCACGGTTCGCACAGCACTTGTTCAAGACTTTCGCGGGTGCGCTTGCGGGTCATCTGCACCAGGCCCAACTCGGTGATGCCGATGATGTTGGTCTTGGCGTGATCGCGTTCCAGTTGCTTCTCGAGCGTGCGCAATACCTGGCGCTGGTGTTCTTCGTCTTCCATGTCGATGAAGTCGATGATGATGATCCCGCCCAGATTACGCAGGCGCAGCTGACGGGCAATGGCGGTGGCGGCTTCGAGGTTGGTCTTGAAGATGGTTTCTTCAAGATTGCGATGGCCGACGAAGGCACCGGTGTTGACGTCGATGGTACTCATGGCTTCCGCCGGGTCGACCACCAGGTAACCGCCGGACTTGAGCGGGACTTTGCGCTCCAGGGCTTTCTGGATTTCGTCTTCGACGCCATACAAATCGAAAATAGGCCGCTCGCCCGGGTAATGCTCCAGACGATCGGCGATTTCCGGCATCAATTCGGCGACGAACTGCGTGGTTTTCTGGAAGGTTTCCCGGGAATCGATGCGGATCTTCTCGATCTTCGGGCTCACCAGGTCACGCAGGGTGCGCAACGCCAGGCCGAGGTCTTCGTAGATCACACTCGGTGCGCTGATGGTTTTGATCTGTTCGTTGATCTGGTCCCAGAGACGACGCAGGTAGCGGATGTCCATGAGAATCTCATCGGCGCCTGCCCCTTCGGCAGCGGTGCGCAATATGAAACCGCCAGCTTCCTTGATGCCTTCTTTGGCCACGCAATCGGTAACCACTTGCTTGAGGCGCTCGCGCTCGGCTTCGTCTTCAATCTTCAGCGAAATACCGACGTGAGCGGTGCGCGGCATGTACACCAGATAGCGCGATGGAATCGACAGCTGCGTCGTCAGGCGTGCGCCTTTGGAACCGATCGGGTCCTTGGTGACCTGAACCACCAGGCTCTGGCCTTCATGGACCAGGGCGCTGATGCTCTCGACCGCCGGGCCTTCGCGCAGGGAGATTTCCGAGGCGTGAATGAATGCTGCGCGGTCCAGGCCGATGTCGACGAACGCCGCCTGCATGCCTGGTAAAACCCGTACGACCTTGCCTTTATAGATGTTGCCGACGATCCCGCGCTTTTGCGTACGCTCGACGTGGACCTCTTGCAGAACACCGTTTTCGACCACCGCCACGCGCGATTCCATCGGCGTGATGTTGATCAGAATCTCTTCACTCATGGCAGGGTCTCGTTCAGGCATGTTCACGATAATGGCTGCATCTTGTCAGTACGACGCTCAGCGCGCGTTAAGTGTTTGCCAACAGGGTATGCCGAAATGGCCGAGCAGTTCTGCGGTTTCGCACAGCGGCAGCCCGACCACCGCCGAATAACTGCCATTGAGCCCGGCAACAAATACCGCACCCAGGCCTTGAATGCCGTAGCCACCCGCCTTGTCGCATGGCTCGCGGCTGGCCCAGTAGGCTGCCGCTTCGTCGCGACTGATGTTGCGAAACCGCACCAGGCTGCGCACCACCCGAGACTCGCAGCGGTCGGCGTCGAGTACGGCGATGGCGGTCAGCACTTCATGTTCACGACCAGCCAACAGCATAAGCATGGCGCACGCATCCGCTTCGTCCACCGGTTTGCCAAGTATTTTGCCTTCGAGCACCACGGCAGTGTCGGCGCCCAACACACAAAAATCGGCGTCGGACACGACTGCGTCACGCCCGGCCTCGGCTTTGCCGCGCGCGAGGCGCTCGACATAGGCCGACGGGGATTCTTCAGGTAAGGGGGTTTCATCGATGTCCGCGCTGATGGCGGAGAACGGCACGCCGATCTGCGTGAGCAGTTCACGCCGACGCGGCGAGCCTGAGGCGAGGTATAGCTGTTTCATCAAGACATCTCCCTGTCGTGGTGCGGGCTAATGCCTGACCGAATTAATTGATTTTGTAGCGCCGACGCAGACCACGCAAACCGTAGCTGACCCAAGGCCACAACAACGCGCTGACCAGTGCCGGGAGCACCAGCGCCAGGGTTGGCTGACGGTTACCGGTCAAGGCACTCAGCCACAACTGAACCAGCTGCGCGAGGCCGAAGATCACCAGGATCACCAGGCTCTGTTGCCACATCGGGAACATGCGCAAGCGCTGTTGCAGCGACAGGACCAGGAAGGTAATCAACGTCAGGATCAATGCGTTCTGGCCAAGCAACGTGCCGTACAGCACGTCTTCGGCCAAGCCCAGGCACCAGGCGGTGGCCATGCCGACTTTTTGCGGCAGGGTCAGCGCCCAGAACGCGAGCAGCAACGCCAGCCACAACGGGCGGAGGATTTCCATGAATTGCGGCAGCGGTGAAACGCTGAGCAACAGGCCGATGGCGAACGTCACCCAGACAATCCAGCTGTTTCGGGAGGCTTTGACGCCGACCATTATTCTTGTCTCCCAGTGGCAGCCGGTTCGGGGACAGGCGGTTTGGCAGCAGGCTTCACGGCCGGCGGTTTACTGGCGGCAGGTGGCTTGGAAGCCGCGGGTTTGGCCGGTTTGGCCGGGGTTGCAGGAGCCGGCGTTGCTGGAGCCGGTGCAGCGGCCGCCGGCGTGGCGGCAGGTGCAGCATTGGCCGCAGGCACAACGGTGGTGACAGGAACCGGTTTAGGAACGGTGGCGGGAATGATCGGGCCGCCGCCATGCTGATCCAGTGCCTCTTGTGCCTGGGCCGCTTCGTTGGCGCGCTCTTCGGCCGTGCGGCCATCGCTGAACACCAGCAGCAAATAACGGCTGCGGTTCAACGCGGCAGTTGGCACGGCGCGAACAATGGCAAATGGCTGGCCGGAATCGTGAATCACTTCCTTGACCGTCGCCACCGGGTAACCCGCCGGGAACCGCTGACCCAGGCCGGAGCTGACGAGCAGATCACCTTCCTTGATGTCGGCGGTATCCGCTACGTGACGCAGCTCCAGGCGCTCCGGGTTACCGGTGCCGCTGGCAATCGCCCGCAGACCGTTACGGTTCACCTGCACCGGAATGCTGTGAGTTGTATCGGTCAGCAGCAAGACACGGGAGGTGTAAGGCATCAACTCGACCACCTGCCCCATCAGGCCACGGGCATCGAGCACCGGCTGACCAAGGATCACACCGTCGCGCTCACCCTTGTTGATGATGATGCGATGGGTGAAGGGGTTGGGGTCCATGCCGATCAACTCGGCCACTTCGACCTTCTCGTTGACCAGCGCGGAAGAATTGAGCAACTCGCGCAGCCGAACGTTCTGCTCGGTGAGGGCGGCAAGCTTCTGCATGCGACCCTGCAACAGCAGGTTTTCGGTCTTGAGTTTTTCGTTTTCGGCGACGAGCTCGGTACGGCTGCCAAATTGGCTGGCCACACCCTGCCATAGCCGCTGCGGCAGGTCGGTGATCCAGTAAGACTGCATCAGCACCAGCGACATCTGGCTACGCACTGGCTTGAGCAGTGTGAAGCGGGCATCGACCACCATCAGCGCGACCGATAGCACGACCAGCACCAACAAGCGCACGCCCAGTGAAGGCCCTTTGGTGAAAAGCGGTTTAATAAGCCGCTCCTCCCAGGCAAATGTTCTCTTTATTCATACGGCATCAAACCGGCCTGGATGCAGACTGACAGAAGATAAACGCCAACAGGCAGCACTGCAAAGTGCTGCCTGCGCGCCAACAGCATAGATGCAACCGGCGAGATCACTCGCTGGAAAGCAGGTCCATGGTGTGTTTATCCATCATTTCCAATGCACGGCCACCGCCGCGAGCAACGCAGGTCAGCGGGTCTTCGGCAACGATCACCGGCAGACCTGTTTCCTGGGCCAGCAACTTGTCGAGGTCGCGCAGCAAGGCGCCACCACCGGTCAGTACCAGGCCGCGCTCGGCGATATCGGACGCCAGTTCCGGAGGCGATTGCTCCAGTGCACTTTTCACAGCCTGAACGATGGTGGCCAGGGACTCTTGCAGAGCTTCCAGCACTTCATTGGAGTTCAGGGTGAAAGCACGTGGAACGCCTTCGGCCAGGTTACGGCCACGAACGTCGACTTCACGCACTTCGCCGCCCGGGTAGGCCGTACCGATTTCCTGCTTGATGCGCTCGGCGGTGGATTCGCCGATCAGGCTGCCGTAGTTGCGACGCACGTAGGTGATGATCGCTTCGTCGAAGCGGTCGCCGCCAACCCGTACGGATTCGGCGTAAACCACACCGTTCAGGGAGATCAGGGCGATTTCGGTAGTACCGCCACCGATATCGACCACCATCGAACCGCGCGCTTCTTCAACCGGCAGGCCGGCACCGATCGCAGCAGCCATTGGCTCTTCGATCAGGAACACTTCACGAGCACCGGCACCAAGGGCCGATTCACGGATGGCACGACGCTCAACCTGGGTGGATTTGCATGGAACGCAGATCAGTACCCGAGGGCTAGGCTGCAGGAAGCTGTTTTCGTGAACCTTGTTGATAAAGTATTGCAGCATCTTTTCGCAGACGCTGAAGTCGGCAATCACGCCGTCCTTCATCGGACGAATGGCAGCAATGTTGCCCGGCGTTCGGCCGAGCATGCGCTTCGCCTCGGTGCCGACAGCTACGACACTTTTCTGGTTACCGTGTGTCCGAATAGCCACAACCGATGGCTCATTCAGGACGATACCGCGCTCGCGCACGTAAATAAGGGTGTTGGCAGTGCCCAGGTCAATGGAAAGATCGCTGGAAAACATGCCACGCAGTTTCTTGAACATGGGAAAGGGACCCTAGGCAACGCGTGGGTAAAAAAGTGCGGCAAACTCTAACAACGACAGGGATTTTGGGCAAGGCGCCAATATGTTAAATTGGCCGCTTTTCTGTGCACCAACCCCCACAATCGCGGCCTTATGACCGTAGAAATGCGGTAGTGTTCCGACAATCTAACACACGGACGCCGTCCGTTCTGTATTCCACTGGAGAATCGCAATGGCGCTTGAACGCTCCGACGTGGAAAAAATCGCTCATTTGGCCTGCCTTGGCCTGAATGATGCCGATCTTCCACACATTACTTCGGCCCTGAACAGCATTCTGGGCCTGGTCGACGAAATGCAGGCGGTCAATACCGACGGTATCGAGCCGCTGGCCCACCCACTGGAAGCCAGCCAGCGCCTGCGTGCAGACGTCGTGACCGAGACCAATTATCGCGAGGCCTATCAGTCCATCGCACCAGCGGTCGAAAACGGCCTGTACCTGGTTCCGAAAGTCATCGACTAAAGGGAAAGAGCCTGCAATGCATCAAATGACTCTGGCCGAGATCGCCCGCGGACTCGCCGAAAAAAAGTTTTCTTCCGAAGAGCTGACCAAGACCCTGCTGGCGCGTATCGCCCTGCTTGATCCTCAGCTCAACAGTTTCATCAGCCTCACCGAAGACCTGGCGCTCCAGCAGGCGAAAGCCGCTGACGCACGCCGGGCCAATGGTGAGAGCGGCGCCCTGCTCGGCGCGCCGATTGCGCATAAAGACCTGTTCTGCACCCAGGGCATCCGCACCAGCTGCGGCTCGAAGATGCTCGACAACTTTAAAGCACCCTACGACGCCACCGTCGTCGCCAAGCTGGCCGCTGCCGGGACCGTGACCCTGGGCAAGACCAACATGGACGAATTCGCCATGGGTTCGGCCAACGAGTCGAGCTACTACGGCCCGGTGAAAAACCCGTGGAACCTGGAACACGTGCCTGGCGGTTCGTCGGGCGGTTCGGCCGCCGCGGTTGCCGCGCGCCTGCTGCCTGCGGCCACCGGCACCGACACCGGCGGCTCCATCCGTCAGCCAGCGGCCCTGACCAACCTCACTGGCCTGAAACCGACGTACGGTCGTGTTTCGCGCTGGGGCATGATTGCCTACGCCTCCAGCCTCGACCAGGGCGGCCCGATGGCGCGCACTGCCGAAGACTGCGCGATTTTGTTGCAAGGCATGGCCGGCTTCGATCCAAATGACTCCACCAGCATCGACGAGCCGGTGCCGGATTACAGCGCCAGCCTCAACGGGTCGCTGCAAGGCCTGCGCATTGGCGTGCCGAAAGAGTATTTCAGCGCCGGTCTCGACCCGCGCATTGCCGAGCTGATCCACAACAGCGTCAAGGAACTGGAAAAGCTCGGTGCGGTGATCAAGGAAATCAGCCTGCCGAACATGCAGCACGCGATTCCTGCGTACTACGTGATCGCTCCGGCAGAAGCCTCGTCCAACCTGTCGCGTTTCGACGGCGTGCGCTTTGGCCATCGCTGCGAGAACCCGAAAGACCTGATCGATCTGTACAAGCGCTCCCGTGGCGAAGGTTTCGGCCCGGAAGTGCAGCGCCGGATCATGGTCGGTGCCTACGCACTGTCGGCCGGTTACTACGACGCCTACTACCTGAAGGCCCAGAAGATTCGTCGCTTGATCAAGAACGACTTCATGGCTGCCTTCAATGAGGTCGACATCATCCTCGGCCCAACCACGCCGAACCCGGCCTGGAAGCTCGGCGCCAAGAACAGCGACCCGGTGGCTGCTTACCTGGAAGACGTCTACACCATCACTGCCAACCTCGCCGGTCTGCCGGGCTTGTCCATGCCAGCAGGTTTCGTCGATGGTCTGCCGGTCGGCGTGCAACTGCTCGCCCCGTATTTCCAGGAAGGCCGCTTGCTCAATGTTGCGCACCAGTATCAGTTGAACACTGACTGGCACACCCGCACCCCAACCGGCTTCTGAGGAGACACACATGCAATGGGAAGTCGTGATCGGGCTGGAGATTCATACCCAGCTCACCACCCGGTCGAAAATCTTTTCCGGTAGTTCCACCACCTTCGGCTCCGAGCCGAACACCCAGGCCAGCCTCGTAGACCTGGGCATGCCCGGCGTGCTGCCGGTGTTGAACCAGGAAGCGGTACGCATGGCAGTGATGTTCGGTCTGGCGATTGACGCCGAGATCGGCCAGCACAACGTGTTCGCCCGTAAAAACTATTTCTACCCGGACTTGCCGAAGGGCTACCAGATCAGCCAGATGGAACTGCCGATCGTCGGCAAAGGCCACCTGGACATCGCCATGGAAGACGGCACGATCAAACGTGTCGGCGTGACCCGTGCGCACCTGGAAGAAGATGCCGGTAAAAGCCTGCACGAAGAGTTCAACGGTGCCACCGGCATCGACCTGAACCGTGCCGGCACACCGCTGCTGGAAATCGTCTCCGAGCCGGACATGCGCAGCGCCAAGGAAGCCGTGGCCTACGTCAAGACGGTCCACGCGCTGGTGCGTTACCTGGGCATCTGTGACGGCAACATGGCCGAAGGCTCGCTGCGTTGCGACTGCAACGTGTCGATCCGTCCGAAAGGCCAGGTTGAGTTCGGTACTCGCTGCGAGATCAAGAACGTCAACTCGTTCCGTTTCATCGAGAAGGCGATCAACAGCGAAGTGCAGCGCCAGATCGAGCTGATCGAAGACGGCGGCAAAGTGATTCAGCAGACCCGCCTGTACGATCCGAACAAGGACGAAACCCGTCCGATGCGCAGCAAAGAGGAAGCCAACGACTACCGTTACTTCCCCGATCCGGACCTGCTGCCCGTGGTCATCGAAGACTCGTTCCTCGACGACGTGCGCGCGACCCTGCCGGAATTGCCACCGCAAAAACGCGAGCGTTTCCAGGAGCAATTCGGTCTGTCGGTCTACGACGCCAGCGTGCTGGCGACCAGCCGCGAGCAAGCCGATTACTTCGAGAAAGTCGCGAGCATCGGCGGCGACGCCAAACTGGCGGCGAACTGGGTGATGGTCGAGTTGGGCAGCCTGCTCAACAAGCAAGGCCTGGACATCGAAGACTCGCCGGTTTCGGCCGAGCAACTGGGCGGCATGCTGCTGCGCATCAAGGACAACACCATCTCCGGCAAGATCGCCAAGGTCGTGTTTGAAGCGATGGCCAACGGTGAAGGCAGCGCGGACGAGATCATCGACAAGCGCGGCCTCAAGCAAGTGACCGACACCGGCGCTATCTCGGCGGTGCTGGACGAAATGCTCGCGGCCAATGCCGAACAGGTTGAGCAGTACCGCGCGGCAGACGAAGCCAAGCGCGGCAAGATGTTCGGCTTCTTCGTCGGCCAGGCCATGAAAGCTTCCAAAGGCAAGGCCAACCCGCAACAGGTCAACGAACTGCTGAAAAGCAAGCTCGAAGGCTGATGAGAATGGAGCCAGCCCTGGCTACTGGCTCCATTCCCTGTGGGAGCGAGCTTTTGTGGCGAGGGGGCTTGTCGGAACGCCGCATCGCCCCGTTGGGTCGCGAAGCGGCCCCAATTTCCGGATTCGGTTTGTATCTGACAAATCGTGTTTCGAAATTTTGGGACTGCTGCGCAGTCCAACGGGGGCAAGCCCCCTCGCCACATTGGCTCTATCCCACATTTGTTTCGGGAAACCCTTGAATGAAACGTCTGCTCAGCGCCTGCGCCCTGCTCTCTCTGCTGGCCGGTTGCGCCAGTAACGATGTCATCGATCCACACGGCTACGACAAGACCGGCACGGCGTCCTATTACGGCGCCAAACACCAAGGCAAACGCACCGCCAGTGGCGAGCGTTTCGACAAGAATTCCATGACCGCCGCCCACCGCCAGTTGCCCTTCGGCACACGGGTGAAGGTCACCAACCTGAACAACGACAAGTCCTGCGTGGTCCGCATCAACGACCGTGGGCCGCATACCCGCGGACGCCTGATTGATCTGTCCCATGCAGCCGCCGAACGCCTGGGCATGATCAGCAGCGGTACCGCCAAGGTTCGCGTGCAGGCCCTCGACGACTGACAGACGGAGCACCGACCATTTTCGGACTTGCCGATTTACCCCTGATCAGCGTGATTGAACTGCTCAGCGGCCTGGTTCTACTGATCATCGGCGCGGAGCTGATGGTGCGTGCCGCCGTGCGCCTGGCGGCGCGGCTGAATGTGCGGCCACTGATCATCGGCCTGACCATCGTCGCCCTCGGCAGCAGTGCGCCGCAGATGGCCGTCAGCCTGCAAGCCACCCTCGCGGAAAACGCCGACATCGCCGTCGGCAGCGTGATCGGCAGCAGCATCTTCAACATTCTCGTCACCCTCGGACTCTCGGCGCTGATCATTCCGCTGCGGGTTTCACGGCAACTGGTGCGCCTGGATATTCCGCTGATGATCGGCGCCAGCCTGCTGGTGTTCGTGCTGGCCTGGAATGAACAGCTGACCCGCACCGACGGCATGATCCTGCTGGCAGCACTGGCGTTGTATCTGGCCTTGCTGCTGCGCCAATCGCGGCACTCGGCTCGTCCACCATCGAGCGATCCGCACAGTCAGGCCGCGCCCTGGTTCAGCAGCCTGCTGATGATCGTGGCGGGGCTGGCGATGCTGGTCTACGCCGGACATCTGCTACTGGGGGCGGCCGTTGTGGTGGCAACCGACCTTGGATTGTCGGAACGGATCATCGGCCTGACCATCGTCGCCATCAGCACCTCCCTGCCGGAACTCGCCACCTCCTTGATCGCCGCCCTGCGCGGTCAGCGTGACATCGCCGTGGGCAACGTGATCGGCAGCAACCTGTTCAACCTGTTGGGCGTGCTCGGCGTGACGGCGTTGATCGCGCCGTCGCCGCTGTCGGTATCACCCAACGCCCTGGATTTCGACTTGCCGGTAATGCTCGGCGTCGCGGTGTTGTGCCTGCCGCTGTTCTACACCGGCTACCGGGTGACCCGGGCCGAAGGTTTGCTGTGCCTGGGTTTGTACCTGGCTTACGGTCTGCATGTGGTGTCGTTCACCACCGGCATGCCGCTGGCCGGCAAGCTCGAACACCTGATGCTGTTTTTCGTTCTGCCGGCGCTGGTGGCGTTTCTGCTGCTCACGTCGCTGCTCGCCTGGCGTCGCCAACACCACAAGAGGGATGTGCCATGACCGACAATAAAAAACCTGGCGTTGAAGTCCGCCGCCAAGTGATGGGCGACGCTTTCGTCGACCGCGCACTGGGCAATGCCACTGAGTTCACCCAGCCGTTGCAGGACTTCGTCAACGAACACGCGTGGGGCGCGGTGTGGAACCGTGATGGCCTGGCGCTGAAAACCCGCAGCCTGATTACCCTCGCCGCACTGACCGCGTTGAAGTGCCCGCAGGAATTGAAAGGCCATGTGCGCGGTGCATTGAACAATGGCTGCACCGTGGAAGAGATTCGTGAAACGCTGCTGCATTGCGCGGTGTATGCCGGTGCGCCGGCGGCGATTGATGCGTTTCGGGCGGCGCAGGAAGTGATTGAGAGTTATCAGAAGCCGGAATAAAAACCCAACATTTGTATTGGCAGTGAGATGGCTTTCGCGAGCAGGCTCGCTCCCACAGGGGAATGCATTCCAAATGTGGGAGCGAGCCTGCTCGCGAAGAGGCCCGAAAGAACACCGCAAATTCAGAAGCTAAATCCACCCACCCCACTGCAACAAAAAGATCCCGATGTTGGTCGTGATTGCCGCCATCAACGTGGTAATCACGATGATCGCCGCCGCCAGTTCATGATTCCCCTCAGCCTGACGAGCCATCACAAAACTCGCCGCCGCAGTCGGGCTGCCGAAGTACAAAAACAGAATCCCCAATTCCGCCCCACGAAAGCCCCACAGCCACGCCCCAAGGGTCGTCAGCACCGGCAGGCCGATCATCTTCACCAGGCTGGAACTGAGCGCCATATCGCCGCTTTTGCGCAACGCCGCCAGTGACAGCGTGCCGCCAATGCAGATCAACGCCAGAGGCAAAGTAGTCTGCGCCAGGTACTGCCCGGACGTCTCCAGCCACCCCGGCAAGCCGATCTTGAAATAGGCAAACGGCGCCGCCGCAAACACGCTGATGATCAGCGGATTGCCCATCACGCTCTTGCAGATGCTCCACGGATCGGACTTGATCACCGGGCTGTACACCGCCAGCACAATGGTCGACAGCGTGTTGTAGAACAGGATCACCAACGCCGCGAGAATCGCCCCGAGGGAAATCCCGTAGGCGCCGTACATGCTCGCCGCCAGTGCCAGGCCGATCACCCCGTTGTTGCCGCGAAACGCGCCTTGGGTATAAATCCCCCGGTCTTCACGCGGACACTTCCAGATCGCCCAGACCCAGGCGATGGCGAAACTCACCAGCGTGGCAATCGAGAAGTAGATCAGCAGCGCCGGTTGCAGCGCGGCGTGCAGGTCGGCATGCAGGATGCCCAGAAACAGCAACGCCGGCATGGTGACGTTGAACACCAGGGCCGACGCCGTATGAATGAAGTTGTCGTTGATCCAGCCAACGCGCTTGAGCAACACCCCCAGAAACAGCATGGCAAACACCGGCGCGGTGATGTTCAGGGTTTCGAGGAAGATTGCCAGCATGCCGGGGGGAACCTTGGGTGAGCGTCGTTAGGGGGCTAATGATAAGCCACTCAGCCCTTCGGCGTCTGTTAGACCGCTTTCGCGAGCAGGCTCGCTCCCACATTTGTCCTGCGTAAAACACACAATCTGCGCACGACGAAATTCCCTGTGGGAGCGAGCCTGCTCGCGAAGCAGGCGACTCGGTCTCAGGTAATCGGCGCAGGGTTAAACAGGGTGATGTCGTTATGCAGCTTGTGCTGCTCGGCCCACGTCTGTTTCTTGCCGCTGGCCACGTCCAGGTAGTAGTGGAACAACTCCCAGCCAAGGTCTTCGATCGACGCCCGTCCGGTCGCAATACGCCCGGCATCGATGTCGATCAGATCCGGCCAGCGCTGCGCCAGCTCCGTACGGGTCGACACCTTCACCACCGGCGCCATCGCCAAGCCATACGGCGTACCGCGGCCGGTGGTGAACACATGCAGGTTCATCCCCGCCGCCAACTGCAACGTCCCGCAGACAAAGTCACTGGCCGGGGTTGCGCAGAAGATCAGGCCTTTGCGTTTAAAACGCTCGCCAGGGCCAAGCACCCCGTTGATCGCGCTGCTGCCGGACTTGACGATCGAGCCCAGGGATTTCTCGACAATGTTCGACAACCCGCCCTTCTTGTTGCCCGGTGTAGTGTTGGCACTTCGGTCCGCCTCGCCCTTGGCCAGGTAGCGGTCGTACCAGTCCATTTCCCGCACCAGTTCCTGAGCGACTTCTTGAGTCTCCGCACGGGAAGTCAGCAAGTAGATCGCGTCGCGCACTTCGGTGACTTCGGAAAACATCACCGTCGCACCGGCACGCAGCAACAAATCCGAGGCGAACCCCAGCGCCGGGTTGGCGGTGATCCCGGAGAACGCATCACTGCCGCCGCACTGCATGCCCAGAATCAGCTCGGACGCCGGCACGGTTTCCCGGCGACGCTGATCGAGCTTCTTCAAACGGGTTTCGGCCAGCGCCATGATCTGCTCGATCATCTCGGTGAAACCGTGACTCGAATCCTGCAAGCGGTACAACCACGGCTCGCTCAAATCCACCGAGCTGTCGTTCTCGTGCATCACCTGCCCGGCCTGCAATTTCTCGCAGCCCAGGCTGATCACCAACGCTTCGCCACCCAGGTTCGGGTTGCGCGCCAGGTTGCGCACGGTGCGAATCGGGATGTACGCGTCGGCCGCCGTAATTGCCACACCGCAGCCGTAGCTGTGGGTCAGCGCGACCACGTCGTCGACGTTCGGGTACTTTGGCAGCAACTCATCCTTGATGCGCTTGACCGCATGATCCAGCACACCGGTGACGCACTGAACGGTGGTGGTAATCCCCAGAATATTGCGCGTGCCGACGGTGCCGTCGGCGTTGCGATAACCCTCGAACGTATAACCGTCGAGCGGGGCCTGCGCCGCCGGCACTTCGGTGGACAGCGGCAGGCTGTCCAGCGGTGGCGCAGTGGGCATGCGCAGTTGATCTTCCTTGACCCAGCTGCCACGCGGAATCGGCTGCAACGCGTAGCCAATGGTCTGGCCGTAACGAATCACCTGGCCGCCTTCAGGAATGTCTTCCAGCGTGACTTTGTGGCTCTGTGGCACGAAGTCCACGGTCACCAGGCCATCGGGAAACTCGGTGCCGGCTGGCACGCCCTGGTCATTGACCACGATCACTACGTTGTCCCGCTCGTGCAGGCGGATGTAGCGCGGCGAGTCGGAATGTTCAATCAACTGCATGACGCCGCTCCTCAGGAATGCGCTTGTGACAATTTGTTGTTTGTTTCAGGACCGCTGACTGGCGGCTCCTTGAGTACCACACGTTTGATCGGACCAACGATCACCAGGTAGCTGAACACTGCGACCAGTGCGTTGCAACCGACAAACACCAACGCCCATTTGAACGAACCGGTGGAGCTGATGATGTAGCCGATCACGATTGGCGTGGTGATCGACGCGATGTTGCCGAACATATTGAACAGGCCGCCACTCAAACCGGCGATCTGTTTTGGCGAGGTGTCGGACACCACGGCCCAGCCCAATGCGCCCACGCCTTTGCCGAAGAATGCCAGGGCCATGAAGCCCACGACCATCCATTCGATGTCGACATAGTTACAGGCCACGATGCTGCTGGACACCAGCAGGCCCGCGATGATCGGCGCCTTGCGGGCGAAGGTCAGGGAGTGGCCTTTACGCAGCAGATAGTCGGAAATCACACCGCCCAACACACCACCGATAAAACCGCAGATGGCCGGCAACGAAGCAATGAAACCAGCCTTGAGGATGGTCATGCCGCGTTCTTGCACCAGATACACCGGGAACCAGGTCAGGAAGAAATAGGTGATGGCGTTGATGCAGTACTGACTCAGGTAGACGCCGAGCATCATGCGATTGGTCAGCAACTGACGCACGTAGTCCCATTTCGGACCTTCAGCAGGTTTGCCGGCCGCTTGCCCTTTGCCTTTGTCCTGGTCCATATCGACCATGCCGCCGTTCTCGGCGATGTGCTTGAACTCGGCCTCATTGATCATCGGATGTTGACGCGGACTGTGGATAACTTTCAGCCAGATCAGCGAGAACACGATGCCGATGCTGCCCATTACCACGAACACATGCTGCCAGCCGAACGTGTAGACGATCCAGCCCATCAGCGGTGCGAACAGCACGGTGGCGAAGTATTGCGCCGAGTTGAAGATCGCAGACGCGGTACCGCGTTCAGCGGTCGGGAACCAGGCCGCAACGATGCGTGCGTTACCGGGGAAGGATGGCGCTTCGGCCAGGCCGACGAGGAAGCGCAGCATGAACAGCGCAACGATCGCTGTGGACATGCCGAACTCACCGACGTAGCCCTGGAGCACGGTGAACAGCGACCACGTGAAGATGCTCAGTGCGTAGACTTTTTTCGAACCGAAACGGTCCAGCAGCCAGCCACCGGGAATTTGCCCGGCCACGTAGGCCCAACCGAATGCAGAGAAGATGTAACCGAGGGTGACCGCGTCGATGCCGAGGTCTTTTTGCAGGCTGGAGCCCGCGATGGCGATGGTCGCACGGTCGGCGTAGTTGATCGTGGTCACCAGGAAAAGCATGAGCAGGATCAAATAGCGGACATGGGTCGGCTTGGTCGCTTGCATGTAGATGTACTCCCACTGATTATTTTTATGCGGGGTGAATCTTTAGTTGTTTCCTGTGGGAGCGAGCCTGCTCGCGAAGGTGGTCAACGATGACGCGGGGCATCAGATTGAATGCCGCGTCCTCAAGACCTTCGCGAGCAGGCTCGCTCCCACAAGGGTATTGCGTTTAGGAACCGATGTAGCTGGTCTTCACCACGGTGTAGAACTCTTGCGCGTAGCGACCTTGCTCGCGGGATCCATAGGATGAACCTTTACGCCCGCCGAATGGAACGTGGTAATCCACGCCCGCGGTCGGCAGGTTGACCATCACCATCCCGGCCTGGGAGTGGCGCTTGAAGTGATTGGCGTACTTCAGCGACGTGGTCGCGATGCCCGCCGACAGACCGAATTCGGTGTCGTTGGCCATGGCCAGTGCGGCTTCGTAATCGGCAACGCGAACCACGTTGGCCACCGGGCCGAAGATCTCTTCGCGGCTGATGCGCATCGCGGCTTCGCTGTCGGCAAACAGGGTTGGCGCGAGGTAGTAGCCTTCGGTGTCGCAGGTCACCAGACCACCGCCGCTGACCAGTCGTGCACCTTCGGACTGGCCGATGTCGATGTACTTCATGTCTTGTTCAAGCTGAGCCTGGGAAACCACGGGACCAATGTCGGTGCCGGTTTTCAGCGCGTGGCCGACCTTGATCGACTTCATGCGCTCGGCCACGGCTTCGACGAATTTGTCGTGGATGCCGGCGGTCACGATGAAACGGCTGGAGGCGGTGCAACGCTGGCCGGTGGAGTAGAACGCGCTCTGTACCGACAGCTCGACCGCTTGCTTGAGGTCTGCGTCGTCGAGAATGATCTGTGGGTTCTTGCCACCCATTTCCAGCTGAACCTTGGCCTGGCGCGACACACAGCTGACGGCGATCTGACGACCGACACCGACGGAACCGGTGAAGCTGATGCCGTCGACTTTCGGGCTCTGCACCAGCGCATCGCCCACCACACGACCGCTGCCCATCACCAGGTTGAACACGCCAGCCGGGAAGCCTGCGCGGGAGATGATTTCGGCCAGGGCCCAGGCGCAACCCGGTACCAGATCGGCGGGTTTGAGCACGACGCAGTTACCGTAGGCCAGGGCCGGGGCGATTTTCCACGCGGGGATGGCGATCGGGAAGTTCCACGGGGTAATCAGGCCAACCACGCCCAATGCTTCGCGGGTCACTTCAACGTTCACACCCGGGCGTACCGACGGCAAATAGTCGCCGGACAGACGCAGGGTTTCACCGGCGAAGAACTTGAAAATGTTACCGGCGCGAGTCACTTCGCCGATGGCTTCAGGCAGGGTCTTGCCTTCTTCACGGGCCAGCAAGGTGCCGAGTTCTTCGCGACGGGCGAGAATTTCAGTACCGACTTTATCCAGCGAATCGTGACGTGCCTGAATGCCCGAAGTCGACCAGGCCGGGAACGCGGCGCGAGCGGCGTCGATCGCGGCGTGGACCTGAGCCAGATCGGCCTTGGCGTAGTGACCGATGGTGTCGGTCAGTTCGGACGGGTTGATGTTGGCGCAGTAATCACTGCCCGCAACCCATTCACCGTTGATGTAGTTATCAAAACGCTTTGCATCTGCCACAACAATTCTCCTTACGCAAAAGGCCGCTGATCACTCAGCGGCCCTGTTAAATCGGATGTGTTACTGCGCACCTTGCTTGTCGATCAGCGCGGCGAGCATTTCGTACTCTTCGGCCGTCAGATCGGTCAGCGGTGCACGCACAGGACCTGCGTCATAACCGGCAATTTTTGCCCCGGCCTTGACGATGCTCACCGCGTAACCGGCTTTGCGATTACGGATGTCCAGGTACGGCAGGAAGAAGTCGTCGATGATCTTGCCAACGGTGGCGTGATCCTCGCGAGCAATGGCGTGGTAGAAATCCATCGCGGTTTTCGGGATGAAGTTGAACACCGCCGAGGAGTAAACCGGTACGCCCAGCGCTTTATAAGCAGCGGCGTACACTTCGGCGGTCGGCAAACCACCCAGGTAGCTGAAGCGATCGCCGAGGCGACGACGGATCGACACCATCAGTTCGATATCGCCCAGGCCATCCTTGTAGCCGATCAGGTTCGGGCAGCGCTCGGCCAGACGTTCCAGCAAAGGAGCGGTCAGGCGGCAGACGTTACGGTTGTAGACCACCACGCCGATTTTCACCGATTTGCACACGGCTTCAACGTGGGCGGCAACGCCGTCCTGGCTGGCTTCGGTCAGGTAGTGCGGCAGCAGCAACAGGCCTTTGGCGCCCAGACGCTCGGCTTCCTGTGCGTACTCGATGGCTTGACGGGTCGAGCCGCCCACGCCGGCCAGGATCGGCACGCTGGTTTCGCAGGTGTCGACGGCGGTCTTGATGATTTCCGAATATTCGCTGGCCGCCAGAGAGAAGAACTCACCGGTGCCGCCCGCGGCGAACAACGCCGTGGCGCCGTATGGGGCCAGCCATTCGAGACGCTTGATGTAGCCCGCGCGATGGAAATCGCCCTGAGCATTGAAATCGGTAACCGGGAAAGACAACAGGCCGGAAGAGAGGATGGACTTCAGTTCTTGTGGATTCATTATTCGAACACCCTGGGTAGCAACGTATGTGTGTGTGTGAGGAAACCGTTCAGCTTTCGCCGAGTTGTAGGTCATCGTACAACTTAAATAATAACCGTCAACTGCATTTCATCGCCGTCTGCATTTTTATGTAGGAGAGGTTCTTTCCTTGACGTAGGAAATTTCTCGGCTAAGATCGATTTAACTGTATATGCATACAGTTATTTGAAATCCGCCTACGACATATCAAGGAGCTAGAAATGTCAGGTCTACACACTCAATCCCAGGAAAAATCCAAGCAGGTCATTGCCGTTTTCGATGATCTTTTCAGTGAGCACGGCATTGCCATCAGTGGCCATGAATCGCTGGTACTGCACGTGGGCACACCTCACAACCACGTACCGCAACCGCCCGCCTCCCCTTCCGGCAAAGCCTTGAATGGCCAGCCGCAGCTGAGGTTCGAGGGTGGTGAACATACGGCTATCGGCGATGCCACGCTGCTGCGCTTCATCAAAGATGCCCCCGCGATCCCGGCCTCACAGGTCGAACTGCACTTGCCCAACGGGCTGGCGCTGACCTATGGCCAGGTCGTTGCACTGGGCGGGGATTTCTACGGAATTCCCGAGCAACCGATCAGCGAAGGCGCCACCCCCCCGGACAGAATCCAGCGCTTCGCCAACGCGTTCAACTCGCTGGCGGTGCTGCCGGCCGCGAATGCCGAGGCCAAGCTGATTCTGGGTGTCATGCAAAAGGAAATCGCCGCGGTGAAACAGGCGATCCTGGACGGCAAACAGCCCCATGAAGCCTATGACGCCCTCGGAGATACGTTGTCGGAAGAGTGGAACAAGATCACCGGCGGCGGCAGTTTCGTCTCGGCGCTGTTCCCGTTGGGGCGTTACCTGAAACTCGCCGCCAACAATACCGACCACTTTGCCGAAGGAGCCCTGGCGGCCTACATCGCAGGCCACACCGCGGCCGTGCAGCAAGCCGTGCTGGCGAAAAACAGTGGTGATGAAAAGCTGCTGGAAATCGCCTACGCGATGAATGCTTTTGCTGATCACTACCTGACCGACCTGTTTTCCGCAGGTCACCTGCGTGTACCGCGCAAGCAGTTGGCAGCAGTGGTCACCCCCAGTGATCTGGGCTCATTGATCACCCGCTTCATGCATGACGAAGACAGTAAATTCGGTCTCAATGTAAGCAATGGCAACGGCGATCAATGGCGCGCGTATGGCGATAAACGCTACTTCGACGTGATCGACAGCGCCAATCGCGTGCAGGTCAATCAAGCGGTTCAACTGTCTGCAGATGAGATCTTCGCGGCGTACCTCAGCGGAGTCGCTCCTTCGCCGAGTCATTTCAGCGCCTTGAATAAGCTGCCGGACCTGCAAGTTGTACTGAACCCGGCGGGTAATTTCTCGCCGCTGTTCAGGGTCGAGGGCAGCAAAGTGCTGCGACGCAAGGACGTCAATAACCTGAACGATACCGCCACCGTCGACGACTGGTGGGGCTGGAGCACTTACTTGCTGCTCAAGGACTACACACCCACCGGCAACGTTGCCTGATAAGGAGATCCATGATGACGATCAAATTGAAACTGGAACTGGCTTCGGGCCAATCAATGAACGGTGCGCCGTTGGAGTTGCTGTCCAAGGGCGTGGTGATTGCGCGGGCGGTGGTGGATGGGCGTGGGGATGTGGCGTTTGAGGCCAAGCCTGGGGTGACTGGGCTGGCGGTGAGGGTGGATCGGTCGATCCTGCGTTCAGTCTGACCCTTTAGCGCCAAGGCTTCTGGCCCCTTCGCGAGCAGGCTCGCTCCCACACTGAATCGAGGGTGTACACACATTGTGTATCCACTGAAGATCTCTGTGGGAGCGAGCCTGCTCGCGAAGGCATTCCAGAAGGCGCTGGAAAATTCCGAACCCGAAGACTAAACCCGCTGCGCCTCAGCCTCTTCATGCGCATGACGCAACCGTTCACGGCTGTTGGTCAGGTGCAAGCGCATCGCCGCCCGCGCCGCATCGGAATCCTGGCGGGCGATGGCGTCGTAAATTTCTTCGTGTTCACGGCTCAGGCGATTCATGTAGTGCTGCTGGTCGTCATGGGCCAGGCGCGCCGAGTTCAGCCGCGTGCGCGGAATGATGCTGGTGCCGAGGTGGGTCATGATGTCAGTGAAGTAGCGATTACCGGTCGCCAGCGCGATTTGCAGGTGGAACTGGAAGTCCGAGGCGACGGCATCGCTGGCATGCGAAGCGCTTTCGTTGAGGGCGTCCAGCGCGGCTCTCATCAAGCCAAGCTGCTCGTCGCTACGACGTTGCGCGGCGAGGCCGGCGGACTCCACTTCGAGGCTGATGCGCAACTCCAGAATCGCCAACACGTCACGCAGGGTGACCACCGTCGCCGGGTCGATGCGGAAACCGCTCGGGCTCGGGGTATCGAGCACGAAGGTGCCGATGCCATGGCGGGTTTCAACCTGCCCGGCCGCCTGCAAACGGGAAATCGCTTCGCGCACCACGGTGCGGCTGACGCCATGGGCATCCATGATTGCCGACTCGGTGGGCAATTTGTCGCCGCGCTTGAGGTGACCGTCGCGGATCTGCTCGGACAGCACCGTCACCAATTCCTGTGCGAGGCTGCGGCGCTTGCGAGGGAGGCGTGGTGCGTCGATCGGGTTTTCCATGGTGAACATCTGTCTCGAAAATTCGGCTGAAACCGCATCATAGCTCAACGCGGTTGTACGATCACCGTCGGGTTGAACACCGTTCCCCTTGTGGGAGCGAGCCTGCTCGCGAAGGCGTAGTGTCAGACACCTCTAGCTGAATGTCAGACCGCTTTCGCGAGCAGGCTCGCTCCCACAGGGGCGGTGGTGTTCAGGCGGTTACTGTCTGGTCCACCAAATGGCCGTTCTCGATTCGAACATGCCGTGGGTGGAAGCGCTTCAGGCTGCTGCGATGCCCGACGCTGATGATGCTCAGCCCCGGCAACTCATCGATCAACGCTTGATACAGCGAGCCTTCATCCTCTTCATCCATCGCCGAGGTGGCTTCGTCCATGTACAGCCATTGCGGTGCATACAGCAGCGCGCGGGCAAACGCCAAACGTTGCTGTTCACCCGGCGAGAGCATGCGCTGCCAGTGGTTCGCTTCGTCCAGACGTGCAACCAGATGCGGCAAACGGCAGGTTTCCAGCACGTGGACGTAGCGTTCCTGCGAATAGGTATCGCCAGGCTGTGGATAACTCAGCGCCTCGCGCAAGGTCCCAATCGGCAAATATGGCTTTTGCGGCAGGAACAGGTAGCGCGCCGACGGCAGACGGATACTGCCGTGGCCGGCTGGCCACAGATGCCCCATCGCGCGCAACAAGGTCGACTTGCCGCTGCCTGAACGGCCGCTGAGCATCACGCGATCGCCCTCTTCCACTGCCATATTGGCGTTGGTCAGCAGGTGACGACCGTCCGCCAGATCGAGGCCGAGGTTGTGGATGTTCAGTTCATCGCCCTGATTTTGTACGTCGATGGCCGGTTGGCGCTCTTCGTTGTCGGTCATGGCCTGACGGAAACTCAGCAGACGATCACAGGTGGCGCGCCATGAAGCGAGGTCCTGATACGCGCTGATGAACCAGCTGAAACTCTCTTGAACGTTGCCGAACGCCGAACTGATTTGCATCAGTTCACCGAGTTCGATCTTGCCGGCGAAGTAACGCGGCGCGGCGACCATGAACGGGAAAATGATCGCGGCCTGGCTGTAACCGGCGGTGAAGAACGTCAGGCGCTTGGACACTTTCATGATGTCCCAGAAGTTGTGCCAGACCATCCCGAAACGGCTGCTCAAGCGACGATTTTCATTCGGCTCGCCGTTGTACAACGCGATGCTTTCGGCATTCTCGCGAACCCGGACCATGGAGAAACGCAGGTCGGCTTCGAAGCGTTGTTGTTGGTTATTCAGGCCGATCAAGCGACGACCGATCAAATGCGTCAGCCAGCTACCGACCACGGCATACACCAGCACACACCAGAACATGTAGCCGGGAATGGTGAAACCGAACACTTCAATACTGCCCGACACACCCCACAAAATGATCGAGAACGACACCAGGCTGACGACGTTGCGGATCAGCCCGATGCCCAGGCTCAGGGTATTGGCCGTGAAGTTGTTGAGGTCTTCGGAAATCCGCTGGTCCGGGTTATCGGTGTAACCGCCCTGCTCCAGCTGGTAGTAATTTTTGTTGCCGAGCCAGCGGGCAAAGTGTTTCTCGGTCAGCCAGGCTCGCCAACGGATCGTCAGCATCTGCGTCAGGTAGAGCCGGTACACCGCACCGACAATCGCCACGGCGGCAATCGCGCAGAAATACAGAATCAGCTGCCAGAACGCGGCTTCATCCTTCTTCTGCAAAGCGTTGTAGAAATCCTTGTACCAGGTGTTGAACCACACCGAGATCCCGACGCTGATCAGCGACAGGGCAATCACCGCGATCAGCAGCGTCCACGCCTTGACCTTCTCTTCACTTTGCCAATAGGGCGTGATGATCGCCCAGACCTTGCGGAAGAACTGCCCGCGCACGGCATCGTTGACCGCGGAATATTCAGCGTTCTGATTCATGGATAAGGCTCGATAGAGAAAAGAACACACACGAACCGATCATAGTTGATCGGCTCGGGTTATCGCGAGGGTTGGCGATGATCGTTCAGCGCCCGTTCAGCGGCGCACCGGACGTTTCTGCAGTTTGCGCTGCAGGGTACGGCGGTGCATGCCCAGGGCGCGGGCCGTGGCCGAGATGTTGCCTTCGTGCTCGGTCAACACGCGCTGGATGTGTTCCCACTGCAAACGGTCCACCGACATCGGGTTTTCCGGCACCAGGGTGTCGAGGTCGGCGTGCTCGGACAACAGGGCTGCCAGCACATCGTCGGCGTCGGCCGGTTTGCACAGGTAATTGCAGGCGCCACGCTTGATCGCCTCGACGGCGGTGGCAATGCTCGAATAACCGGTGAGGATCACCACGCGCATTTCCGGGTCCAGCTCCAGCAGCTTGGGCAACAAGACCAACCCCGAGTCGCCGTCCATTTTCAGGTCCAGCGCGGCGTAATCCGGCAGATCGGCCTGGGCGATGGTCAGGCCTTCTTCGGCAGAGCCAGCAGTGCTGACGCGAAAACCACGGCGGGCCATGGCGCGGGCCATTACGCGGGTAAAGGTTGCATCGTCGTCGACCAACAGCAAATGCGGCAGTTCTTCGCCTTCAACCTGGATATCGTCACTCATGTTCGTCTCCTCGGGCGACACGAGGCAGGCGCAGCTCGGTGAGCGTGCCACCTTCCTCATGACTGTAGAGTTTCACTGAGCCGCCGGCGCGTGTCACGCTGGCCTTGCTCAAAAACAGGCCCAGGCCGAAACCTTTGCCCTTGGTGGTAAAAAATGGTTTGCCGATCTGTTCGGCGATGGCCAGCGGCACACCGGCACCGTGATCGCGGATGCTGATGGTCAGGTCTTCGGCGTTCCAGTCCAGCGTCACTTGCAGCCCTTCGGGGCATGCATCAGCGGCGTTATTGAGCAAATTCAGCAGCGCCTGGGTCAGGTCCGGTGGCGGCGCCATGCGCGGCACGGTGCCTTGGCCCAGACGCTGGAAGCGGTAACTGGCTTCCGGGCGCATCAGGTGCCAGCGGTTCAGCGCTTCGTCGAGCCAGTCGGTGACGTCCTGCATCTCCACCGCCAAACGCCGATTGGCCTCGGCGGCGCGCACCAGTTGCTGCAAGGTTTCTTTGCAGGCCTTGACCTGATCCTGCAGCACCTTCAGATCATCCTGCAACATCGGGTCTGGATGATCCTGCTGCATCTCTTTGAGCAACACGCTCATGGTCGCCAGCGGTGTGCCCAATTCATGCGCTGCACCGGCGGCTTGCGTCGCTACCGCCAGCAACTGCTGGTCACGCAGGCCTTCTTCACGCCGAATCGCCCGCAGCTCTTCCTGGCGACGCAGCTCTTCGGCCATGCGCGCGGCGAAAAAGGTAATCACCGCCGCCGCCAGCGCGAAGCTCAGCCACATCCCGTAGACCTGCAGGTTTTCCCGGGCAATCGGGAAGGTTTGCAGCGGATAGAAACGTGCGAGCAGCAAGGTGTACATCGTCAACGCGATACCCGACAGAATCACCGAATAACGCCATGGCAACGTCACCGCGGCGATGGTCAGCGGCACCAGGTAATAAGAGACGAACGGGTTGGTCGAGCCACCGGAGAAATACAGCAAGGCACTGTGGATAAACAGGTCGCAGGCCAGTTGCAGCGCATATTCCAGCTCGGTGACCGGCCACGTAGTGCGCAGTCGAACCGCGGTGAATGCGCACAGCAACGTCGAACAGCCGAGGGTCATTGCCAGTTGCACCCATGGCAGCGGCAGCAGGTCGAGCCAATAGGCCAACCCGACGGAACCGGCCTGAGCGGCGAGCACTAACGTGCGGATGAACGTCAGCCGCCAGAGGTTCTGGCGAGTGGCAGAAGTGATTTGAACGGGGGCGAGCATGAGCTCTCCTGATGAGCGCTCCAGGCGGATCGCACGGAGTATAACCAAGCACGGGGGCGGACAGGCAAAAGTGCGGCAAACAGCCACAGCCTGTGCACCCTGTATTTCCCTTGTGGCGAGGGGGCTTGCCCCCGTTGGACTGCGAAGCAGTCCCAAAACAGGCTACCGCGTCGTATCAGTCAAACCGAGCCAATCGATTTGCGACTGCTGCGCAGCCGAACGGGGGCAAGCCCCCTCACCACAGGGTCACCTTCCCTCTATCTGTATAGAAGTTGTAACTGTGCGAACCGGATCATTAAAGCTAGAGTCTGATGGTTTCACGCAGGCTCGGATCTCACACCTGCGCATCGCCCAAGGAGCTTTCATGCACACATTTCGCCGCAGCGCCGCCCTCCTCGCCCTGAGTGCCGGCACCCTCGCCAGCCTCCCGGCCCTGGCCGCCGACGAGCTGCATTACAACCAGATTTCCCTGCGCGCCGAAGTCAGCCAGGAAGTGGCCCGCGACCTGATGATCGTGACCCTCTACACCGAAGACCAAAACACCGACCCGGCCAAACTCGCCGCCGACGTCAGCACCACCATGAACAAAGCGCTGGCCCAGGCCAAACAGGTCAAAGACATCACCCTGCGCCAGGGCAGCCGCAACAGCTACCCGATCTACGACACCAAGGGCCAGAAAATCACCGGCTGGCGTGAACGCGCCGAACTGCGCCTGGAAAGCTCGGACTTCGCCGCCCTGTCGAAACTGACTGGCGAACTGCTCACCGACCTGAAAATGGGCGGCATGGACTTCGCCATCGCCACACCAACACGCAAGGCCAGCGAAGACGCACTGCTTAAAGAAGCCGTGACCGCCTTCAAGGCTCGCGCACAATTGGCGACCGATGCGCTGGGTGGCAAGAG
The DNA here is from genome assembly GCF_059415465.1 of Pseudomonas sp. GW821-FHT10C09. Lineage (NCBI taxonomy): Bacteria > Pseudomonadati > Pseudomonadota > Gammaproteobacteria > Pseudomonadales > Pseudomonadaceae > Pseudomonas > Pseudomonas sp. GW821-FHT10C09. The sequence goes on from NZ_JBWKNG010000010.1 coordinate 96,548, forward strand.
CTACAAGATCGTTAACCTGAACCTGAACAGCAACGGTTATCCACAACCGTACATGCGCGGCCCGATGATGATGAAAGCCGCCTCGATGGATGCTGCACCGGTGACACCGGATGTTGAGGCTGGCACGAGTCAGGTCAGCATGACGGCGGATGGGGCGATTGAAGTGTTGATGCCTTGATTTGATAGTCCGTACATAAAGACGGCGATCACTTGGGTGATCGCCGTTTTTTGTTGCGTGCCAGAAGTCCGGGTGAACTCTTCAGGTTATGTGGTGACTGGTCCACCGCCTTCGCGAGCAGGCTCGCTCCCACAGTTGATCTCCGGTGAGCACATTATTTGCGTACGGCGCAGATCCTGTGGGGAGCCTGCTCGCGAATAACGATAACGCGGTCTACGCCGGATCGACGTTATCCAAGGCGCGGTTCACCGCCAATTCCGCCAGCATGATGATCTGCTGAATCGCCAACACCGTATTGCGCTGCGGGCCGATCAGATTAGCGGCGAAATCGCTGGTCATGACGCTGGCGGAGGCCAGTGATTCGCAGGCTTGGCCCAGCAGACTTTCGGTGTCCGTGTTCGGGGCGATCATATACATCGTGCTGGGGCGGCGCGGTTTTTCGGTGTATTGGGACGGGGGATCGAGGTAGTAGTCGAGGGCGCGTTTTATGGCTTCGCGGTCTTTGAATAATTCTTCAGCGCGCAAGGCGTCTGCGTTCGGATTGATTTTGTTGAAGTTCGATTCGGGATTGTCGTTATCCATTTGTAGCTCCTGAATTCAAATTGGAGCCATCACTTACCGTTGTGGTCGTGAGGGCCTTCGCCCTACCGATTCCAGGTTTCCACTCCTGATCGCTGACTGTGCAGCGACGGTTAAAGATAAAGACACGCCTTCCTACCCGGCAACCTGAAAAATGCGTAGGAAACCTCTGTGTTTTTTACACAAGGCTCAACACAAAAATGGGACGCGGAGCGTCTCGGGTGGCATTCCCACACGGGAGCGTGGGAATGATCAGTTGGGGGGGCATCAGAAAGAGATGTAGCGGTTGTGAGGCCGTCTTCGCGAGCAGGCTCGCTCCCACAGTTGGAATGGGTACATCTGATGTGGATTGGTCGTCTGTCAGGACGCCATCGCTGGCAAGCCAGCGCCCACAGGAAATGATGTACACCTGATAGAGATTGGTCGGCTTTCAGGCCGCCATCGCTGGCAAGCCAGGCTCCTACAATAGATTGGTGTACAGCCGTTGCTTCTCACCACTCATCAGGCCGAGCGTTAGCTCGCCTGCAGCTTTTGATCTGCCCGCCCCTTCGGGAGGCTGAGTGGAGGTGTTCATCCGGGGAGTGGCGCGCAGCGCCGTTCGACGCAGTCGAACACGCTGCATGTAGGTCGTAGCGAAGCAGACCGGAGGGCAGTGTCCCCGGATGGATACCGGAGCGAAGGAACGCCGAGCCTAAGCGAGGGGCCGGACGCTCGGGGCGAGCCTTTTTTTGCTTACTTTTTTTTGGCGTTTGAAAAAAAAGTGAGTCGCCGTAAGGGCGAAACCCTAAGTGGCCGTAACCGCAGGAATGGATATGTACACCAAGGAAGAGATTGGTCGGCTATCAGGCCGCCACCGACAAAAGGCGCTACCAATAAATAGCCACGGTTGCACCCGGTACCACCCATAAACACTCAGCCCACGACCGTGCGCCAACCGTCGCCACAAATGTACTGATTAGATCAACAACCAAGATGTCCACTGACAAACACCTGCCAGTCAAACTGCACCCACCGCCACAACAAACCCGTTAAACAACAAATACCTACCACACGCCCACAAACTCAACAGCAACCCACCCCGGCGCAAAACATTCTCAATCCCAAACAGTCCCCCACCCAACACATTCAGCCCGCAAAGCGTGGGTATAAATAAGTAACACCACGCTCCAACCGGGTGCGCAATCCCCGCCAAATGCCCCGCACCGGTGCGCCGGTTGCACCGAAAAAAACCCGCGCAAACGGTCAAATGCGCGTGAATTTATACAAATGCGACATTAAGGTACGTACGTGCCACTGTTTAACGCCTGTGGTCGCTCTGCATCTTGCATTGGGTACGGCCCCTGCATAAGTATCCGCAGGTCGACTCACGAGGTCGTCCTCTAATTCCAAAAATGACAACAATCATGAGGCCACCATGCTTAAAAACGCGGTCATTCCGTTTTTAGTCGGCGCCAGCTTGTTAGCTAGCGCCCCCTTCGCCCAAGCCGCGACTAACCTGGTGTTCTGCTCCGAAGGGAGCCCCGCCGGTTTCGATCCGGGTCAATACACCACCGGAACCGACTTCGACGCCTCTGCAGAAACCATGTTCAACCGCCTGACCCAGTTCGAGCGCGGCGGCACCGCCGTGATTCCTGGCCTGGCGACCAGCTGGGACATTTCCCCGGACGGCCTGACGTATACCTTCCACCTGCGCGACGGCGTCAAGTTCCACACCACCCCGTACTTCAAGCCGACTCGTGAGTTCAACGCCGACGACGTACTGTTCACCTTCAATCGCATGATTAACAAGGATGACCCGTTCCGTAAGGCTTACCCGACTGAATTCCCGTACTTCACCGACATGGGGATGGACACCAACATCACCAAGATCGACAAAGTCGACGACAAAACCGTCAAGTTCACTTTGAAAGAAGTGGATGCCGCGTTCATCCAGAACATGGCGATGAGCTTCGCCTCGGTGCAGTCCGCCGAATACGCAGCCCAGTTGCTGAAAGAAGGCAAAGCGGCGGACATCAACCAGAAGCCAATCGGCACTGGTCCGTTCGTGTTCAAGAGCTACCAGAAAGACTCCAACATCCGCTACACCGGGAACAAGGACTACTGGAAGCCTGACGACGTCAAGATCGACAACCTGATCTTCGCCATCACTACCGACCCGTCGGTACGTATTCAGAAGCTGAAGAAGAACGAGTGCCAGATCACTCTGTTCCCTCGTCCAGCCGATCTGAAGGCGCTGCAAGAAGACAAGACCCTGAAAGTGCCTAACCAGGCTGGTTTCAACCTGGGTTACATCGCCTACAACGTGATGGACAAGGTAAAGGGTAGCAACGAGGCAAACCCGTTGGCCCAGCTGAAAGTGCGTCAGGCACTGGACATGGCCGTCAACAAGCAGCAGATCATCGACTCGGTTTACCAAGGTGCGGGCCAATTGGCCGTTAACGCCATGCCGCCGACTCAATGGTCCTACGACACCACCATCAAAGATGCCAAGTACGATCCTGAGAAAGCCAAAGAGCTGCTCAAGGAAGCTGGCGTCAAGGAAGGCACCGAGATCGTTCTGTGGGCGATGCCGGTACAGCGTCCGTACAATCCGAACGCCAAGCTGATGGCTGAAATGCTGCAGTCCGACTGGAAGAAAATCGGTCTGAACGTGAAAATCACCAGCTACGAATGGGGTGAGTACATCAAGCGTTCCAAAGGCGGCGAGAACCAGGCCATGCTGATTGGCTGGAGCGGCGACAATGGTGATCCGGACAACTGGCTGAACGTGCTGTTCGGCTGCGACTCGCTGCAAGGCAACAACTTCTCCAAGTGGTGCGACAAGAAGTTCGACGGCATCGTCAAAGAAGCCAAGCGCACAACCGACCAGGCCAAGCGCACCGAACTGTACAAACAGGCGCAACACGTCCTCAAAGATGCAGTTCCAATGACACCTATCGCTCACTCGACGGTGTTCCAACCAATGCGCGACAACGTGCAGGACTTCAAGATCAGCCCGTTTGGCTTGAACTCCTTCTACGGCGTCAGCGTCAGCAAATAAGGTTTTGCAACGGCGACGTTTTTGACGTCGCCGTTGCTTTATCTGCCGAGAAAGTAGGAAAACTCTTACATCCGTTTCCTCCGTGTACTACGGCGGTGGAGTCGGACGCGTTGCCATTTCCTACGAGTCTTTAGGACTCTACGCATTTACTGCCAGATCCACGGGTCATACCGTCGGGTTCTGACCAGCTCATGCGTGGGCTCTCGGTTATTGCTGAAAAGCATGGTTTGAAGTCAATGATCCTCCACGTCCCAGGACGGGACGGCGGCTCATTGTCAAAACACTCGTGATTACAAGAGGGAGCGTCATGCGCCATTCCTTGGTTTTATCCGCATTACTGGGCACCGGCCTGTTGGCCGCCACATCAATCCAGGCCGCCAATAACAGCCTGGTGTTCTGCTCTGAAGGCAGCCCCGCCGGTTTCGACACGGCGCAGTACACCACTGCGACCGATAACGACGCCGCCGAGCCGCTGTACAACCGTTTGGCAGAGTTTGAAAAAGGCGCGACCAATGTCGTACCGGGCCTGGCCACCAGTTGGGATATTTCCGAAGACGGCCTCAAGTACACCTTTCACCTGCGCGAAGGGGTGAAGTTTCACACCACGCCTTTCTTCACGCCGACCCGCGACTTCAATGCCGATGACGTGCTGTTCACGTTTAATCGCATGCTCGATCCGCAACACCCTTTCCGTAAGGCTTATCCGACCGAGTTCCCGTATTTCAACGGGATGAGCCTGAACAAGAACATCGCCAAGGTCGAAAAGACCGGGCCGCTGACCGTGGTCATGACGCTCAACAGCGTCGACGCCGCGTTCATCCAGAACATCGCCATGAGCTTCGCCGCCATTCTGTCCGCCGAGTACGCCGACAAGCTGCTGGCAGGCGGGAAGCCGAGTGACATCAATCAGAAGCCGATCGGCACAGGCCCGTTTGTCTTCAAGAGTTACCAGAAAGACTCCAACATCCGTTACATCGGCAACAAGCAGTACTGGGACCCGAGCCGGGTCAAGCTCGACAACCTGATTTTCGCCATCAACACCGACGCTTCGGTGCGCGTGCAGAAACTCAAGGCCAACGAGTGCCAGATTACCCTGCATCCACGCCCTGCCGATGTGACCGCGCTGAAGAACGACGAAAAACTCAAGCTCATCGAGAAGCCTGGCTTCAACCTCGGCTACATCGCCTACAACGTTCGGCACAAGCCTTTCGACCAGCTCGAAGTGCGCCAGGCGCTGGACATGGCGGTGAACAAGCAAAGCATTCTCAACGCCGTCTACCAGGGTGCCGGGCAGTTGGCCGTCAACGCCATGCCGCCGACCCAATGGTCGTACGACGAAACGATCAAAGACGCCGCCTACAACCCGGAAAAAGCCAGGGAACTGCTCAAGGCTGCCGGCGTGAAGGAAGGCACCGAAATCACCCTGTGGGCGATGCCCGTTCAGCGCCCTTACAACCCGAACGCCAAGTTGATGGCCGAGATGCTCCAGGCTGACTGGGCGAAAATCGGCCTCAAAGTGAAGATCGTCAGCTATGAATGGGGCGAGTACATCAAGCGCACCAAGAATGGCGAGCACGACATCAGCCTGATCGGCTGGACCGGGGACAATGGAGACCCGGACAACTGGCTCGGCACGCTTTACAGCTGCGACGCCATTGGCGGCAACAACTACTCCATGTGGTGTGATCCGGCTTACGACAAGCTGGTCAAGCAGGCCAAGGTCGTCACTGACCAGGGCCAACGCACCGTGCTGTACAAACAGGCGCAGCAGTACCTCAAACAGCAGGTGCCGATCACGCCAGTCGCCCACTCGACGGTTAACCAGCCGTTAAGCGCCAAAGTCGAAGGGTTCAAAGTCAGCCCCTTCGGCCGCAACGTGTTCTCGGGCGTCAGTATCGACCAATAACCGATTAGCCAGAACGCTGGGGGCGTATTACGCCCTCACGCAAGCGTATTGCCGTAATTCGCCAATCCGGCCTGCAGCAAACGTTTGCGATGCCTTGTATGAGTTCTAAACCAATAGCCGGATCACCAATAAGACCGGCATTAAAAAAAGAAAGTAAGGAGCTTCACCCATGAAACTGAGCAGCACCGCGTTATTGGCCTTGGCCATCAGCAGCGTTACCGCCTCGGCGTACGCAGAAACCCAGAGCCAGGAATTCACCCCGGTGACGGTCAACACCAAAAGTGCACAAGCTGATGCAACTGGCTTCGTCGAAGGTCAATCGGTCTCCGGCACTACGCGCAACTGGTACGCCAACGAACAACTGAAACGTGGCGGCAAGTTCACTTACCGCAAAGACGGTGTAGCCACCCCGACTGATCGTCGTATCAACTGGGTTCAAGGCACCATCGTCAAGTACAACTCCGGTTTCACCGAAGGCACTGTAGGTTTCAGCACCGAAGTGGCCGCCTACAACGCTGTTGCGTTGGAGCGTGATCGCGAGAACCTGGCCTCCAATAACGGCGGCGCACCGGGCTCCCGTCCAGGCGCGGGCAACAACCGTACCCTGACCAAAGAAGGCGGCGACGCTCAAGGTCAGTGGAGCAAGGTAGGCCTGGCCAACGTCAAGGCGCGCATCTCCAACACCACCCTGACCGCCGGCCGCATGAACTTCAGCAGCCCGCAGGTCGATGTGATCGGTAACCGTGCCCTGCCTTCGAGCTTCGAAGGTGTGGCGATCCACAGCGAAGAACTTAACAACCTGGCATTCGACCTGGGGACCTTTGACCGCGTTTCGCCGCGTACCGAAGAAAGCCTGAGCAAGTTCCGCTCCGAATACCAAAACATTACTGCTGAAACCGATCACGTTAATACGGCAGGCCTCACCTATACCCCTTTCGCCAGCCTGACCACCAGCCTGTGGGCGACCCAGGCCGAAGACTTCTGGAACCAGTACTACTTCGGCGCCAGCCACGTGTTGGGTGACAGTTCGGTACTGAGCCTGACCACCGGCCTGAACTACTACAAGACCGTCGACGAAGGTAAAAGACTGCTGGGCGAAATCGACAACCAGGCCGGCTCCCTGTCGTTCGGCCTGACTCACCAGGCTCACAGCCTGACCTTCTCGTACCAGGAAATTAACGGTAACGAGTACTTCGACTACCTGCACGAAACCAACGGCATCTACCTGGCCAACTCCCTGCTGTCGGACTTCAACGGCCCGAACGAGAAATCCTTCCAGATCGCCTACGGCCTGAACATGGCTGAATACGGCGTGCCAGGCCTGAAATTCAACATCTACCAGGCTCGCGGCTGGGGCATCGACGGTACTCACTACACCGGTACCGCCTATGACGTGAAAAACATGGACGGCGAGACCCACTACGAATACGGCATCGGTTCGACGTACGCCATTCAGAGCGGCCCACTCAAGGCCACCACTGTTCGCGCGACCTACACCGCTCACCGCGCCAGTGAAAACCAGGGTGATGGCAGCATCAACGAGTTCCGTCTCGTGACCACCATTCCTTTCAACATCCTGTAATGCACCTGCCCAACGGCTGATTCAGTGACGAATCAGCCGTTGGACATTAGTCCTTTAACTGATTGCAGAGGGTTCTTGATGAAAATGCTTCCCCTACGTGCGGCCATCGCTGCCGCGTTGCTGAGTGTTGCTGTTGGCGTCGCTGCCAAACCCCTGGTGGTCTGCACCGAAGCCAGTCCGGAAGGCTTCGATATGGTCCAGTACACGACTGCAGTCACAGCCGACGCCGTGGCTGAAACCATCTTCAACCGTCTGGCGGACTTCAAGCCGGGCACCACTGAAGTGATTCCGGCACTGGCCGATTCCTGGGACATCAGCGAAGACGGTCTGAGCTACACGTTCCACCTGCGCAAAGGCGTCAAGTTTCACACCACCGATTACTTCAAGCCGACGCGCGACATGAACGCCGACGATGTGGTCTGGAGCTTCCAGCGTCAGCTGGACCCGAACCACCCATGGCACAAACTGTCGAGCGTGGGTTTCCCGTACTTTGAAAGCATGGGCTTCAAGGAACTGCTGAAAAGCGTCGAGAAAGTCGACGACAACACGGTCAAGTTCACCCTGACCCGTCGTGAAGCGCCGTTCCTGGCCGACATCGCCATGGCCTTCTCCTCGATCTACTCGGCCGAATACGCCGACCAGTTGCTCAAGGCGAACAAGGCCGGCGACCTGAACAACAAGCCGATCGGCACCGGCCCGTTCGTGTTCCAGCGTTACAACAAGGACGCTCAGGTTCGCTTCAAGGCCAACCCGGACTACTTCCGTGGCAAGCCACCGGCTGACGCGTTGATCCTGGCGATTGCCACCGACAACAACGTGCGTCTGCAAAAGCTCAAGGCCAACGAGTGCCAGATCGCGCTGTATCCGAAACCGGATGACATCCCGAGCATCAAGAAAGACACCAACCTGAAGGTTGATGAGCTGAACGCGATGACCGTTTCCTACATCGCGATGAACACCTCGCACAAATACATGAGCGATGTGCGCGTGCGCAAAGCCATCGACATCGCGTTCGACAAGGCGGCCTATGTCAACGCGCTGTTCGGCAAAGGCAATGCGACGGTGGCGGTCAACCCGTACCCGGACACCCTGCTGGGCTACAACCACAAGCTGACCAACCCGCCGCGTGACCTGGACAAGGCCCGCGCCTTGCTCAAGGAAGCAGGCGTACCGGAAGGCACAACGTTTACACTGTTCACCCGTAACGGCGGCGGGCCGACCAACCCGAACCCGATGCTGGGCGCGCAGATGATGCAGGCTGACCTGGCCAAGGTCGGCATCAAGATCGATATTCGCGTCATGGAATGGGGCGAAATGCTCAAACGTGCGAAAAACGGCGAGCACGACATGGTTTCCGCCGGATGGGCGGGTGATAACGGCGATCCGGATAACTTCCTGACGCCTATGCTGAGTTGCGAAGCAGCCAAGAACGGCGAAAACTACGCGCGCTGGTGCAACGAGAAATTCCAGACGCTGATCGACGAAGCCCGAGCTAAAGTGAACCCGACGGAACGTGCAGCGCTCTACGAGCAAGCCCAGGAGGTTTTCAATCAGGACCAGCCATGGATCAGCATGGCGCACACCCGGATGTTTACTGCAATGCGCAACAACGTAGAGGGCTATCACATTAGCCCGCTTACCACGAATAACTTCGCCACCACCCAGGTGAAGTAAATAAGAAAACTCCCGGTGTCCCTGACTCCAGGGACACCAGGCACGCCTAACCGGCTGATGAGGTACACCACAAGATGTTTAGTTTTATTGCCCGCCGATTGGGGTTATTGATCCCCACGTTCTTCGGCATCACCTTGCTGACTTTCGCGTTGATTCGCATGATTCCAGGCGACCCCGTGGAAGTAATGATGGGCGAACGTCGAGTCGACCCCGAAATGCATGCTCAGGCAATGGAACGCCTTGGTCTGAACAAACCGCTGTATGCCCAATACCTGGACTACGTCGGCAAACTGGCTCACGGCGACCTCGGCGAATCGCTGCGTACCCGTGAAAGCGTGTGGAGCGAATTCAAGTCCCTGTTCCCCGCCACCTTCGAGCTGTCCATGGCCGCCCTGCTGTTCGCTGGCGTCCTGGGACTGCTGGCCGGGGTGATTGCGGCACTCAAGCGAGGGTCCCTGTTCGACCATGGGGTAATGGGCATCTCCCTTGCGGGATATTCGATGCCGATCTTCTGGTGGGGCCTGATTCTGATCATGTTCTTCTCGGTGACCCTGGGATGGACGCCGGTATCGGGGCAAAACGACCTGCTTATCGATATCGAGCGCCCAACAGGTTTCATGCTGATCGATACCTGGCTCAGCGATGAACCCGGCGCCCTGCTCGACTACCTGCACCACCTGATTCTCCCCGCAATCGTATTGGGCACCATTCCGCTGGCGGTGATTGCACGGATGACCCGCTCTTCAATGCTCGAAGTGCTGCGTGAAGACTACATCCGCACCGCCCGCGCCAAAGGCCTGTCGCCAGCACGCGTGGTATTCGTCCACGGCCTGCGCAACGCCCTGATCCCGGTGCTGACCGTGGTCGGCCTGCAAGTCGGCACCCTGTTGGCCGGTGCGGTCCTGACCGAAACCATCTTCTCCTGGCCAGGCATCGGCAAATGGCTGATCGAAGCCATTGGCGCGCGGGATTATCCCGTGGTGCAGAACGGCATCCTGCTAATTGCCTGCATTGTGATTCTGGTCAACTTCATCGTGGACATCCTCTACGGCTTTGCCAACCCACGCATTCGTCACCAGCGCTGAGATCAAGACTAATGAGCACTCCAACCCCCTCAGTAGCAGTCGATCAAAGCCTGCTTTATCCATCGCCGTACAAAGAGTTCTGGCAAGCGTTCTCGAAGAACAAAGGGGCTGTCGCCGGCCTGCTGTTCATGATCCTCGTGGTGTTCTGCGCACTGTTCGCGCCATGGGTTGCCCCGCACAACCCGAGCGAACAATTTCGCGAGTTCCTGCTGACACCGCCGGCCTGGCTGGAAGGTGGGCAGATTCAGTTCCTGTTCGGCACCGATGAGCTGGGGCGTGACCTGCTGTCACGGCTGATCACCGGCTCACGCCTGTCGCTGCTGATCGGTCTGTCGTCGGTGGTCATGTCGCTGATCCCCGGCATCCTGCTGGGTCTGTTCGCCGGTTTCTTCCCGCGCCTGCTCGGCCCGACCATCATGCGTCTCATGGACATCATGCTGGCCCTGCCGTCCCTGCTGCTGGCCGTGGCGATTGTCGCCATCCTCGGCCCTGGCCTGATCAACACCATCATCGCCATCGCCGTGGTTTCGTTGCCGTCCTATGTTCGTCTGACCCGCGCCGCGGTGATGGGCGAGCTGAACCGCGACTACGTGACCGCCGCACGCCTGGCCGGTGCCGGCCTGCCACGCCTGATGTTCGTCACTGTGCTGCCCAACTGCATGGCGCCACTGATCGTTCAGGCGACCTTGAGCTTCTCCTCGGCGATTCTCGATGCCGCGGCACTGGGCTTCCTCGGCCTTGGCGTACAACCGCCAACCCCTGAGTGGGGCACCATGCTGGCTTCGGCTCGCGACTACATCGAACGCGCCTGGTGGGTAGTCAGTCTGCCAGGTTTGACCATTTTGCTCAGCGTGCTGGCAATCAACTTGATGGGCGACGGCCTGCGCGATGCGCTGGACCCGAAACTCAAGAACGCCGCCTGAGGAGATTCAAATGTCACTGTTAGAAATCAAGAATCTCAGCGTTCGTTTCGGCGACGCCAATGCTGTTCCGGTGGTCGACGGCCTCGACATTTCCGTGGACAAGGGCGAAGTTCTGGCCATCGTTGGCGAGTCGGGTTCGGGTAAATCCGTGACCATGATGGCGCTGATGGGCCTGATCGAGCACCCGGGAATCGTTACCGCCGACGCGCTGAATTTCGACGGTACGAACATGCTCAAACTCAGCAACCGTCAACGTCGGAAGATCGTCGGCAAAGACCTGGCCATGGTCTTCCAGGACCCCATGACCGCGCTGAACCCGAGCTACACCGTCGGTTTCCAGATCGAAGAAGTGCTACGCCTGCACCTGAAAATGTCCGGCAAACAAGCGCGCAAGCGCGCCATCGAGCTGCTGGAAAAAGTAGAAATCCCGGGCGCCGCGAGCCGTATGGACGCCTACCCGCACCAACTGTCCGGCGGTATGAGCCAGCGTGTTGCGATCGCCATGGCGATTGCCGGCGAACCGAAACTGCTGATCGCTGACGAACCGACCACGGCACTGGACGTAACGATTCAGGCGCAGATCATGGACCTGCTGCTGGCGTTGCAGAAAGAGCAGAACATGGGCCTGGTGCTGATCACTCACGACCTAGCGGTCGTGGCTGAAACCGCCCAGCGCGTGTGCGTGATGTACGCCGGCCAAGCGGTTGAAGTCGGTCAGGTGCCACAGCTGTTCGACATTCCGGCGCACCCGTACAGCGAAGCACTGCTCAAGGCAATTCCGGAACACAGCCTGGGCGCCACACGCCTGTCGACACTGCCGGGCATCGTTCCCGGTCGTTATGACCGTCCGCAGGGTTGCCTGCTGTCGCCGCGTTGCCCGTACGTGCAGGAAACCTGCCGTCAGCAACGTCCTGCCCTGGACCCGAAAAGCAACAGCCTCGCCCGCTGCTTCTACCCGCTTAATCAGGAGGTGGCGTAATGGCCGTCGTACTTACCGCCCGCGACCTGACCCGTCACTACGAAGTGTCCCGCGGCCTGTTCAAGGGCCATGCGACCGTACGCGCCCTCAATGGCGTGTCGTTCGAACTGGAAGCCGGCAAGACCCTCGCGGTCGTCGGTGAATCGGGTTGCGGCAAATCCACCCTGGCCCGTGCGTTGACCCTGATCGAAGAGCCGTCCTCCGGTTCCTTGAAAATCGCCGGTCAGGAAGTCGCCGGTGCCGACAAGGCCCAGCGCAAGCAACTGCGCAAAGACGTGCAGATGGTGTTCCAGAGCCCGTACGCGTCGCTCAACCCACGGCAAAAGGTCGGTGACCAGCTCGCCGAACCCCTGCTGATCAACACCAACCTGAGTGCGTCCGAACGTCGCGAGAAAGTGCAGGCGATGATGAAGCAGGTGGGCTTGCGTCCCGAGCACTACCAGCGTTATCCGCACATGTTCTCCGGCGGTCAGCGCCAGCGGATCGCTTTGGCCAGGGCAATGATGCTGCAGCCTAAAGTGCTGGTAGCGGACGAACCGACCTCGGCGCTGGACGTGTCGATTCAGGCACAGGTGCTGAACCTGTTCATGGATTTGCAGCAAGAGTTCAACACCGCTTACGTGTTCATCTCCCACAACCTGGCAGTGGTACAACACGTTGCCGATGACGTGATGGTGATGTACCTCGGTCGCCCGGTGGAAATGGGTCCGAAGAACGACATCTACGAGCGTCCGCTGCACCCTTACACCCAGGCGCTGTTGTCGGCGACACCGACCATTCACCCGGACCCGAACAAGCCGAAAATCAAGATCGTCGGCGAATTGCCCAACCCGTTGAACCCGCCGTCGGGTTGCGCTTTCCACAAGCGCTGCCCGTACGCCACCGAGCGTTGCAGCACCGAAGAGCCAGCCTTGCGCCCTCTCGATAACCGCCAGGTGGCTTGCCACTACGCCGAGCAATTCCTCGACGGCGCGGCATAAAAATGTGGGAGCAGATTTGCTCCCACAGCAATACCGGACCTCTTCTACATCGACTGCGCATCAGTTGGAGTAGAAGGGGTTTTCTTTTGCCTGCCGATCAAGACTGGCTGTCACCTTCATCGTCGTCGGTGTCGGGTTCTTCAGTGGTCGAATCGTCATCATCCTTGCTGCCGCCCTGATCCTGGTCCCCAGGTTCGGATTCGGATTTGGCGATCATCATTCCGGCATGTACAACTTGCCCGCTCGACACCTGCTCGCCATGCTCAGGGCATTCCGCCCACGCCGCCGACATGCCCACGGACAACATCACTAAAACCTTAAGCAACAGCACAATGCGTTGAAAAATGCTCATAGCCGAATCCATCCTTTTTGGGTGACGCTTGGGTGCCTGACTGGCACTGAATGAAATCTAGTTCCGATCAGCGTGGTTCACCAGATAGGACGCTAACGATGGGCTGGAAATGCCCGTGATCGGCAGATTGGTTTTGAATAAGGGTTATGGCGAACAGTTATTTCAAGTCATGGAACGCTCCCACAAGGGGAACTACCTCAGGCAATAAAAAACCCCGCAGCTTTCGCAACGGGGTTTTTGGTGTTTCGACTCAGCGCTTAGTGATGCTCACGCGTCGCACGGAATTTCACGTCCGGCCAGCGCTCTTCCATCAATGCCAGGTTGACCCGGGTCGGGGCCAGGTAGGTCAGGTGGCCACCGCCGTCGATCGCGAGGTTTTCCACGGCCTTGTTGGAGAATTCCTCCAGCTTCTTCTTGTCGCTGCAATCGATCCAGCGTGCGGAATAAACGGTGATCGGCTCGTAGGAGCACTCAACCTTGTATTCCTCTTTCAAGCGGCTGGCGACCACATCGAACTGCAGCACACCGACGGCGCCGAGGATGATGTCGTTGCTGCGCTCGGGGAAGAACACCTGGGTCGCGCCCTCTTCCGCCAATTGCTGCAGGCCTTGACGCAGCTGCTTGGATTTCAGCGGATCACGCAGGCGCACGCGACGGAACAGTTCCGGGGCGAAGTGCGGGATACCGGTGAAGCCCAGGACTTCGCCTTCGGTGAAGGTGTCGCCGATCTGGATGGTGCCGTGGTTGTGCAAACCGATGATGTCGCCGGCAAACGCTTCTTCCAGCTGCTCACGCTCGGAGGAGAAGAACGTCAGCGCATCGCCGATCCGTACGTCCTTGCCGGTGCGCACGTGGCGCATCTTCATGCCTTTTTCGTACTTGCCGGAGCAGATACGCATGAAGGCGATGCGGTCGCGGTGCTTCGGGTCCATGTTCGCCTGGATCTTGAACACGAAACCGGCGAATTTCTCTTCAACCGGCTCGACGGTGCGCTCGTTGGCCACACGGGCCAGCGGTTTCGGCGCCCAGTTGACCACGGCATCGAGCACGTGATCGACACCGAAGTTACCCAATGCAGTACCAAAGAACACCGGCGTCAGTTGGCCGTCGAGGAACTCCTGCTGATTGAACTCGTGGCAGGCACCCTGCACCAGTTCCAGCTGATCGACGAAGCGATCGTACTCGTCGCCCAAATGCGCGCGGGCTTCATCGGAATCGAGCTTCTCGATGATTTTCACATCGGTACGTTCGTGGCCGTGACCGGCGGTGTACACGATGATGTAGTCGTCGGCGAGGTGGTACACGCCCTTGAAGTCGCGGTAGCAACCGATCGGCCAGGTGATCGGCGCAGCCTTGATCTTCAGGACCGCTTCGATCTCGTCGAGCAGTTCAATCGGGTCGCGGATGTCACGGTCGAGTTTGTTGATGAAGCTGACAATCGGCGTATCACGCAGACGGCAAACGTCCATCAGCGCGATGGTCCGTGGCTCTACACCCTTACCGCCGTCAAGAACCATCAACGCCGAGTCCACCGCAGTCAGGGTGCGGTAGGTGTCTTCGGAGAAGTCTTCGTGGCCCGGTGTGTCGAGCAGGTTGATCATGTGGTCGCGATACGGGAACTGCATGACCGACGTGGTAATGGAAATACCACGCTGCTTTTCCATTTCCATCCAGTCGGAGGTGGCATGGCGGTCGGACTTGCGAGACTTCACCGTGCCCGCAATCGCAATCGCCTTGCCCATCAGCAAAAGCTTCTCGGTGATGGTGGTTTTACCGGCATCGGGGTGGGAAATAATGGCGAAAGTGCGGCGTTTCGCGACTTCGGCGGCCTGTTTGGTCATGGGAAATCGCCTGGCAGGTGATTCAAAAAAGGGCGGCGAGTATAGCGCAAACCGAGCCTTACGGACCACCGCTCGCCCTGTCGCCAACGGCGATTGACCGACCCGAGGGGACATCAAGGGTGGCTAAATGCTGTTAATTATGGAACCTTTTAAAAGGTGCAGACGTCCACTCCCCTGTTACAGCACTCGTACCAGGGGCTGAAAAATCAGCAAGTTGGCCTGACGAGGCTGCGCTTATGGCTCGATTCATGTCCCTTTGCGGACATAGAACGCGCTGCTTCTCGCGAACGTTATTTCCCGGCAGCCAGGAATGGCATTGCCACTCGGGACTGCGTTCGCCGACAAAAGAAAAAAGGAGTCCGCCTGTGGCTATTCGCTATGGCAAAGGGCTGATAGGAGGAGCGGTTGTCGTCGCCCTTCTGGCCCTGCTGGTCCATTGGATTGGCATCAACACGATCGAACATTACCGCGACGATTTGTTGTTTTACCTGCAAGCTCATCTGATTCTCGTCCTTGTTTCCATGCTGGCCGCCCTTGTTGTGGGCATTCCCGCCGGTATCTTCCTCAGCCGTCCGTCCATGGTGGACCGAGCTGAGCGCTTCATGCAGCTCTTCAACATCGGCAACACCGTGCCGCCTCTCGCCGTACTGGCCATCGCCCTGGGGATTCTGGGCATTGGCAGCGGTCCCGCGATCTTCGCCCTGTTCCTCGCCTCGCTGTTGCCGATCGTGCGCAACACCTATGAAGGCCTGAAAAACGTTCAGGGTTCACTGAAAGAAGCCGCTGTCGGCATCGGCATGACCCCGACCCAAGTGCTGTGGCGAGTCGAACTACCGAACGCGGTACCGATCATCATCGGTGGCGTGCGCGTGGCGCTGGCGATCAACGTTGGCACTGCACCGCTGGCGTTCCTGATCGGCGCCAACAGTCTGGGCAGCCTGATTTTCCCTGGCATCGCCCTGAACAATCAGCCGCAATTGCTGCTCGGCGCGGCCTGCACCGCCCTGCTGGCCTTGCTGCTCGACGGTCTGGTGACACTCGCCAGCCGCCTCTGGCTCGAACGCGGCTTGCGCCCGTCTTAAGCCTCGGCAAAGGAATCTTTATGAAGACATTTAGCTTTTTACTAGGCTGCGCCCTGCTGTTCGCAGGATTTGCCCAAGCCGCTGAAAAACCGGTCATCCGCATCGGCGCGCGGGTGTTCACCGAACAAACCCTGCTGGCGGAAATCACCTCCCAATACCTGCGCACCAAGGGTTACGACACTCAGGTGACCGGCGGACTGGGCAGCAACCTGGCTCGCAGCGCCCACGAAAGTGGCCAGCTGGATCTGATGTGGGAATACACCGGCGTGTCGCTGGTGGCTTACAACCACATCACGGAAAAACTCGACAGCGCCCAGTCCTACGCCAAGGTGAAAGAACTCGACGCGAAAAAAGGCCTCGTCTGGCTGACCCCGTCGAAGTTCAGCAACACCTACGCCCTGGCCCTGCCGGAAAAAACCGCGAAGGCCTATCCACAGATCAACACCATCAGCGAGCTGAACACGGTGTTGCAGGCTGAGCAGAAACAGAATCACCTGGTCGCGCTGGACACCGAGTTCGCCAACCGTTCCGACGGTCTGAACGGCATGGTCGACCTCTACGGCATGAACCTGACGCGCAAAAACATCCGGCAAATGGATGCTGGCTTGGTCTACACCGCCCTGCGCAACGGCCAGGTATTTGCCGGTCTGGTCTACACCACTGACGGTCGATTGAACGCCTTCAAGCTGAAACTGCTCGAAGACGACAAGCACTACTTTCCCGACTACACCGCCGCGCCAGTGGTGCGTCAGGTTTACCTCGACGCCCATCCGAAACTCGCCGAAGAACTCAAGCCGCTGGCCGAACTGTTCGACGACGAAACCATGCGCCAGCTCAACGCGCGGGTCGATGTCGATCACCAAAGCCCGTCATCCGTTGCCGCCGATTTCCTGCGCCAACATCCCATTAAATAAGGAGGAAAAGACATGGAATTTCTGAACGCCTTTTCCCATCTCGACTGGCCATTGGTGCTGCACCTGACCTGGCAACACATCACCCTCGTCGGCATCGCCGTGACGTTGGCGATCGTGGTCGGCGTACCGCTGGGCATTCTGATGACGCGTTTTCCGACGCTCGCCGGTCCCTTGCAGGCCAGCGCCACGGTGCTGCTGACCGTGCCGTCGATTGCGCTGTTCGGCCTGCTGCTGCCGTTCTACTCCAAATTCGGCCAGGGCCTCGGTCCGATGCCGGCGATCACTGCAGTGTTTTTGTACTCGCTGCTGCCGATCATGCGTAACACCTACCTGGCGCTGACCGGTGTCGAACCGGGTATTCGCGAAGCCGCCCGCGGCATCGGTATGACCTTCGGCCAGCGCCTGCGCATGGTCGAACTGCCGATTGCAGTGCCAGTGATCCTCGCCGGCGTGCGCACCGCCGTGGTCATGAACATCGGTGTCATGACCATCGCCGCAACCATCGGTGCCGGTGGCCTCGGTGTACTCATTCTCGCTTCCATCAGCCGCAGCGACATGTCGATGCTGATCGTCGGCGCCGTGCTGGTCAGTCTCCTGGCCATCTTCGCCGACCTGCTTCTGCAATGGCTGCAACGCACGCTGACTCCAAAAGGACTCCTGAAATGATCGAACTTCAAAACCTCAGCAAGACCTTCCAAAGCAACGGCAAAGATGTGAAAGCCGTGGACTCGGTGAGCCTGACCGTCAATGAAGGCGAAATCTGTGTGTTCCTCGGGCCATCGGGCTGCGGCAAAAGCACCACGTTGAAGATGATCAACCGCCTGATCAAGCCGACCTCGGGCAAGATCCTGATCAACGGCGAAGACACCACCGACCTCGACGAAGTGACCCTGCGTCGCAACATCGGTTATGTGATCCAGCAAATCGGTCTGTTCCCGAACATGACCATCGAGGAAAACATCACCATCGTTCCGCGCCTGCTCGGCTGGGACAAACAGAAATGCCACGACCGCGCCCGCGAGTTGATGAGCATGATCAAGCTCGAGCCCAAGCAATACCTGAATCGCTACCCGCGTGAATTATCCGGTGGTCAACAACAACGGATCGGCGTGATTCGCGCACTGGCGGCGGATGCGCCGTTGTTGCTGATGGATGAGCCGTTCGGCGCGGTCGACCCGATCAACCGCGAGATGATTCAGAACGAATTCTTCGAGATGCAGCGTGCGCTGAACAAGACCGTGATCATGGTCAGCCACGACATCGACGAAGCGATCAAGCTGGGCGACAAAATTGCGATCTTCCGCGCCGGCAAACTGCTGCAGATCGATCATCCGGACACGCTGCTGGCGCATCCGGCGGATGATTTCGTCAGCAACTTCGTCGGCCAGGACAGCACGCTCAAGCGTCTGTTGCTGGTCAAAGCCGAGGACGCGGCGGACAACGCACCGTCGGTGAGCCCGGAAACGCCGGTGGCTGAAGCGCTGGAGTTGATGGACGAACTCGACCGTCGTTATGTCGTGGTCACCTGTGCTGACAACAAGGCACTGGGCTATGTGCGTCGTCGTGACCTGCACCGTCAGGCCGGGACTTGCGCGCAGTACCTGCGTGAGTTCAACGCGACGGCGGCGTTCGACGAGCATCTGCGCATCCTGCTGTCGCGCATGTACGAGTTCAACCGTTCGTGGCTGCCAGTGATGGATGCCGAGCGGGTGTTCCTCGGCGAAGTCACGCAGGAGTCGATCGCCGAGTATTTGAGCTCCGGCAAGTCTCGTGGTGGCAAGACCAGCATCGTTTCGCCTGCCGAGGTTGCACTGGCCTGACGGACGCCTTCGCGAGCAGGCTCGCTCCCACAAGGGATCTGTGGTGTGCATGCAATTTGCGCATCAACAAAAATCTCCTGTGGGAGCGAGCCTGCTCGCGAATGGCAACACCATAAATCCCTCTGCCCCCCCTCAAATACCCATCCAGCGGGAACATCACACTGTCATGCAGGTCGGTTACATCAGTAGTTGTCCGGGACCGCACGACGGAAGCGTGCAAAAACGCGACATTTTTTGTTGATCTCAAGCCCCTCACGCCCTAAAGTTCGCGCCGAACGTCCATGCTGGAAACGATCCATCCGGCTCAAGTACTGACGACGAGACAGCAAGGCCAAGGGAAAGCAGCGCTTCCCATGGCCTTTTTGCTTTCGGCGACATGCCTTGGGAAGTAGGCGAACCAAAGTGGGGATACGGAGGACGTTCATTTGCACCCATTGTTAATTTCAGTTTGCCAGTAGGAGTTCCCAGCATGTCGATCAACGTCGAAGACTATTTCGCGCGCGATACCTTCAACAAAATGAAGGCCTTCGCCGACAAACAAGAAACCCCGTTCGTGGTGATCGACACCGCGATGATCAGCCAGGCCTATGACGACCTGCGCGCCGGTTTCGAATTCGCCAAGGTCTACTACGCCGTCAAGGCCAACCCGGCCGTCGAAATCATCGACCTGCTCAAAGAAAAAGGTTCGAACTTCGACATCGCGTCGATCTACGAGCTCGACAAAGTGATGAACCAGGGCGTTGGCCCGGATCGCATCAGCTACGGCAACACCATCAAGAAATCCAAGGACATTCGCTACTTCTACGAGAAGGGCGTGCGTCTGTATGCCACCGACTCCGAAGCCGACCTGCGCAACATCGCCAAGGCTGCACCGGGTTCGAAAGTCTACGTGCGCATCCTCACCGAAGGCTCGACCACGGCTGACTGGCCTTTGTCGCGCAAATTCGGCTGCCAGACCGACATGGCCATGGACCTGCTGATCCTCGCCCGTGACCTGGGCCTGGTGCCTTACGGCATCTCGTTCCACGTCGGCTCGCAACAGCGCGACATCAGCGTCTGGGACGCAGCGATCGCCAAGGTCAAAGTGATCTTCGAGCGTCTGAAGGAAGAAGACGGCATTCACCTCAAGCTGATCAACATGGGTGGCGGCTTCCCGGCCAACTACATCACCCGCACCAACAGCCTGGAAACCTACGCTGAAGAAATCATCCGTTTCCTCAAGGAAGACTTCGGTGACGACCTGCCGGAAATCATCCTCGAGCCTGGCCGCTCGCTGATCGCCAACGCCGGTATCCTGGTCAGCGAAGTGGTACTGGTCGCGCGTAAATCCCGCACGGCGGTAGAGCGCTGGGTGTACACGGATGTGGGCAAGTTCTCCGGCCTGATCGAAACCATGGACGAAGCCATCAAGTTCCCGATCTGGACCGAGAAGAAAGGCGAAATGGAAGAAGTGGTCATCGCCGGCCCGACCTGCGACAGCGCCGACATCATGTACGAGAACTACAAGTACGGTTTGCCGCTGAACCTGGCAATCGGTGATCGTTTGTACTGGCTGTCGACCGGTGCGTACACCACCAGTTACAGCGCGGTTGAATTCAACGGTTTCCCGCCGCTGAAGTCGTTCTACGTGTAAGCAATCCGCTCAATAAAAAAGGCCCATGGAGACATGGGCCTTTTTTTATTTCCGTAGCCATTTTTCAAAATGCGTCATCATCGCCATACATTCATCAGCGCCCTCCAGCGTTGCGCCCAACTTGAAATTCAACTCACCCAGTCTGGAGACACTCTTTGCCATCAATAACTCTTTCATCATGCCATCGATGCGCTGGATCAGTTCCTCGATAAACACCCCCATCGGTGCATTCACGGAAACGAAACTGGCAAACAACACTGCAATATCGGCCTTATATTCTGCGGCCCTGACCAAAGCGTCCCTGGACGAATAAGCGATGTCCCATGCAGGTGCAGTGTTAGTCTCGCGAAACAATTCCTGCACAACCGTCGGTTGTACATGGCAATGACAGGATCGATGGTCCATTGCCTGGGTGAATACCGAACTCAGTCCAAATGCCTCGTTGAACAATTCCGAGGTCGTATATTTCAGTTGTCGTACTGCAGTCTTCAGTTCATCAAATCGAAGAAATAATTCGTGAACCAGATCCTTTACATCCCGAGGTGGAAATAACATCCAGGTCTGCGATCGGGACAAACTGTACAACCTGAAGTCGACTTGACCAACAGGTTGATTCCTCGACATCTGCCGGGTTATTTCCAAGGACTCGTCGGCAAATATTTTAAGATCGCTTACATAAGCACTGCATAAAAGCCGGGTTTGTTCGGTACGCCCCCAAAATTCATGCAGATATCGCTCATTAAACGGGGCATTGTTCAAACGCGAATCCCTGGCCAGAACCGCCAATTGATGCCCGCTGTTTCTTCGACGCTCAAACACAACGGGTATCTTGTTGAACGTAGAGTGCAGCGTACCCAAAAACTGGGTGTAACGATCTAACACGCGCCGCTGCGTCGCGGTAAATTCATAGGTAAGTGTGTTCATCTTCCATGTTAGAAGAGGTGGGCACACGGCCCACCTCCCCCACTCCTTACGACTGCTGAATAGTCTTCATGTATTTAACAACGGTTGCGATCCGGGTAATGGCGGTATCAGTTCGCGACTCGACAGGCAGAGACTTATTTTGCTTAAAGTCGAGAGAAAACCTTTCAAAGTCGGCAACCAGCTTCGACAGTTCATTCACGTAGGCCACCCGGCCATCGTCCAGGTTGTCCAGCGTCTGTACCAATTCAATCTTTCCGCTAATCCGAGTGATCTCTTTGGCATGTTGTTGCGACTGCACTCGTAGATCGCCTGCTCTTTCCTTGAGTCGGTTGTACGCCGCCAACATGTTGAGATAAGAAATAGCCTCGCCAATACCAGAAATCAGTTTTTTAAGCGTATCAATGGCCAACAAGGCGACTTGAACCTGCGGCGGCGCCAGACCCAGCGCTTTCAGATTATCCAGCGACAACTGCACCTCTTGACCGATTTTTTCAATTCCGGCTTTTCCGATCAAGTCAATTGCCTCGGACACAGACTTCATCTTCGCGGTCAGTTCAGCGAGTTTTGCTTCAGCGTGATTTTTTAGCTCTTCAACAAATGTCCGATCCTGTTGCAGCGTAACAGCCCACTTTTCAGAGGCGGCTCTGTCATAAGGAGAGCTGATACTCTTTTGGATATTTTTCAGATCTTCAGATTGTGCAGACATTGTGCTGTATGCAATCTTGAGTTCCGCTTCCATATCTTCATGAATCTCCTCCATGTCGTCCGGAGACTCGAGTTCTGCCTGATAGCCCTTCAGTTTTTTCTCAGTACCCACAAGATTGATGGTGGTTGTCTGAACCTGGCGGCGTAGGTCGGACGTTGTCTTGTTGATAGCGATCGCCAGATTGTTCATCGCGCTGACGGTGCCAGGCAAATAATCGTATTGTTCGAAGAGCATCAATGCAGTGGTGTTGGCTCCTTGCACCGCAGCATTATGACCACGCAGGTCCGTCATATTGAAAGCTGGATTTTCTGAAACATTAGACAGCGAAAACATGTGCGCCCTACCTTTTATCAACAAACGGTCACTCTCATATTCTTTATCAGCCTGTGCGAACACCCCCAGCAACTGATCCGAACTTGTTTTTATCTGCTCCCACGGTTCAATGACACTCAGTATCTGATTTTTGAATCGCCTCAAAGTAGTCGCATCTTCCAGCTTGTCGACTTCTTTGACGGATGCGTTGATATAAGTACTCAGTGCATTCCACACCAGCATAAGGTTCTGAGTTGCAACCTCAGCTTCGATCGCCACGTAGCTCAGATTTTGAAGATCATCACGCACCTTGTTCAAGGAGCTCAATGTCTGACTCTTACTGGCCATTTTTTGATTAGAGACGTGTTGCGCGTCCTTCAGTTTATTGCGTTCACCGCGTATCTTTTCAGCCTTGACACCCTGATAGATGCCGAGAATCAACCCGCCAATATTGAGGGTCGCGGCCGCCTTGATCGCCTCTTGAACCAGGTTATCGTACTGTTTATTGAGTTCATCAATGTCTTTCGAGCGCTGATCAATTTCACCTTGCAGAACTTTGATATCTGCCTGATACGTATTTCGGGAAACAAACTCCAAGCGCAGTTTTATTTCGGGCAGTACCGCCTCACGCATATCAATGCCAAAACTATCCAGCTCTGCTCTTACACTCTCGGCCTTATCATGGCATCGCTTGATTTTCCCCAGCATGTCATTGAGGTGGGCCTTTATTTCCGGAACATCTCCTTCAGGCAAGCCAAGATCTGGAAGATTCGGAATACGGAGTTTCAGTTTCTGATACTCCTCTGGCGTATTGATATTATGTTCTTCCAGGTACTTCGATGACTTGAGATCTTCATAGACCTCTACAATGCCGTTGCCGGTCCTGATAATGCTGCCACCGAAAATTTTAAGATCGGTACCCGTCAGCATTATTTTCTCGCGCAAGGGCGACCAGCGCTTGGCATGGTCATACGTCATAGAGAATGTGCGTAGAAAATCCCTCGCGGCAAGTCCCACACCGCCCGCATCGCCTGCGCCGTAATTGAGATACGCAATAACATCTTGCAGTCGAACAGGAAGCGACAAGCCTAAAGTTTCATACTTCCTCAGACTGACAATCTGCTTTGCCGTCAACTGAATTCCGGTCTCGCGATTATAGTCCGCTCCATCGCCAATCGATGCATCCACAAAAACTTTCGGCGCCTTGGCTGCGGCCTGAACGATCTTATCGTCTATATTGAATTCCATCAGAGACTCCTTGTCTTCTCAGGGCTATTTATAATAATAAATTGTCGTCGATACTGACGAGCTGATCACTCACTGCATTTCAGATATCGCGCAAAAAGACTCTAATACGACGCAACACTTAGCCGCCAGCGCTCAAATATATACAATTAATACAACCCCTCCAAACACCATGAATAGTTACAGACCAATCAATCATCTATTACCCAATTGAAGTTATGCTGCACCCTCACCCATTTGACAAGGATTTCAAGCATGCAACTTAATCAACCGCCAGCACTCAACAACAAAAGCTTCGCTTTTAGTGCCTCTCCGCCGATTGTGACCAAAGGGGATATCACCCGAATTAAAGAATACATCTCAGAAGCAAAGAAACTTCCGATCAACATCGACGATGTTAAAAATCTATTAAAAAGCGAAAACACTGGCATTGCGGGACTGGAGCCTTATGACATCGCAAATACCTGTGCAAAAATCGTCACCAACGCCAATCGCTGGAACGACATCGAACTGTCGATGAAAAGAGTCGCCGGCAGCCTCCAGGCATTCTCTGAAGACCTGCGGTATTTCGGAGACGACATTATCGCGGCCATTGAAACAATGCCCGGCTACAAAAATTACATTGGCACAATTGAAGGCCTGACCGACGAGGAAATTGCCAAACTTCCTGAACTGAAAATTGGACGAGATGAGACAAACAGATTTCCGTCCATCAAAGACTCGATCCATTTCATTGCCAGTTCCATCGAACAAAAGAAATCCAGCAGCACTGACATCCAGCTTCGCCTGAAACACTTCAAAACCGAGTTAACGGACGTGGTCGCGGTGTTGATTGGAGAAAAGCTGAAGCTGGCCGGCAACCACGAATTGAGTGCCGAGATCACTCGAATCAATGCTGAAATTGATGAAGCTCAGCGTCTGGTCGATGAAAAAACCAGGGAAGGCGAGCCCAACTTCTTCGATTACTTTATGGCTTTCACCGACCCGCTGGGCTCGCAGTATCTAAAAGTCAAAGCAGTACTGCAGGATGTCCATGTAGCGCCATTGATCCGACGTCGGGATGAACTCACCGAGCAAGTCCGCAAAAAAAGCGTTCTGACCGGTACCTTGCTGACCCTGCACGACCGTTTGCAAAGCGTCGACGCTTACATCATCGGAGCTACGGAGAGCACCGCACATCTGGAAACCTTGTGGATCACAATATCGGAATACATAAATTCTTCAAAAAACAAAATTGATGGCATTCACGAGTTTCTCACACTCAGAGCTTTTGTTTCGAGCCTGAAAATCGTACTCAGCAACTGGAAAAATATCGAGTCCAACGCCAAGGCCCTCACCAAAGCATTCGACTGAACTAACGACGATCCAAACCATTATAAATAAGGATATTTATGACAACACTATCGTATACCGCGCCGGACATGTCGCTTATTCGCGACAGCCGAGAAACCATTCGTTATCAGGCCATTATCGGCTCTGCTGATTTGTATATTGAGGCGCTGCGGAATGAACTGATCAAACTAAGTTCGGAAATCACCGCTACAGACCTGGTCGCGTCCAAAACATTAACGTCCGCGATTATCAGCCTTGAAACCACGGCACTCAATGAGACGCTCCAGGCGCTGGACACATTGTCAGCAGGCGAAATGAACCCGCCTACCAAAAACGCCATTGAGTCCTATACCAAAATAGCCAGGCAGCTAATCTCGCTGTGCACTGACAAGCTGGATGAAGCTCAAACAGAACTCAGCCAAGCCATTTACAGTGTCAGGTACTCCCCCATCAGTAATAACCGGTTCAGGATTGCCGAACTGATGGAAGCTCGCGAAGTGCTGTCTGCGCAACTGGAAAAAGAAAAGCCTCCTGTGGATGCGCTTCTCGAAGATGAAAGGGTCTTGAACGAAGCAATCCGCCTGTTTGAAAGCCTCAGCATCATTGACCGCGTGAAACCTCTTCTTGAGCAATTGACCGGGATGATCGGTACTCAACCTGAAACACCTCAAACCGCCGCACTGAAAGCCGGCCTGGCGGTGGCGAACAAGTTTCTTGATGAGGCAAACGAACTGATCAAATACCAGGGCTTGATCAACGCTCGAACCACGCTTCGGGTTCGTCTTAAAGATCGGCAAGGTCGCCTGGACTCTCTCGTTACCCAAATGAGCGACAACGACAAGAAAGTCAAACAGCTGACCGATACGAAAAAGGTGATCGAACCGCGCAATACGTATGCGGATGAAACGAGCAACATTGTCGAAGCGGTGTCGCTGTTTCTTGAGGCCATCACCGAGGATACCCAAGGCGATATCGTCAAAAAGGGCCGCAAGCTGATAGCGCAAGCCAAGCCTTTCAAACGCTACCTGGAAAACCTTAAAGGCCAGTGGTTGCGCGGTTAACTCAATGGCTGAGCGAGTTGGGAGGCACGCTGGTGATATTCCTGAGCCATCGCTCGAATCCTGGGGTGTGGGGCGTTGTTCAGCGCCTCACCACTCACCCGCAAAAAGTTCTGGTTACCGGCGGCCAATGCCCGACGTAGCCAAGACAGCGATTCGTCAACATGCCCGTCATCGGCCAGCAGGGCCGCATAACTGAACTGCCCACGAAAATCTCCGCCTTCGGCAGAGCGTCGATACCAGACTCGTGCTGCAAGTGGATCGGCGAGGCAAACCTCACCTTCTTCCAGATAACGCCCCAGCAGGTTCATGGATTTAGCATGGCCCAGTTCGGCCGCCTCTCGATACAGACTCAAGGCTTGCGCCTGATTCACCAGCACTCCCCGTCCGGTGGCGAGCAGGTTGGCGTAGTTGTACATCGCCCAATCCAGCCCGGCTTCTGCTGCGATTCGGTAGTGCCGTGCAGCAACCGAAGCATCCGCCGCACAACCCCAGCCGTGTTCGTGACAACGGCCGAGCATGTTGCGCGCCATCAGGTGCCCGCCACGAGCGGCAATCTCGAACCAGCGCAATGCCAACGGCTGATCCAGCGCGATGCCGTTGCCGTCCAGCAGGATTTGCCCAAGCAGCGCCTGAGCATCGAGTGTGCCTTCGCGAGCCGCGATCAAAATCGCCTGGGCTGCGCGCGCCGGGCTTTCCGCCAGCATGGCCTTGAGCGCATCACCGTCGAGAACTTCCTCGCGGCGCAGTTGATAGCTCATACCTCAACCCAACGACGCAGCAGGTTGTGATACGTGCCGGTGAGGCGGATCAGCGAGGGGTGATCGGGCATGTCCTGGGTCAGTTGCTGGATCGCGCCGTCCATCTCGAACAGCAAGGCGCGCTGACTGTCTTCGCGCACCAGGCTTTGCGTCCAGAAAAATGAAGCGTAACGCGTACCGCGAGTGACGGCGTTGACCTTGTGCAGGCTGGTGCCCGGATACAAAACCATGTCGCCCGCGGGCAGCTTCACCCGTTGTGTGCCGAAGGTGTCCTGGATTTCCAGCTCACCGCCGTCGTAGTCCTCAGGCTCGCTGAAAAACAGCGTTGCCGACAGATCAGTGCGCACTCGCTCGATGCTGTTTTTGGGCTGGCGCACCGCGTTGTCGATATGGAAATCGAAACTGCCGCCGGCCGTGTAACAGTTCAGCAACGGAGGAAACACCTTGTGCGGTAACGCCGCGGACATGAACAACGGATTTTTCCACAGCCGTTCCAGCATCGCCGCGCCGACTTCCTTGGCCAGCGGATGGCCTTCAGGCAGCTGCAAATTGTGCTTGGCCTTGGCCGACTGGTAACCGGCGGTAATCTTGCCGTCCGCCCAATCGGCCTGCTCCAGAGCCTCGCGGATGCGCTGCACTTCTTCTTTCGCGAACAAGCCGGGAACGTGCAGCAGCATGGCAAAGGCACCTGAAACTAAAGGGGCGCTAATGGTATTGATTCTTATTGCTCGTGTAAAACCCTTGCGACGGACGAAACAGCAAAAACCGTAAGGTTAAATTGTAAAGAATGTAAATTCTTCGCGAATAATAACGTTTCGCAATTGATACAAATACGCGTCTACCCTATATTCCGCGGCCTCAAATCCTTGGGGAGGGGAATTCAAATGTCACGTCAACAACCACACGTACCGGTCAGTTCACCACGTTTGCTCGCGTCGGCCATCGGCATGGCGATTACTGCCGGCTCTGCGGGACACATGGTTTTCGCGGCGGAAAAAGCCGACGAAAAGGCACCGAGTAATGTGATTTCGCTGGGCGCAACCGCCATCACTGGTGAGGCCCAGGACGAGACTTCGTACAACGTCGAAAAAGCCTCCTCATCCAAGTACACCGCGCCGCTGGTAGATACCCCGCGCTCGATCACCGTTATTCCGCAACAGGTCCTCAAGGACACCGGCGCCCTCAATATGCAGGACGCGCTGCGCACCGTACCGGGCATCACCTTCGGTGCCGGTGAAGGTGGCAACCCGCAAGGCGATCGTCCGTTCATTCGCGGTTTCGACGCCCAAGGCGACACTTATCTGGACGGCGTGCGCGACACCGGTTCGCAGAGCCGCGAGATCTTCGCCGTCGAATCGATTGAAGTCAGCAAAGGCCCGAACTCGGCCATTGGTGGCCGTGGCGCTGCCGGCGGCAGCATCAACCTGGTGAGCAAAAAAGCCCACTTGGGCAATTCGAATGACGCTGGTTTTACCTGGGGTTCGGACCAGACCCAGCGCTTCACCCTGGACAGCAACTACCAGTTCACCGACACCGCTGCGGGCCGCCTGAACCTGTTGAGCCACGAGAGCAACGTCGCGGGCCGTGACAGCGTCGACTACGACCGCTGGGGCATCGCGCCGTCGCTGGCCTTTGGCCTGGGCACCGACACCCGTGTGAACCTCGATTACTACCATCTGGAAAGTAACGACACCCCGGACTCGGGCATTCCGTACACCATCCCGGTGGCCGGTTCGGCTGCGCGCACCAAGTCCAACCCAGACAAACCAAACGATGGCGGCGACAGCTCAAACTTCTACGGCCTGAACGACCGTGACTTCCGCAAGGGCCGCACCGACACCGCGACCTTCGCCATCGAGCACGACCTGAACGACGCGCTGACCGTCAAGAACACCCTGCGTCACGGCACCAGCATGCAGGATTACATCCTGACCCAGCCGGACGACAGCAAGGGCAACGTCAACAATGGCAGCGTCTGGCGCCGGGCGAATACCCGTGTCAGCAACACCGAGACCACGACCAACCAGACTGATCTTTTCGGTGACATGTACATCGCCGGCTTCAAGAACAGCTTCGCCACCGGTATCGAGTTCACCCACGAGGAAAGTCAGAAATCCTCGTACAACGTCAACACCGACACCACCCCGAGGACAGCAGCAGCCACCACCAACTGCTCCCCGGCCTTGATCGGCGCGCCAAGCGGTTACAACTGCACCTCGCTGTCCAACCCCAACCCGAACGATCCATGGAACGGTGCGATCTCGCGTAACTACGCCGGCACCGACACCAAGGCCAACACCTACGCACTGTATGTGTTCGACACCCTGGAATTGTCCCAGCAGTGGCTGGTAAACATGGGCCTGCGCTACGACCATTTCGACACCGACTACAAAACCTTCAACGGTTCCGACGTGACCACGTCCAAGGGCGATGACACCAGCGAGTTCGTTACCGGCCAGTTCGGCGTGGTGTACAAACCAGCGGAAAACGGCAGCATCTATGCGTCCTTCGCAACGTCTGCCACGCCACCGGGCAACACCCTGGGCGAAGGTTCGGAAGGCAACCCGTTGGGCGGCACGCCGGATCGCAACGGCAACTTGCTGAAAAGCGACCTGGAGCCGGAAACCACCAAGAACTACGAAATCGGTACCAAGTGGGACTTGATGAACGATCGTCTGTCCCTGACCGCCGATATCTTCCGCACCGAGAAAGATAACGCCCGCGTCCAGGTCGACACCACGACCTATGAAAACGCCGGTAAAACCCGCGTGCAAGGTGTCGAACTGTCGGCCACCGGCAAGCTCACCGACAAATGGCAAGTGTTCGCCGGTTACGCCTACATGGACAGCGAGCAAGTCGACGGCGGCCCGCTGGGCGCAGCCAACGATGGCAACGAACTGCCTAACACGCCGAAAAACAGTGCCAGCCTGTGGACGACCTATCAGGTCACGCCGAAGCTGACCATCGGCGGCGGTGCGTTCTATGTCGACGATGTCTTCGGCAGCGTGGCCAACACCACCATGGTTGATTCCTACGTTCGATACGACGCGATGGCGGCCTACAAGCTGAGCAAAAACGTCGACCTGCAACTGAACGTGCAGAACCTGACCGACGAAACGTACTACGACAAGGCCTTCTCGACCCACTTCGCCAACCAGGCAGCGGGCCGTACGGCATTGCTGAGCACCAACTTCCACTTCTGATAGAAGCGGGACGAAAAAGCCCTGCTCATTCGTGAGTGGGGCTTTTGTACGTAAAAAAGAATGTTTCTCGACAACCCACGGCATAATGCGCGCCGTGATGATAATTTTTGAACGAACAAGGCGAGTGACGTGTTGAAGAAAACCCTGTTCCAGTTGCACTGGTTTTTCGGCATCAGCGCCGGGCTGGTCCTGGCCCTGATGGGCATCACCGGGGCGACGGTGTCGTTTCAGGATGAAATCCTGAACGTACTAAACCCTTCCGTGTTGCAGGTCGAGAAGCAGGTCGCCGGCGTCCTGCCGCCCGTCGAACTGGTCGAGCGCATCGAAGCCGCGTCCGGCAAGAAAGTCTCGATGCTCTCCGTCGAGACCGACAGCGGCCACGCGGCCAAGGTGTTTTTCACCCCGCCGCCGGGCCAACGCCGTGGCGAGATGCGCTACTTCGACCCGTATACCGCCGAGCTCATGGGCGATGCCACCGGCCAGGACTTCTTCGGCTTCGTACTGCAACTGCACCGTTTCCTCGCCATCGGCGACACCGGTCGCAACATCACCGGCGCGTGCACGCTGATCCTGGTGTTCTTCTGCCTGTCCGGTCTGTACCTGCGCTGGCCGCGCCAGTGGAACAAATGGCGCGCCTGGCTGACCCTGGACTGGAAGAAAAAGGGTCGCAGCTTCAACTGGGACTTGCACTCGGTAGCCGGCACCTGGTGCCTGGTGTTTTACCTCCTGGCGGCGCTGACCGGGTTGTCCTGGTCGTATGAGTGGTACAACAAAGGCCTGACCCGATTGCTCTCCGACGCCCCGCAAAACGAGCGCGTGCGCGGTGGCCGTGGTCCGGCACCAAGCGGTCCGGCGCCAACTGCCGACTACGCGGCCATCTGGAGCAGCGTCTACAGCGCCGCAGGTCCCGCACTCAGCGCCTACAACATCCGTATGCCGCCCGTGGCCGGCCAGCCGGCGACTGTGTACTACCTGCTGAAAACCTCACCCCACGACCGCGCCCTGAACCAGATCACCCTTGACCCGGCGACCGGCATCGTCAAGCAGCACGATCGCTACAGCGAAAAGAGCCTCAAGGCGCAATTGCTGACCAGCATTTATGCACTGCATGTCGGCAGCTACTTCGGCATTGTCGGGCGCATCATCCTGACAATTACCGCACTGACCATGCCGTTGTTTTTCGTCACGGGCTGGATGCTGTACCTCGATCGTCGGCGCAAGAAAAAGCAGATCAAGGACGCGCGCAAAGGTCTCGAACAACCGGGCAGCGATGCACCGGCATGGCTGATCGGCTTCGCCAGCCAGAGTGGATTTGCAGAGCAATTGGCGTGGCAGACCGCCGGCCAATTGCAGGCCGCCGGCGTGCCGGTGAACGTGCAGCCGCTGGCGAGCGTCAGTGAACAGGATCTGCTGAACTCCACCAATGCACTCTTCGTGGTCAGTACCTTCGGCGACGGTGAAGCACCGGACAGTGCGCGCGGCTTCGAACGCAAGGTGCTGGGTCGGGCGTCGAGTCTTGAGCGTTTGAACTACGCGGTGCTCGGCCTCGGTGATCGCCAATATCAACATTTCTGCGGCTTCGCCCGACGCTTGCACACCTGGCTGGACGAGCACGGCGGCAAAACCTTGTTCGCCCCGGTGGAAGTCGACAGCGGCGACCCGTACGCCTTGCGCCACTGGCAGCAACAACTGGGCCTGTTGACCGGGCAAACGCCGGTCGACACCTGGCAAGCACCGAGCTACGACAACTGGACGCTGACCCGCCGCGAATTGATGAACCCGGACAGCATTGGTTCACCGGTGTACTTGCTCGGCCTCGCCGCCCCGTCCACCAGCAGTTGGCTGGCGGGTGATCTGGTGGAAGTGCTGCCTCGTAACTGCCCGTGGGCCATTGAGCATTTCCTCGACGGCCTGGGAATCGACGGGCGCGCTGCGGTTGCATTGGATGGCTTGTCACAACCGCTGGAGCAAGCCCTCGCCACGCGCCAACTGCCGGAGAACAGAGCCCATCTGGTCGGCCTGCACGCCCAGGCACTGATCGATGCGCTGGTGCCGTTGGCCATGCGCGAATACTCCATTGCTTCGATTGCGGCCGACGGCATTCTGGAACTGATCGTGCGTCAGGAAATGCACGCCGATGGCAGCCTGGGCATCGGCTCCGGCTGGCTCACCGAACACGCCCCCGTAGGTAGCACCATCAGCCTGCGAGTGCGGCGCAACAGCGGGTTCCATCTGCCGGCCGAGCCGGTGCCGATGATCCTGCTGGGCAACGGCACCGGTCTGGCCGGGCTGCGCAGTTTGCTCAAGGCGCGCATTGCCGACGGGCAACAACGGCACTGGCTGTTGTTTGGCGAGCGCAATCGGGAACACGATTACCTGTGCCGCGATGAGCTGGAGGAGTGGTTGATTTCAGGTGACCTCGAGCGACTGGATCTGGCGTTCTCGCGGGATCAGGCCGAGAAGATTTATGTTCAGGATCGCCTGCGTGAGTCGGCGGATGAGTTGAAGAAATGGTTGGCGGATGGCGCCGTCATCTACATCTGCGGCAGCTTGCAGGGGATGGCGTCGGGGGTGGATCACGTGCTCAATGAAGTGCTCGGGATTGCAGAGGTCGATCGCCTGATCGAACAAGGCCGCTACCGCCGCGACGTCTACTGACACCACGCATTCCCTGTGGGAGCGAGCCTGCTCGCGAAGGGGTCATTACATTCAACATCTCGTTGACTGTAAGATCGCCTTCGCGAGCAGGCTCGCTCCCACAGAGGGCGGGTGTACAGACATTAAACCGGCTGCACCTTCTGCTCAAACACCGCCACCCCATCCAGATCCCGCAACACCACGCTCATCTCCCCCGTCTGCCCATCGATATTCACCTCGCCAAAGAACTGGAACCCGGCAAACGGTGAAGTGTTCTGCGCCAGCGGTGCCTTCTCGAATACCACCTGGGGCCCGAACGTCTTATCCAGCGGATTCGGCCCAAAACTCCCCGCATTCAGTGGCCCGGCGACAAACTCCCAGAACGGTTCAAAGTCCTGAAACGCGGCACGATCCGGGTGGTAGTGATGCGCCGCGCAGTAATGCACATCCGCCGTCAAAAACACGAAGTTACGCACCTGCTGCGCCCGCAGGAAACCCAGCAACTCAGCGATTTCCAGTTCCCGCCCTTGAGCCGGTCCCGGATCGCCATTGGCCACCGCTTCCCAGCGCGCCACACCCGGGCTGACTTCACCGTCGGGCACGCCCAGACCAATCGGCATGTCAGCGGCGATGACTTTCCACTGGGCTTGCGAGCCTTTCAATGCCTGCTTGAGCCAGTCCAGTTGCTCGCGCCCGAGAAAGGGTTTGGCCGCGCCGAGGTTGTCGTCGTTGGCGCCACGGTAACTGCGCATGTCGAGCACAAACACATCGAGCATCGGCCCATAGCTGAGCTTGCGATAGATCCGCCCGCCGTTGTCGGCGCTCTGCAAACGCATCGGTGCATATTCGAGCCAGGCCTGTCGCGCGCGGCCGACGAGGGTGTGGATATCTTTCTCCTGATAGCGCGCATCGAGTTGCTTGCCCGGCGACCAGTTGTTCACCACTTCGTGGTCGTCCCATTGCCAGATTTGCGGGACTTCGGCGTTGAAGCGGCGGATGTTTTCGTCCATCAGGTTGTAGCGGTAGTTACCGCGAAAATCGTCGAGGTTTTGCGCGACCTTGCTCTTGGCTTCAGTGGTGATGTTGCGCCACACCCGACCGCTTTCGGTGGGCAGTTGCGCGGGCACCGGGCCGTCGGCGTAGATGGTGTCGCCGCTGTGGATAAAGAAGTCCGGCAGGCGCAATCGCATGGCTTCGTAGATGCGCATACCGCCGATGTCCGGGTTGATGCCGAAGCCTTGGCCAACGGTGTCGCCACTCCAGACAAAACGAATGTCGCGACGGGTTTGCGGCACGCTGCGCAAATGGCCAAACCAGGGTTCGCTGGCGACACCGCTTTGGGCATCTTCGAAGGTCACGCGATAAAAAATCGCCTGATCGGCGGGCAGGCCGGTGAGTTCGACCCGCGCGGTGAAATCGGTGCGCGCATCGGCCAGCGGCGAGACCAATCGGCGCGGGTTGCTGAACAGGCTGCGGGTGTCCCATTCCACGACCATTCGCGCGGGGCGGTCGCTGCGGCTCCAGACCATCGCCCGGTCGCCCAGCAGGTCGCCGGACTGCACGCCGTCGGTGAGTAGCGGACGATCCTTGACCGAAGCAATCACGGCCGGCGCCAGCGCCGGCAACAACAGCCCGACGCCCACCGCTTGCATGACCCGACGGCGACCGAGGTCGAATTCGCTCATGGTGTTCTCCCTGAAAAGGAAAACTAAAGCACATACGCATGAAATGACTGTGACATAGCCCCTTGTGGGAGCGAGCAGGCTCGCTCCCACAAGGGTTGATGGGGTGTCAGGCCTTGGCGGGTTCCAGTGCCAGCTCGGCCGCTTCAGGCCGTTTGAGCAGCGCATACGCCACGGCCGTCAGCAAACTCCCGGCGACAATCGCCAGCAAGTACAGCAGCGCATGATTGATCGCATTCGGGATCGCCAGCACAAACAAACCACCGTGCGGCGCCATCAGCTTGCAGCCGAAATACATCGACAACGCCCCGGTCAGCGCACCACCGGCAATGCTCGCCGGAATCACCCGCAGCGGGTCTTTCGCGGCAAACGGTATCGCGCCTTCAGAGATGAAGCACAACCCCAGCACCAACGCCGCTTTACCGGCCTCGCGCTCGGCTTGGGCAAACTTGCGCCGTGCGATGAACGTGGCGATGCCCAGGCCAATCGGCGGCACCATGCCGGCGGCCATGGTCGCGGCCATCGGTGCATAACTCTGTGACGCTAGCAGCCCCACCGAGAACGCGTAAGCGGCCTTGTTGATCGGCCCGCCAAGGTCGACGCACATCATGCCGCCCAGCAACACACCCAGCAGAATCGCGTTGGTGGTGCCCATGCTGTCGAGGAAATGCGTCAGCCCTTCGAGCATCCCGGCCACCGGTTTGCCGACCACGTAAATCATCACCAGGCCGGTGAACAGGCTCGCCAGCAAGGGGATGATCAAGATCGGTTTCAGCGCCTCGAGACTCTGCGGCAAACGCGCGTAGCGGTTGATCGCCTGCGCCGCGTAACCGGCGATAAAACCGGCAATGATCCCGCCGATAAAACCGGCCCCGAGGGTGCTCGCCAGCAGACCGCCAATCATCCCGGGCGCCAGGCCCGGACGGTCGGCAATCGAGTAGGCGATGTAACCCGCCAACAGCGGCACCATCAACTTGAACGCGGTCTCGCCGCCGATCTGCATCAGCGCTGCCGCCAACGTGCCCTGCTCCTTGAAGGCGGTGATGCCGAACACAAAGGACAACGCGATCATCAAGCCGCCCGCCACCACCATCGGCAGCATGAACGACACACCGGTCAACAGGTGTTTATAGACGCCAGTCTTTTCTTGCTTGGCCGGGCCTTGGGCACCGCTGGCAGCGGTTTCCTGCCGACCTTCGGCCAGCGCTTTGTTCAGCGTCGCTTCGGCCTGTTTCAGCGCAATGCCGGTGCCGCAGCGGTAAATCTTCTTGCCGGCGAAACGCTCGGTGGCGACCTCGATATCACAGGCCAGCAGCACCACATCGGCATCGGCAATCGCCGCCGCGCTCAACGGATTGCGCGCGCCCACCGAGCCCTGGGTTTCCACTTGCAGGTCATAGCCCAGACGCTTGGCCGCTTGCTGCAAGGCTTCGGCGGCCATGAACGTGTGCGCGACGCCGGTCGGGCACGCGGTGATCGCGACCAGTCGTGGCGCGTTTTTTGTGGGAGCGACGGGCTCGGCGACCGCTTCGGGGGCCACGTACACCTGAGCCTCTTCAGCACCGCGCCGCAGCACCGCTTCAACTTCTTGCAGGGCTTGCGCCGGGGTGCTCTGAAACACGCGTTTGCCGACGAATCGCGTCATGTCCACCGGCACGCTGCTCACCAGCAACACCCACTCGGCGCC
The DNA here is from genome assembly GCF_059415465.1 of Pseudomonas sp. GW821-FHT10C09. NCBI lineage: Bacteria > Pseudomonadati > Pseudomonadota > Gammaproteobacteria > Pseudomonadales > Pseudomonadaceae > Pseudomonas > Pseudomonas sp. GW821-FHT10C09. The sequence goes on from NZ_JBWKNG010000010.1 coordinate 132,663, forward strand.
TTCGATCGTGGCCGCCGACAACTGACGCTCCGGATGCGTCGCATCCACCACTTCGACACACGTCATCCAGCCCTGACGCTGAGCCGCCGCATCGAGCAAACGGGCGCACAGCACACTGGTGACCATGCCGTTCGGGCAGGCCGTAACAATGGCTAACTTCATCACAATCCCTCTTATTGTTCTGTCAGGGGGCGCACGCGCACACCCTGTTCGAGCTGCGCCAATTGCGTGGCATCGCCAATGCCGAAACCGATCTGGGTGACCGCCATCGCGGCAATCGCCGTGGCGGTGCGTAGGGTCTGTTCAGGCGTGTCGGCACTGAGCAAACCATGGAGCATGCCGGCCAGTAACGAATCGCCCGCGCCCACCGTGCTGGCGACGCTGACCTTGGGCGGCGTGGCATGCAGCGCCGAGCCGACACTGAACCAGTTCACGCCCTCGGCACCGTGAGAGATCACCACATGCTCGATGCCTTGAGCGTGCAAGCGGCTTGCAGCCTCGGCTTGTGCCGCGACCGAAACAACCTCGCAGCCGAGTGCATCGGCCAGCTCTTCGGTGTTCGGTTTGATCAGCCACGGGCCGGCCTTGAGCGCGGCACGCAACGCTTCGCCGCTGGTGTCGAGGGCGACGTTCAGACCGAGTTTTTTCAAGCGCACAATCAACGCCTGCAACCAGCGCGCACTGACGCCCAGCGGCAGGCTTCCGGCGACGACCACGGCGTCATGCCCCGGGGCGATTTGCTCGAGACGATCAAGCAACGCCTGCTGCGCCGCTTCACTCACCCGCGGTCCCGGGCCGTTGACGTCGGTGATGCGCCCGTCGCTTTCCGCCAGCTTGATGTTGCTGCGAATCTCGCCGGGAACACGGATAAACGCGTCGACAAAACCGCGTTTGGCAAACAGGGTTTCAAACGCCTGCAGATTGTCCTCCCCGAGGAAACCGCTGACGGTCAGTTCATGCCCAAGGTCCGCCAGCACTTGCGCCACGTTCACGCCTTTGCCGGCGGCGTGGGTGTGCATGGCGTCGCTGCGGTTGACCTGACCGGGTTCAAGGCGCGGCAACTGGACGGTCAGGTCCAATGCCGGGTTGAGGGTCAGGGTTAAAATCCGGGCCATTACAAAGCCTCCACTAATGCGCGCACTTCATTGGCGCTGCCCACGGCCAAGGCCTCTTGGGCGAGAATTTGCGTCTGGGCGAGGCTGAGTTCGCGAATACGCGCCTTGACCTCGGCAATGCTGCGCCCCGACACGCTGAGTTCGTCCACGCCCAGCCCGACCAGCACCGGCACCGCCAGCGGATCGGCCGCCAATTCGCCGCACACGCCGACCCATTTGCCATGGGCATGCGCCGCACGCACGGTGATGTCGATCAGTTGCAGGACTGCCGGGTGCAAACCGTCGGCCTGGGCGGACAAGGTCGGATGACCACGGTCGATGGCCAGGGTGTATTGGGTCAGGTCGTTGGTGCCGACGCTGAAGAAGTCGACCTCTTTGGCCAACACCGGCGCCAGCAAGGCAGCCGACGGCACTTCGATCATGATCCCCAGTTGCAGATCGGTGACCGGGATTTCCAGGCGCAGGCGCTCGGTCATGTCCCGCGCCTGGCGCCATTCATCGACACTGCCGACCATTGGAAACATGATCCGCAGCGGACGGTTGTCGGCGGCCCGCAGCAAGGCACGCAATTGCGCTTCCATGATTTTCGGACGTTGCAGCGTCAGGCGAATACCGCGCACGCCGAGGAACGGGTTTTCTTCTTTTTCGATCGGCCAATACGGAAGCGGTTTGTCGCCGCCGACGTCGAGGGTGCGCACCACCAGCGGCCGACCGGCCAGACCGTCGAGAACGCGACGGTATTCGACTTCCTGGGTGGCCTCGTCCGGGGCTTGTGTATGGGCCATGAAAATCAGTTCGGTGCGCATCAAGCCAATGCCTTCGGCGCCCTGCTCTACCGCACTGACTACACCGGCGCTCTCGCCAATGTTGGCGAACACTTCGACCGCGTGACCGTCGGTGGTCAGCGCCGGGTGATGACGTTGTTCGGCAGCCACTTTCAGCCGCTGTTCGCGGGTATCGCGTTCTTCGGTGGCGCGCTGCAAGGTCAGCGCATCGGCGTCCACATGCAGGCGCCCGCGCTGGCCATCAATCAGCAACGGCGTGCCCGGCGCCAGCAGCAACACGGCTGCCCCGGCACCGACCAGCGCCGGAATGCCCAGCGCCCGCGCGACAATCGCGCTGTGCGCCGTGGCGCCACCGCGAGCGGTGAGAATGCCGGCGACGCGGGCCGGGTCGAGACGCGCAACGTCGGACGGCCCGACTTCGTCCATCACCAGAATGTAAGGCTGGTCTGGCTCGCTCGGCGTTTCGACGCCGCTCAGTTGCGCCAGCACGCGCCGGCCGATGTCACGCAAGTCCGCCGCACGCTCGGCGAGCAACGCGTCCTGCAACGATTCCTGTTGTTTAGCCGCCGCTTCGATCACCGCCATCCACGCCGCTTCGGCGCTTTCGCCTTGCTTGAGGCGAGTGTCGACTTCATCGGTCAATTCCGGGTCGTCGAGCATTTCCTGATGGGTGATGAAGATCTCGCGGATCGCCTTGGACGTGCTGCGTTCAATCAGGCCTTCGATGTCGCGACGTACCTGCGCCAGCGCCTGTTTCAGACGCTCGCGCTCGATCGCTGCAGACTCACCGCGCAGCGGGTATTCGATGGTTTGCAGCACTTGAACATGCGCCGGGCCGATGGCAATGCCTGGGGCTGCAGCGATGGCTTGAATCAGGCTGCCGGACGCCGGGGCGAGTAGCACTTCGGCGATCTCTGCGATTTCTTCGCGCTGTTGGCTCACGGACGGCAAAGGCTCGACTTCTTCGCCGAGGCCTTCTTCGATGGCGGCCAACAAGGCCGGCAAGGCATCGGCGGCGATGCTCGGCTCGGCAATGAATTCCAGCACCTGACCCCGACGGGCGCCGAGGCTGAGCAGTTTGCTCAAGCTCTTCACCGACACCGCGCTGTCCTGGCCGTCGACGATGCGTACGCGAATTTCGCCTTCAAAACTTTTCGCTAACTGGGCGAGGATCTTCGCCGGGCGCGCGTGCAAACCGTGGGCGTTGGCCAGTGCGATGCGCCCGCTCGGCCAGTCCGCCGGCAGTTCACCGCCAAGGACTTCGAGCACTTTGCGGCTGCTGGTGGCGCGGCCCAATTCGTGGCCACGGCCTTCAATCAGCAACGCACACAGACGTTCGAGCAAGGCCTGATGGGCTTCACCGAGGCTGGCCAGGCAGAACAAGCCGCTAAGCGGCTGGCCGAGGTAGCGCATAGGTTTGTCCGGGGTGACGAAGGCCAGGCCCGGACGCTTGACCGTTTGTTCGCTGTGCAGCCACCACAAGCCATCGCCCAGCGGCAACGCTTCGACCTGTTGCAACACAGCGGAGAAACCGTTGCTCACGCAATCGGCCTGGCGCAGCAAGCGAGCACCACGCCAGACCAGTTCTTCGAAGTCATCGGCAGACACACCCAAGCCGATCATCTGCGCATCCAGCGCCAATTCCTGCGGCGCGCCTTGCAGCAGTTTCAACAAGGCTTCGGCGGAGCTCGCACGACGCAACGCCTGGCCCAGGTCGGTTTCGCCGAGGGCGCGGGTCAACAGTTGCAGCAAGCGTAAATGTTCATCGGACTTGGCCGCGATGCCGATCGCCAGGTACACGATCTGACCGTCGCCCCAATCCACGCCCTCGGGGAACTGCATCAGCCGCACGCCAGTGGAAAACACCAGGTCGCGGGTTTGCGGTGTACCGTGGGGGATGGCAATACCCTGACCGAGAAAGGTCGAGCCCTGAGCCTCACGCGCCTGCAACCCGGCGAGGTACCCGTCGGCGACCAGGCCATCGGCGACCAGATGCTCGGCCAGTAGCTGCAACGCAGCGGACTTATCCACAGCCGACTGGCCCATGGATATCTGCTCTAGAGTGAGCTCGAGCATGCTTTCTCCTTTTTGGCGTCTGAGGGCGCCAGGTATTGTTTTGAATGAATCAGCTTAAGCGCTTAACCGTCACTTTTGGCGGTTTCACGGCAGAACCGGCCAAGGGTGCGTATAACCCTGAAAATACGCTTGCTGAAACGTTTAATCTAGAACACTTGGCACGTTACTCGATAATGTCGCATCCTTGAAGCCCAACTTGTCGGATGTGCTTGGACAATAGTCGCCTGCCGGATTCGGGTAGGATTGGCGAAAATGTCGGGGCAAGCTCGAAAAAACAAGGAAATCCCGAGTTGAAACTCAGTGATATCGCACAGCTGGCCGGTGTGTCCGTAACCACCGCCAGTTATGTCATTAATGGCAAGGCCGAACAGCAACGCATCAGCAGTGCCACCGTCGAGCGCGTGCGCGCGGTCGTCGAACAGCATGGCTTTACGCCCAACCCTCAAGCGGCCGGGTTGCGCAGTCGGCATACGCGCACCTTGGGTTTTATTCTGCCGGACCTGGAAAACCCCAGTTACGCGCGAATCGCCAAACTGCTGGAACAAGGCGCCCGGGCGCGCGGCTATCAGTTGCTGATCGCCAGCTCCGACGATGCGCCTGACAGTGAGCGGCAATTGCTCAAACTGTTCCGCGCCCGGCGCTGCGACGCGCTGATCGTCGCCAGTTGCCTGCCGACGGATGACGACAGCTATCGCCAGTTGCAGGCCAAAGGCATGCCGATCATCGCCATCGACCGGGTCATGGAGCCCGAGCACTTTTGCTCGGTCATCAGTGACGACCGTGAGGCCAGCCTGCAATTGACCCGCAGTCTACTGGACCCATTGCCCAAGCAGATCGCCTTGATCGGCGCGCGCCCCGAGTTGAGCATCAGCCAGGAACGCGCGGCCGGCTTCAAAGAAGCGCTGGACGGGTTCAAAGGCGAGGTACTAATCGAGCACGGCGAATCGTTCAGCCGCGAGTGCGGTAAACAGTTGATGGAAGAAATGCTCCAGCGTCTGGGCCATCTGCCGGACGCCCTGGTGACCACTTCCTACGTGTTGCTTCAGGGGGTGTTCGATGCCTTGCATGACTTCCCGCTGAAAACCCGTCCGTTGCGCCTCGGGACGTTCGGTGACACGCAGTTGCTGGACTTCCTGCCATTGCCGGTCAACGCCATGGCCCAGCAGCATCAGTTGATCGCCGATAAAGCCCTGGCGCTGGCGCTGGCCGCCATCGAGCAGTCCGATTACCAACCCGGCGTACAGGCCATCGCGCGGACCTTCAAGCAGCGTATTCACCGGGACTGAACCGTGGAGCTGATCGACAGCCACACTCATCTGGATTTTCCGGATTTCGACGCGGATCGTCAGGCGCTGCTGGCCGAAAGCCGCGCCCTGGGCGTGCGTCGAATGGTGGTGCTGGGGGTGTATCAGGCGAACTGGCAGCGTGTCTGGGACCTGGTGCAAAGCGATCCCGACTTGCATGCGGCATTCGGTTTGCACCCGGTGTATCTGGAGGATCATCGACCTGAAGATCTACTGGAACTCGGTGATTGGCTGACGCGCCTGTCCGGCCATCGGCAGTTGTGCGCCGTGGGCGAGATCGGTCTGGACTACTTCATCGAAACCCTGGACCGCGAGCGCCAGCAGGCGCTGTTCGAGGCGCAACTGCAACTGGCGGCGGACTTCAATCTGCCGGCGCTGATCCATGTGCGGCGCAGCCATGCGGCGGTGATTGCCACGCTGAAACGCTTTCGATTGAAACGTGCCGGGATTATCCACGCCTTCGCCGGCAGCAAAGAAGAAGCGCGCGAGTACATCAAGCTCGGTTTCAAACTGGGTCTGGGCGGCGCCGCCACCTGGCCGCAGGCGCTGCGCATGCACCGCGTGCTCGCCGAACTGCCGCTGGAGTCCGTGGTGCTGGAAACCGACTCACCGGACATGGCACCGGCCATGTTTGCCGGCCAACGCAACAGCCCGGCGCACCTGCCGGCGATCTGCTCGGCACTGGCGCAGATCATGGCGATCAGCCCCGAGCAGTTGGCCGCCGTCAGCACGGCCAATGCCTGCGAGCTGTTCAACTGGTAATTAGTCGGCGTGGGCCTTGGCGGCTTCCAGAATCAGCGTGATGTGTTGCCGGTGATGGGCGAACTGTATAACGACGAAGTAAACCAGAATCGCGGCCAGCGAAAAATTCAGCTGTTCGACGACGCTGAGCATGCCGATCCATTCCATGACCAACGCCACCAGGACTGCCGTGCACACCATCACCAGCGTGCTCGCCCGCAGCAAGCCGAGTGAGTCGAGCGATTTGAAGCGTTTGATCTGTTTCGGGTCGCTCAATTGCAAGGCTTTGTGGCAGTGCGTACAGGCGAATGATTCGTTGATTGCAATCGCGTTGAGTTGCCAGGCTTCCAGCCGCAGGGTGTTCCCGCAGTGCGCGCAGTGCCCCTGTATTCCCATTGTTGCAACAGACATAACCGCGCCTCCTCAGGGCTGGCCAGAGTGAATGATCTTCCTTCATTGAAGACGAAAAATCAGAGCACGGAGGAAAACAGGACATTGCCTGCCTGAGAATGGAAAAAGTACTACAGATTTTGCGTAAAACCTGTGGGAGCGAGCCTGCTCGCGAAAGCGGTGTAACAGTCAGCAAATGTGTTGAAAGTTAAACCGCTTTCGCGAGCAGGCTCGCTCCCACAGAGATATTCTTACACCCGGAAGGCGCTGATCAAGTGCTTGAGTTCTACCACCTGGGCCGACAACGCGCGGCTGGCATCCTCGGTCTGGTGCGCCCCTTCGGCGGTACGCTCGCCAGCGCGGTTGATCTCGACGATGTTCTGATCGATGTCGTGGGCGACGGCGGTCTGCTGCTCGACTGCCGCAGCGATCTGCTGGTTCTGGTCCACGATCATGCCGACAGCGCCGAGGATATTTTCCAGCGCCTGCTGGACCTTTTCCGACTGCCCAACCGTGCCATCGGCCACCTGATGGCTGATGCCCATAGCCTTCACCGCCGCGCCGACGCCGCTGTGAAGCTTGCTGATCATCTGCTCGATTTCTTCGGTCGATTGCTGAGTGCGCTTGGCCAGCGTGCGGACCTCATCGGCCACCACCGCAAACCCGCGCCCCTGCTCACCGGCCCGAGCGGCTTCGATGGCCGCGTTGAGGGCCAGCAGATTGGTCTGCTCGGCGATGCTCTTGATCACTTCCAGCACACGGCTGATGGACCGACTGTCGCTGGCCAGTTGGTTGATTACGATCACTGATTGATCAATCTCACTGGCCAACTGCGCGATGCTGCCCTGCTGGGACGCCACCAGACCGCGCCCGCTGATGGTCTCGTCGTTGACGCTGTGGGCGCTGCTGACGGCGGCAGCGGCACTGCGCGCCACCTCAAGGGAGGTCGCCGACATCTGGTTCATGGCCGTGGCGACCTGCTCGATCTGCGAACGTTGCCCCGCCACCGCCTGGTTGCTTTGGGTAGAAACGCTTTGCACCTGCCCGGCCTGGCGCTCGACCTCATTGACGGTCTTGCCGACGCGCTCGATCAGGTCATGGATTTTCTTCACGGTGCCGTTGAACACCTCACCCAACTCGCCGAGCTCATCACGGCTTTCCGCGCGGAAGGTCACCGTCATGTCGCCCGCAGCGACCGTGTCCATCATCGCGCCAAGACGCTTGAGCGTGGTGCGGGTCGACGCGTAGAAGCCGCCGTACAGGTAGAAAATCAACACGAACACCACCGACAACGCCACAGCCTGCAAAACCATGTGGGTGCGGTTCTGTTCCAGTCGCTGCTGCAACTGGGTGCCGAGGAACTTCAGGGTGGCTTCGTTGAGTTGGTAAGTCTGGTCCATCAGGCCGGTGACCTGATCGTAAAAGCCCTGCCAGGGTGCATCGAGGGTGTCGGCCATCACCACTTTTTCTTCGAACAGCTCACTGGCTTTTTTCAGCGATGCCTTGCTGCTGTCGGCTTGAGCGGCCAGGGTTTCACGCGCCGCTTTGCTGGAACCCAGTGCGTCCTGCAACTTCAGGCCGTATTCGCCCTGGAGCTTTTCGATCTGCGCCAACAGCTCATCGAATCGAGTGCTCGATGCCGAGTTGAGAAAGCCTTGCCCAAGGGAAAAGGAACCCATCGCCCGGCCTTCGCCCAGCAGTTGAGTCACCGGTGGGGTGACGTTGGTAATCAGCTCGCTCAGTTGACGCATGTCGCTTTGGCTGTCGCGACTGAGGCCGGCCTGGGTGGCGATGATCTGGCTGAAAATCTGCGCGTTCCCCAGCAGTTTGCCAATCATTCCACTTTTGCTTTGCAGGGAAGTTTCCGTTTGCTGGGCCTTGAACGCGGCGATCATTTCATCGCGTTTGCCGTCGAAAACCGTGATCTGCTCAGGATCGGTGGTCATCGCGGTCAGCCCTTGCAGGCGCGCCAGAATACTTTGCTCCAACGTGCCGATCTTCGACTCGACGTTGCCGGCCTTGCCGGACTGGCCGAGCGTGACGTTGATCTGCACCAGATTGTTCAGGGTCTCCAGGTCACGCCGCAGCGTCAGGCCGCTGCCCAGCAGGTCGAGGCTTTGCAGCTCGACTTGCGTGCCCTGAAACTCGCGATAGGAGTCACGCACCAGATAAAAGTTGGTGACCAGCATGGGCACAAGGAACAGCACGCTGATCAAGCTGAACTTCATGCCGAAGCTCAGGCGGTTCATCAGTGCGACGGCGGGATAGAGCAAGCTCTTCACTGGAAGTCTCCCATTGCATTCTTATTTTTATTTGGCAGGCGCGGCTCAGCGGCAGATAGCCACTATTCAGCGCTATCCCTGTATATCTTAAATCGGCAGGGGGTTTTGTAACTTAAGGTTAACGAGGGCAGGCAAATCCCCGTAGCCACTGGCGCAGGCTGCACCAGCGGCTACAGGGATCGGTGTGTTAAGGGAGGACCGTCCACAGCGCAAAACCGGCGTACCAGAGCACTGCCGCCCGCAACAGTAGCTCCCAGATCCGGTCCAGGCTGTTGATGCCATCCGGTCCGACGACCGGTGCCGGGATTTCACCGGCCACCATCCCGACCTTCTCGATCAACTGAGCGGCGCTGATGTTCCAGTTCAGCAATTCATGCAACATCACCCGGCCGACCGCCACAAAGTTGCCGACCAGTGCAAAACTCGCCGCCAGCAACCGCACTGGCACCCAATCAAAGGCGTGACGCAATTGTGCCGCGCGTTCGACCACGGCCGGATTCTGTCCGTGCTCTTCGGCCAGCGCCAGCAAGCGATAGCTCAGGGCGGCCACCGGACCCAGCAGGAAGTACCAAAAAATGACCGCAAAGAAACTCTGGTAAGCCTCCCAGAGCAGGTGCGCTTCGACCCGTTCCAGCAATTGCTCGCCGCTTTCGGCGCAAATATCCAGGTCTCGTTTGGCCACATGCGCGGCGGCTTGCAGGTCCTCGCGGCGCCAGGCATCGCGAAACGGCCCCAGTCCGGCCAGCAGATCGCCGCGTCCGAGGCTGTAAATCACCACCAGCAAATGCACCGGCAGTGCCAGCAGACCGTAGGCCACCGGCTCCAGCACCACCAGCAGCAATCCCAGCAGCGCGACCGGCAACAACACCATAATGACCAAAACCAGCCAAGGCCGGTTGATCAGGCGTGGCATGACCTCAAGCTTGTTCAGCTCGCGTACCCAACCGCCATCACGCTGAACCCGATGGCGCAGTGCCGAGAACTTCTCGATCCATACCGCCAACAGCAACACCAGAAAACTCATTGTCCTTCCTCTTTTGCCAAGGCCGCGCGATAGCGTGCCCAATCGAACGCCGGTCCTGGATCGGTCTTGCGCCCCGGGGCAATGTCGCTGTGCCCGCAAATGCGCTGCGCAGTGATGCCGGTGTAGGCGTTTTGCAGCTGTCGGGTCAAGGCCGTCAGCGCGTGATACTGAGCATCGGTGAACGGCAGATCATCCGTGCCTTCAAGTTCGATGCCCACGGAAAAATCGTTACAGGTTTCCCGGCCCTCGAAAGTCGAGACACCGGCATGCCAGGCGCGCTCAAGACAAGAGACAAACTGAGTGACCGTGCCGTCACGCTCAATCAGAAAGTGCGCTGACACCCGCAAGTCAGCAATACCTTCAAAATAAGGATGCTCCGTGACATCCAGACGATTCTGGAAGAATTCCTGCACTTTGCCGGTCGCGAACTGCGCTGGCGGCAAGCTGATGTTGTGGATCACCAGCAGGGAAATTTCGCCCGAGGGGCGCGCATTGAAGTTGGGTGAGGGGCATAAACGCACGTCCTGGCACCAACCGCTCGCGGGGTCCAACTGCATACAGGTTCCTTCAGCAACGACTGTGTTGGCGCCCAGTATGCCGCGATAGCCCATCGGGACGCGATCACTTGCCGCGATTGAGGCGGCGCAAGTCACCGAGCACCGAGGCCAGCGCCCGGTCAAACAGCAAGGTAGTGTCCAGCGTGCGCACCGCGCCGCGACGAAATTCCAGCGCGAGGCCAGTGCGGCAGCGCTCCAGGACTTTCAGGCCGGTGCGATTGACGAAGATGTAGTTGCCGGTGCCTTCAATGATCGCGGCCAGCTTGCAGCGCAGAGTGTTTTCGTCGTCTTCCTGAAACTCGACCCAGCAACCGGGATGCAGTTTATCCACTTGCAGCAAGCTGGCGTCGTCCACCGGTAAACGGGCGAATGGCGTCTCGACCGGTCCTTCGTCGGCGGTTTGCAGGGCGATTTCCTGCGTCATCCGGACCATCACCGGCGCCTCGAAAGACCCGTCGTTTGCCTGCTCCGGATACGTGAACAGTTGAACGTGCAAGGTTTCCAGCGCGCTGAAAAACTCGCTGGTGGCGAAAGGATCGAATGCCGAACTGTTCAGCCCGTCACGCAATGACTTCAGTAGCCCAGGCACCAGCGCCAGCAGGCGCTGGCTCGAATCGGGCTCCTCGTGGCGTTGCACACTCCAGATCAGTTGCTCCATGGTGTGGACATCCGCTCGCCATTCAGCCGACTGATCACCGTGTTTGAGGCAGGTCAACAGCAGCACTTTGCTCCAGGCCTCCTGGACAAACACCACCACCGCTTGCGGCAACACTTTGCCCAACAACGCCTGATTCAGCGCCTGCTCGACGCGCTGGCGAGCCAGTTCGGTCCTGGCACGGCCCTCTTCGGCGTCGCGGGTGCGCTGCTCCAACAATTCACTGCGACGGCGCTCATCACTGGTAAAAGCGAGAAAATCCGCCAGCAGCTCGGAAAAAATCGCCGGGTCGTCAGCAAAGTCATTCAACAGACGCTGCACCACCTGCTCGATGCGCAGGTACAGGCTGTCGCGTTCATGGTCATCGCACTCGCCCCAGCCCATGGCCGCGGCGGCGATTTCATTGAGCAAGCGTCGGGCGGGATGACTGCTTCGGCTGAAAAAACTCTTGTCGAGCACCGCCACTTTCAGCATCGGGATCTGCAGACGACCGATCAGCGCCTTGAGCGAATCCGGCAGGTTGCGGTCATCAAGCATGCATTCAAACAGCATGGCGATCAGGTTGATCACGTCCTCATCAGCGACTCCGACCACGCGCGACTTGCCGCTTTTGACGCTGACCCGCGTTAGCAGTTGTTCAAGCTGGTTACGCAGATCGAAATCGTCCTGAGCCGCCAGTGCCGGCACGTGTTGCTGCAGGTGCGAGAGCATGCGCAACAAGTCCTGCGTGGAAATGGGTCGTGTCTCGGCGCTGGCCTCAAGGGTCGGCGCGACACTGCCGCGCACAGGCAGCAGCAGCTCCTGCAACGCAGCGAACACCTCGTCGATCTGTGCCGAGTCCGAGCGCACGTTCGCCGGTGAAGGCTCATCATCCGCAACGGACATCGTGCGATCTGTCGCACGCCGTGTGGGCGCAGGCTTGAGCTCGGGCAATACGCCGGTGGCGACGAGTAATTGATTGGATTGAGCGTAGAGCTGATCGGCGCTACTGAGTACATAGCGCTCGAACAACTTGAGGATGATCAGCTTGACCTTGATCTCCACCCCGAGATTTCGCCCGGCCTGCAAGAAATACTCGCACAGCATCGCCGGCCCCACGGGGTTGCGCTGATCGTCCAGCGGCTTACCGAGCAACACACCGAGCCGAGCGGTGAGCTGACCAAGGCCAACGCCTTCACGGTTCAGCACTTTATTGACCATCGCCTCCACCGCGACGCTGCGCTCAATGTCGTCGTTGGGGCGTTGTGTCGAGGCGTCAAGGGTCAATGCCTGGGGCAAGGCAGGATGAGTGGTGTCGTATTGAGTGAGGCTGACAAACGCCTCGAAGAAGTGCTCGAGGAACCCGCGCTCGATACTTTTACGCTTGAGGCGCAAGTCGCGCATGGCTTCGAAATAGAGGTTCTGCTCAACGTCATTGCGGGCCCGATCGGCCATTTCGAACAAGGTGTCGTCGGCGTTATCGAACAGATCCTGCAATCCCTGCCGCAGCTGCAGTGCAACCTTGTCGCGAACCTGAAGCAGAATCACAGGCAGGCGGGCGAGCGGCGAGTGCGTCGCCTGATCGGTAGCGCCTTTGTGCAAAGGCACTACATTCCCGTCGTTGTGCATCCAAGCCTCCTGAAAGGGTCATTTCCGGACAGAAAACCATCCAATAAGCACGTCAAAGCCATGACGTCAAAAGCAAGGCGAATTATCTTGCAAGATGTGCCTGCTGTGCCAGCAGACTCTTCATCTCCCCTTCAAATAGACGCAACGGACGGGCGCCGACTTAGGCGATAAATCGACCAAATGCAGGGTTCAGCGCAAACGGAAAGCCTCTGACGCCTTGGGTTGGCTGGTGCCATACCCCTATAATCGGACCACTTTGTTTGTGGAGTCCGTTATGCCGAATCTACGTCTCGCCGACTTGACCGCCGAAATCGAAGCCAACGTACGCCGTGCGCTGCTCGAAGACGTCGGCAGCGGCGATATCACCGCACAGTTGATCCCGGCCGAACGCCTGGCAAAAGCCACCATCATCACGCGTGATGCCGCCGTCATTGCCGGCACGGCGTGGGTCGATGCAGTGTTCCGGCAACTGGACCCGCGGGTCGCAGTGCATTGGCAGGTGCGTGATGGCGAACGGGTGCAACCCAATCAGGCGCTGTTTCACCTCGAAGGTCCGGCGCGCTCGCTGCTCACGGGCGAACGCAGTGCATTGAACTTCCTGCAAATGCTGTCGGGTGTGGCCACGCGTGCGCAGCATCTGGCGGACTTTGTCGCCAGCACCCAGGTCAAGTTGCTCGACACCCGCAAAACCCTGCCGGGCCTGCGCCTGGCGCAGAAGTACGCGGTGACGTGCGGCGGCTGCCACAACCACCGCATCGGTCTCTACGATGCCTTCCTTATCAAGGAAAACCATATCGCCGCCAGCGGTGGCATCCCTGAAGCCATTAATGCCGCGCACAAGATTGCCCCGGGCAAACCGGTGGAGATCGAAGTGGAAAGCCTCAAGGAGCTCAAGGAAGCGCTGGCAGCGGGCGCTGACATCATCATGCTCGATGAGTTGAGCCTGGATGACATGCGTGAAGCCGTGCGCCTGAACGCGGGCAAGGCCAAACTCGAAGCCAGTGGCGGGATCAACGAAAGTACGCTGCTGCCGATCGCTGAAACCGGGGTGGATTACATCTCGATTGGCGCGATGACCAAGGACGTGAAGGCTGTCGATCTGTCGATGCGGTTAAGCCTCTGATCAAGCGTTGTAGAACGAAAAACGCCAGCCTTGTTCAGGCTGGCGTCTTTGTCAGACCACCAGATTGTTCATCTCGCAGTACTCTTCCCACTCGACGCCCAGCACCTCGGCTGCCTCTTTGTGCAGCACCAGGCGCGCAGCCTCGAACTCTTCCGGGGTCGAGGTGTACTTGAGCGTCAATTCCCACGGCTGCAAGCCCTGGGACTCTGCCTCATCCTCGAACGCCCATTGAATCTGGTCTTTCTGATCGTCGGCCGGCAGGTCCTTGATCTCTCCGGCGAGCTGGGGCGAATCCAGCAAGTACTTTTTGAGCGCTTCTTCGTGTCTGGCTTCTTGGGTCAATTCTTTAACGGTCATGTCGTTCTCGCTGATCTGGGGAATGGAAGATGGATCTGGATCATCAAGGATCTCTCTGACGCAAAAAACCGTGTGAAGCCCGGTTTGTCTGGCCTTCAGAACCATTCGGGGATCATCTGAAAACTGCAAGGTGATGCGTGTGCAGGCTCCGAATATAGGACGTTTGGTTGGCGATTTATACGGACTTTTACATCAAATCTACAAAAAAACGCTGGAGGGTCCTTTTTGAAAATATTGTCTCGCGTCGCAGGAACAACGCGATAAAGGCAAAGTCATAGCGATGTGCCATCTAAGCACTTCACAAGGAACCCTAGTGATGTCCAGTCTTGCAAAGCGTTCGTCAGCCCTTCTCGCAACCAGCACGGCGGTCGTTCTTCTCGGCAGCCTGGCACTGTCCAGTACCGCCCAGGCCGGTTTGGAGTTCAGCTCCGACAGTTCCAGTTCCAGCGACAAATTCCTCACCTTTCACAATCTGTACGGCAAAGATGTGATGACGAGAAGCGATATCAGTATCGACATGGTGACCCAATTACAGAGCACCGCTAAAACCAACACGGCTGACATCGAGAACCTTGAGAAAACCGTCAAGGAGCAAACCAGACTCATCGAAGAGCTCAAGAAGAATACGGGGTCCAGTTCAAGCTCGAGTGCCAGCGAAGTGAGCGACCTCAAGCGAACTGTCAGTGCACAGAACAGCGAGCTGAAAAGGCTCGCCAGCCAGGTGGAAGACCTCAAGCGCAGTGCCGGATCGAGTTCCAGCTCAAGCTCCAGTGACCTGTCCAGCCTGAAGCGCGAAGTCAGCGATCAGGACAAGCAGCTGGATCAGCTCAAACGTACCGTGGATGACCTGAGCAGAAAGGTGAAATAACAGGGGATGGTGCCCGAGACAGGAGTCGAACCTGCGACCTTCGCGTTACGAGTGCGCTGCTCTACCAACTGAGCTACACGGGCAGTGGGCTAAACCTAGCACCGGGTTCGAGGGCCAGCAACTTCACACCCTGTTTCGCAGACAAAAAAATGCCCCGTAGCGTTCACTGCGGGGCATTTTTTATAACGTTGAAGCAGTCAGGCGTGGGGAGTGATTAAACGCCCGAAGCCTTGGCTGCTGCTACGTCTTTGATGGACAGCTTGATACGGCCGCGGTTGTCCACGTCCAGTACCAGTACTTCCACTTCCTGGCCTTCTTTCAGGATGTCGGTCACTTTCTCAACACGAGCGTCGCTCAGCATCGAGATGTGAACCAGACCGTCCTTGCCTGGCAGGATGTTGACGAATGCGCCGAAGTCGACGATGCGCTCAACCTTACCCACGTAGATTTTGCCGATTTCAGCTTCTGCGGTGATGCCCAGAACGCGCTGACGTGCTGCTTCAGCCGCTTCCTTGGTTTCGCCGAAGATCTTGATCGAGCCGTCGTCTTCGATGTCGATCGAAGCCTTGGTCTCTTCACAGATCGCACGAATGGTCGCGCCGCCTTTACCGATGACATCACGGATTTTGTCGGTGTCGATTTTCATCGCGATCATGGTCGGAGCGTTTTCCGACAGTTCGGTACGCGACTGGCCAATGATCTGGTTCATCTGACCGAGGATGTTCAGGCGCGCTTCCAGGGCTTGGCCCAGAGCGATTTCCATGATTTCTTCGGTGATGCCTTTGATCTTGATGTCCATCTGCAGCGCGGTAACACCTTTAGCGGTACCGGCTACTTTGAAGTCCATGTCGCCGAGGTGGTCTTCGTCACCCAGGATGTCGGTCAGGATGGCGAATTTCTCGCCTTCTTTAACCAGACCCATGGCGATACCGGCAACCGGTGCCTTCATCGGGACGCCAGCGTCCATCAGGGCCAGGGAAGCGCCGCAGACCGAAGCCATGGAGCTCGAACCGTTGGATTCGGTGATTTCCGATACAACACGGATGGTGTACGGGAACACGTCGGCGGCAGGCAGCATGGCTGCAATCGAACGACGGGCCAGACGGCCGTGACCGATTTCGCGACGACCAGCGCCACCCATGCGACCACACTCACCTACCGAGAACGGTGGGAAGTTGTAGTGCAGCATGAACGGGTCTTTTTTCTCGCCTTCCAGGGTGTCCAGCAGTTGTGCGTCACGGGCGGTGCCCAGAGTTGCAACAACCAGAGCCTGGGTTTCGCCACGGGTGAACAGAGCCGAACCGTGGGTCTTTGGCAGAACACCGACTTCGATGTTCAGAGGGCGTACAGTCTTGGTGTCGCGGCCGTCGATACGTGGCTTGCCGTTTACGATGTTTTCGCGAACGGTGCGGTATTCGATTTCGCCAAACGCTGCTTTGACTTCGCTGGAAGAAGGCTGGCCTTCTTCACCGGACAGCTTGGCAACCACCTGGTCTTTCAGCTCACCCAGGCGAGCGTAACGATCGGCCTTGATGGTGATGGTGTAAGCCTGGGAGATCGCGTCGCCGAACTCGGCACGGATAGCGCCCAGCAGAGCCGTGGCTTCAGGCGCAGGAGCCCAGGTCCAGGTCGGCTTGGCAGCTTCAGCGGCCAGTTCTTTAACGGCTTGGATCACAACCTGGAACTCGTCGTGAGCAAACAGTACCGCGCCCAGCATCTGGTCTTCGGTCAGCTCTTTGGCTTCCGATTCAACCATCAGAACGGCTTCCGAAGTACCGGCAACGACCATGTCCAGGCTCGAAGCTTTCTGTTGTTCGTAAGTCGGGTTCAGCAGGTAACCGGTGCTTTCGTGGAACGCAACGCGGGCAGCGCCGATCGGGCCATCGAAAGGAATGCCGGAGATGGCCAGGGCCGCCGAGGTACCAATCATCGCAGCGATGTCCGGATCGGTCTTCTTGCTGGTGGAAACGACGGTGCAGACAACCTGCACTTCGTTCATGAAGCCTTCTGGGAACAGCGGACGGATCGGACGGTCGATCAGTCGGGAAGTCAGGGTTTCTTTCTCGGAAGGACGGCCTTCGCGCTTGAAGAAACCGCCAGGGATCTTACCGGCAGCGTAAGTCTTTTCCTGGTAGTGAACGGACAGAGGGAAGAAGCCCTTGCCTGGATCGGCTTGTTTGGCACCGACTACGGTCACCAATACGCTGACGTCGTCGTCAACGGTGACCAATACTGCGCCGGAGGCCTGACGGGCGATACGGCCAGTCTCGAGGGTAACGGTCGACTGACCGAACTGGAATTTTTTGATTACCGGGTTCACGGTGTCCTACCTTCTTTTGTGGCTCTTGGGGAACTTGTCTTCTTGCGAAATTCTTGGGCAATGTCGGGAGTCGGCCCAACGCCTGTCCAGGGTAAAACGTGTATCCAGATAAAACTTGAGGCTGGGAGCCTGCCATGCGCCAGCGGGAAACCCGCTGACGCACGACAGACAACCAACCTCTAGCGCAATCGCTTATTAGCGACGCAGACCCAGGCGACCGATCAGAGCCTGATAACGACCCAGATCCTTGCCTTTCAGGTAGTCCAGCAGCTTACGACGCTGGTTTACCATGCGGATCAGACCACGACGGGAGTGGTGATCTTTACCGTTGGCCTTGAAGTGACCTTGCAGCTTGTTGATGTTGTGGGTCAGCAGTGCAACTTGCACTTCTGGCGAACCAGTGTCACCAACAGCTTGCTGGTAGTCAGCTACGATTTGAGCTTTTTCTTGAACGTCGAGAGCCATGAGGCAATCCTTTTATCAGGAAACTGTTTCAGAAAAACAGTTTCAACAGGCCAGGGACAAATCCCTGTATCTAAAAATGAGTAGTGACCGTGCCTGTTGACAGCCACCCTCGTCCGGTCATTCTGACCGAATCAGTCGACGTGGCGCGATGCGCCCGTCTTCGCTCACTTCACCGATACCGATGAAGCGACCATTGTGATCCTGTACCCGTACCATGCCGAACTTCGGTGCATCCGGGGCTCGAACCGGCTGGCCGTTAAGCCAGTAGAACGAGCTGTGCTCCGAGAACTGCAACAGTGGCCAATCCAGCAGGCCGCTGTCCGATGGCATCAGGAAGCGATCAACCGCTTCATTGCCGCCTTCGGCATGTACCGCTTCCAACTCTTCCAGCGTGACCGTCTGCGCCAAGGTGAAAGGCCCGGCCTGGGTACGTCGCAATTCAGCAACGTAAGCACCACAACCGAGTTTCTCACCGATATCCTCCACCAGGGTGCGGATATAGGTGCCTTTGCTGCAATCCACCGCAAGCCGCGCAGTATCACCCTCGAAGGCCAGCAATTCCAAGCGCGCAATAGTAACAGAACGCGGTTCGCGCTCCACTACTTCGCCAGCACGGGCCAGCTTGTATAGCGGCTGCCCGTCACGCTTGAGCGCCGAGTACATCGGCGGTATCTGACTGATTTGCCCACGAAAACCGGGCAAAACAGCTTCGACATCGACGCGACCAACGGTCACCGGGCGTTCCTGCAAAACTTCACCCTCGGCGTCCGCCGTGGTGGTGGTTTTGCCCAATTGCGCCAGGGTTTCATACGCCTTGTCAGAGTCGAGCAGATACTGCGAGAACTTGGTCGCCTCACCGAAGCACAACGGCAACACGCCGGTGGCCAGCGGATCAAGACTGCCGGTGTGCCCGGCCTTCTCGGCGTTCAGCAACCAGCGAACCTTCTGCAACGCGGCGTTGGAGGTGAACCCCAGCGGCTTGTCGAGCAGGATAATGCCGCTGACGTTACGACGGATACGTTTGACCTGAGCCACCGATTACTCCTTGGCGTCTTCGGGTTCAGCCGCTACCGGGTGCTGATTGTCTTCAGCCACCGCACGCTCGATCAGGGCCGACAGGTGCGCACCACGCACGACGCTTTCGTCGTAGTGGAAGTGCAACTGAGGAACGCTGCGCAACTTCATTTCGCGAGCCAGCTGCATACGCAGGAAACCGGCGGCGGAGTTGAGCACCTTGATGCTTTGTGCAATGTCTTCGGCGCTGTCCTGCCCCATCACGGTGATGAAGATCTTGGCGTGACCGACGTCACGGCTGACTTCAACAGCAGTAATGGTGACCAGGCCGACGCGCGGGTCTTTGACTTCACGACGGATCAGTTGTGCCAGCTCACGCTGCATCTGATCGCCGATACGTTGGGTACGGCTGTATTCTTTTGCCATGTCTTGTTACCTGTTACTGCCCCACGGTGAAACCCGAGGGGTCTGAAAGCGGCAAACGCCCGGCCTGACAAAAGCCAGACCGGGCGTTGCGTTTAGAGTCCTGACGCCGTGCCGCGCACTTGCATGCGGCGGCTCGCCGTGGCCCTTGAAGTGCGCGAGTCAGAGGCTGCGAGCAACCTGAACCTTCTCGTAAACTTCGATCTTGTCGCCAGGTTTGACGTCGTTGTAGCTCTTGACGCCAATACCGCATTCCATGCCGGCACGTACTTCGGAAGCGTCATCCTTGAAGCGGCGCAGGGATTCCAGCTCGCCTTCGAAGATAACGATGTCTTCACGCAGTACACGGATTGGACGGTTACGGTGAACAACACCTTCGATAACCATGCAACCGGCGATCGCGCCAAACTTCGGCGAACGGAACACGTCACGCACTTCAGCGATACCCAGGATGTTCTCGCGAACATCGCTGCCCAGCATACCGGTCAGGGCTTTCTTGACGTCTTCGATGATGTCGTAGATCACGTTGTAGTAACGCATATCCAGACCTTCCTGCTCGACGATCTTGCGAGCGCCAGCATCGGCACGCACGTTGAAGCCGAACAGTACAGCGTTGGAGGCCAGTGCCAGGTTAGCGTCGGACTCGGTGATGCCACCCACGCCGCCGCCGACAACACGCACTTGCACTTCGTCGTTACCCAGGCCGTTCAAGGCACCGTTCAACGCTTCCAGCGAACCACGGACGTCGGATTTGAGGACGATGTTGAGCGTCTTCTTCTCTGCCTGGCCCATGTTTTCGAAGATGTTTTCCAGCTTGCCGGCGTGAGCACGGGCCAGCTTGACTTCGCGGAACTTGCCTTGACGGAACAGAGCCACTTCACGGGCTTTCTTCTCGTCCGACAGCACGCTCATCTCATCGCCAGCGTCCGGGGTACCGTCCAGGCCGAGGATCTCGACAGGGATGGAAGGACCGGCTTCCTTGATCGGCTTGCCGTTCTCGTCGAGCATGGCACGCACACGGCCATAGTTCGAACCGACCAGCACCATGTCGCCTTGGCGCAGGGTACCGTCTTGAACCAGAACGGTTGCAACAGGGCCACGACCTTTGTCGAGACGCGATTCAACCACGACGCCACGGCCAGGAGCCGATGGAGTCGCTTTCAGTTCCAGAACTTCGGCTTGCAGCAGAACAGCTTCGAGCAACTCGTCCACACCAGTACCGACTTTCGCCGAAACCGATACGAACGGGGTGTCGCCGCCCCACTCTTCCGAGGTCACGCCGTGAACCGACAGTTCGCTACGGATGCGATCGAGATCAGCGCCCGGCTTGTCGATTTTGTTCACGGCAACAACCAGTGGTACACCGGCAGCCTTGGCGTGCTGAACGGCTTCAATGGTCTGCGGCATCACGCCGTCGTCCGCTGCAACCACCAGGATCACGATGTCGGTCGCCTTGGCACCACGGGCACGCATTGCGGTAAACGCGGCGTGACCCGGGGTGTCGAGGAAAGTGACCATGCCGCGATCAGTTTCAACGTGGTACGCACCGATGTGCTGGGTGATACCGCCGGCTTCGCCAGCAGCGACCTTGGCACGACGGATGTAGTCGAGCAGCGAGGTTTTACCGTGGTCAACGTGGCCCATTACGGTCACAACCGGTGCACGGGAGAACGTCTCACCTTCAAACTTCAGGGACTCGGCCAGGGAATCTTCCAGGGCGGTGTCGCTGACCAGGGTCACTTTGTGGCCCAGTTCTTCGGCTACCAGTTGAGCAGTTTCCTGATCAAGCACCTGGTTGATGGTCGCTGGAGTACCCAGTTTGAACATGAACTTGATGATTTCAGCAGCCTTGACCGACATCTGATTGGCGAGATCGCCAACAGTGATGGTCTCGCCAATCTGCACATCACGCACGACAGGGCCGGTTGGGCTCTGGAAACCGTGGGCGTTGCGTTTCTTCAGCTTGGCCTTGCCGCGACCACCACGACGGAAGCCATCGCTTTCTTCGTCGGTAGTACGTGGCGCAACACGTGGCGCAGGCGCTTTCTCTTTGACCGAAGCACGATGCGGAGCGTTTTTGCGCTCGCCATCACCACCGCCGCTGCGACGATTGTTATCGTCGGCACGTGGTTTGTCCGGACGGCGCTGTTCGTTCTGCTTGTTGCGAACGTCAGCAGACGGTGCTGGTGCAGCCGCTACAACCGGCGCGCTTTCACGCACAGGTTCAGCAACTGCAGCAGGCGCTGCAACAGCGTCAGTCGAACCGTTTTGCGCAGCAGCAGGCTGGCGACGCGCTTCTTCTTCGGCGCGACGCTTGGCTTCTTCTTCAGCCTTCTGACGGGCAGCATTTTCTACTGCGCGGCGTTCATCCAGTTCGCGTTTGCGCTCGGCTTCGATTTCTTCCGGGCTGCGCTGTACGAAAACTTTCTTTTTGCGGACTTCAACGCTGATGCTTTTGCTGCCAGCAACACGCAGGGTGCTGGTGGTTTTACGCTGCAGCGTGATCTTGCGTGGTTCTTCCACTTTCGCCTTGTGGCTGCTTTTCAAGTGAGTCAGCAACGATTGCTTCTCACTGTCAGTCACACTTTCTTCGGCGGCGGTGTGCGGCAGACCTGCCTCACGCATCTGCTGCAACAGGCGCTCTACCGGTGTTTTGACCTCATCGGCCAGTTGTTTCACCGTGACTTGCGTCATGCACTTCTCTCCTCAGGCCGCGCCTAATTACTCGAACCAGTGGGCTCGGGCGGCCATGATCAACTTGCCGGCACGATCATCGTCAATGCCGTCGATGTCGAGCAGGTCGTCAATAGACTGCTCGGCCAGGTCTTCGCGGGTAATTACGCCGCGCACCGCCAGTTCCATCGCCAAATCCTTGTCCATGCCCTCAAGCGAGAGCAGGTCTTCGGCCGGATGGGCGTCTGCCAGCTTTTCCTCAGTAGCGATGGCTTTGGTCAACAAACGATCCTTGGCACGAGCGCGAAGCTCGTTGACGGTTTCTTCGTCAAAGCCGTCGATGTTGAGCATTTCTTCCAACGGTACGTAGGCAATCTCTTCCAGGCTGGTGAAGCCTTCATCTACCAGCACCTGTGCCAGGTCTTCGTCGACTTCCAGCTCGTCGATGAAGTTGCGCAGGATGTCGCCGGTTTCTGCTTGCTGCTTAGCCTGGATGTCCGATTCGGTCATCACGTTCAGGGTCCAGCCAGTCAATTGGCTAGCCAGACGCACGTTCTGACCACCACGACCGATGGCCTGAGCCAGATTGTCTGCGCCAACGGCGATGTCCATTGCATGGGCATCTTCGTCAACGATAATTGCCGCCACTTCAGCCGGCGACATTGCATTGATCACAAACTGAGCCGGGTTGTCGTCCCACAGGACGATATCTACACGCTCACCGCCCAACTCACCCGACACTGCCTGGACGCGCGAACCGCGCATACCGATGCAAGCGCCCTGCGGATCGATGCGTTTGTCCTTGGAGCGGACCGCGATCTTGGCACGCGAACCCGGATCACGGGACGCAGCCATAACTTCGATCAGGCCTTCAGCGATTTCCGGCACTTCGATGCGGAACAACTCGATCAGCATTTCCGGCGCGGTACGCGACAGGATCAGCTGCGGGCCGCGGTTCTCGGTGCGGATTTCCTTGAGCAGCGCACGCAGACGCACGCCGACACGGAAGGTTTCGCGAGAAATGATGTCTTCACGAGCCAGCAACGCTTCAGCGTTGTTGCCCAGGTCGACGATCACGTTGTCGCGAGTCACTTTCTTCACGGTGCCGGAGATGATTTCCCCCAGGCGCTCGCGATAGGCGTCAACGACTTGAGCGCGCTCGGCTTCACGAACTTTTTGCACGATGACTTGCTTGGCAGTCTGTGCAGCGATACGGCCGAACTCGATGGATTCGATTTTTTCTTCGACTACATCGCCAACCTTGGAACCAGGATGCGTCTCGGCAACCTTGCTCGGCCAGGTTTCAATGGCCGGATCGTCCAGGTCTGCTTCTTCGACGACCGTCCAGCGACGGAATGTCTCGTAAGCACCGGTGTGGCGATTGATTTCCACACGCAGATCGACTTCGTCCTCAAAACGCTTTTTGGTAGCAGTGGCCAGAGCCAGCTCCAGCGCTTCAAAAATTACGTTTGCCGGTACGCCCTTTTCATTGGATACCGACTCAACAACCAGCAGTACTTCTTTGCTCATCGTACGCCTCGCCTTTCGCAAGCCATTGGATCCGCGGGATCCGCGTCTCAGTCAAAACTGGGAATAATGTTGGCCTTGTCGATCATATCGATCGGCAACAGGAACTCATGGTCTTCTACCTGCACCACGACGTCCTGCTCTTCTACACCGCGCAGAAGGCCCTGAAAGTTGCGTCGTCCTTCAAAAGGCGAGCGCAGCTTGATCTTCACTTGTTCACCGGCAAATTTTGCAAACTGCTCAATAGTGAACAGTGGGCGTTCCATGCCAGGCGAGGAAACTTCAAGGGTGTATTCAACGGCGATCGGATCTTCAACATCCAGGACACCGCTGATCTGACGGCTGACAATGGCACAATCGTCCACCAGCACACCGCCCTCTTTATCGATATAAACGCGCAACATCGAGTGACGACCTTGAGCCGAAAACTCAATACCCCAGCATTCATAGCCCAGGGCCACGACCACCGGGGCCAACAAGGCCTGCAACTCTTCTAGCTTGCTCGACACCTGAACCCCCTCGTGCATGTATGTGCATGCTATGCAAAATAAAAAAATGGGCGAAACGCCCATCCTTGAAACGCCGTCGAACAGCGGCGTAGAAAGTATCCAGCTAACAAAAAGCCCCTTAAAAGGGGCTCCTTAAACTGGTTGCGGGGGCCGGATTTGAACCGACGACCTTCGGGTTATGAGCCCGACGAGCTACCAGACTGCTCCACCCCGCGACAAAGCTGGGGCGGAAGTATACGACCGATCCCTAACAGGGTCAATGTAACCTTCCACCTACAAGAAAGCCCGCAACAGCGGGCTCTCCTGATAATTGGTACCGAGAAGGGGACTCGAACCCCTACACCCTATGGGCACAACCACCTCAAGGTTGCGTGTCTACCAATTCCACCACCTCGGCAATACTACGTTTGAAACCCTTCTTACTTTTGCTCTTGAGCTGGAGGCACGTCAGTCGCTGGAGTAGCCGACTTTTGCTCTTGAAGCACCGGGACATCATCAGAAGCCGGTTGTTGCTTTGGAACTTCCAACACTGCTGGATTTGGGAGACCTACTTGAGTCAGCTGGTGAGCTTTCTCTTTAGCAAAGTAACCTAACCCTAAGCTGGTTATGAAGAAACCTGCGGCAAGTATAGCAGTAAACTTACTAAGAAAGGTAGAGGAACCTTGGCTTCCGAACACAGTATTTGAAGCACCTGCTCCGAAAGACGCGCCAGCATCCGCACCTTTACCCTGCTGCAGCAATACGAGAGCAACTACGCCCAATGCACCCAGCAGATGAAAAACGACTACGACTGTTTCCAGCATTTTTTCAGTTTCCCGCGGCGCGACAGATCGCACCGAACTCATCTGCATTCAGGGAAGCCCCACCAATGAGGCCCCCATCGATATCCGGCATGCCGAACAGTTCGACCGCATTGGCCGCCTTCACGCTGCCGCCGTATAGAAGCCGCACACCTTGTGCGACTTCAGAATTCTTTGCCGCCAACTGCGCGCGAATGGCTGCATGCACATCCTGCGCCTGTTGCGGCGAAGCAGTCAGTCCGGTGCCAATGGCCCAAACCGGCTCGTAAGCGATCACTGCCTTTGCAAACACACCGACACCCAGCTCATCGATGATGCTGTCCAGCTGAGCCGAGACAACCTCAATCGTTTTCCCGGCTTCGCGCTGCTCAAGGGTCTCCCCTATGCACAACACCGGAATCAAGCCAGATGCCTGTGCCGCTGCGAACTTGCGGATCAGCACTGCGTCCTGCTCGCCCAAAATCTGACGGCGTTCGGAGTGCCCGACAAGCACCAGGGAACAACCTGCATCCACCAACTGACTCGGTGCAATTTCACCGGTCAATGCGCCTTGCATGGCTTCCACCGCAGAATTCTGCGCGCCGACCGAAATCGACTTGCCTTGCACGCCATCAATCACTTGATTGATGAACAAGCTAGGCGGGAATACCGCTACATCAACACCGCTCGGCAAGGCCAGATGACTAAGGCCGTTGATCAGCTCAGCGACGCTGGCGCGGGTACCGTGCATCTTCCAGTTACCAGCTACCATAGGGCGACGCATGCTGTACCTCGTCGGTCAAAGTGGGCGCAGATGTTACCCAACACAATCAAGGCTGGCAAGCCGAATTCAGGCAGAAACTTCAGTAACGAGTTTTGCCAGCTCTTCGGCGTAACCGCGAACCTGTGTTTCGTCCTCGCCTTCAACCATGACACGCACCAACGGCTCTGTCCCGGACTTGCGCAACAGCACCCGACCACGACCCGCCATCGCCTTGGTAACACGGTCGCTGGCTTCCTTGACCGCAGGATGATCGAGCGGGCTCGCACCACCACCAAAACGGACATTGATCAGCACTTGAGGGCACTTGCGCAGCGCTTGGCGGGCCTGAGCCAGCCCTTCGGAGCGAGTCTTCAACGCCATCAGCACCTGCAGCGCAGCAATGATCGCATCACCGGTCGTGGTGTGATTGAAGCAAACGATATGCCCCGAGTTCTCACCACCCACCAGCCAGTTGCGCTCAAGCAAGTCAGCGATGACATAGCGGTCGCCAACGTTGGCACGTACAAAAGGAATCGACAGATCCGCCAGGGCCAGTTCCAGCCCCAGGTTACTCATCAACGTGCCGACCACACCGCCTTGCAACTTGTCACGCTCATGCAGATCACGAGCAATGATGTAAAGCAGTTCGTCACCGTCAACAATGGCGCCCGTGTGATCGACCATCAGGACACGATCACCGTCACCATCGAAGGCGATACCCAGGTCTGCGTGTTCGGCCAATACGGCAGCCTGCAATTGACCCATATGGGTCGAACCACAATTGTCGTTGATGTTCAGACCGTTCGGCTGAGCGGACAGCACAACGACTTCAGCTCCCAACTCACGGAATACGCTCGGGGCAACCTTGTAGGTCGCACCGTGGGCGCAGTCGATCACGATCTTCAGGCCCGCGAAACTGGTGCCGGTCGGAACGCTGCTTTTGCAGAATTCGATGTAACGGCCAGAAGCGTCGTTGATGCGCGACACTTTGCCGATCTTGCTCGACTCAACCACGGTCATCGGGGTGTCGAGCAACTCTTCAATCATCAGTTCGACTTCATCCGGCAGCTTGGTGCCCTTTCCGGAGAAGAACTTGATGCCGTTGTCATCATGAGGATTGTGCGAGGCACTGATCACGATACCGGCTTCGGCGTGAAAGGTACGCGTCAGGTAGGCGATCGCCGGAGTCGGCATCGGCCCCAGGAGCATGACGTCAGCACCTGCCGACGTCAGACCGGCCTCAAGTGCAGACTCAAACATGTAGCCCGAAATCCGGGTGTCCTTGCCGACCAATACCTTGCAAGCGCCCATTTTGCGGAACGCCATGCCCGCTGCCCAGCCGAGCTTGAGCATGAAGTCAGGAGTTATCGGGTATTCACCAACGCGACCACGAATACCGTCAGTGCCAAAATATTTTTTGCTCATAAGTGCTCCATCATTCTTATTCGGATGATTCCACTGCGGCGATCATCCGCACAACGTCCACTGTTTCGGCTACATCATGGACGCGCAATATACGCGCCCCCTTGGCTGAAGCCAGCGCTGCGAGCGCAAGACCACCAAAAAGACGCTCACCAACCGGCCGATTCAAGGCCTGACCAATCATGCTCTTTCGCGAAACCCCGACCAACAGGGGCCGCCCCAAGGCATGCAAGGCTTCCATATGCTTAAACAAGCTTAGATTGTGCTGCAAGGTTTTCGCGAAGCCAAAACCCGGATCAAGAATTATCCGCTCCGGCGGGATACCCACCAACGCGCACTCAGCCATTCGTTCAGCGAGAAATTCGCCGACTTCTTTGGTGACGTCCTCGTAGTGCGGATTGTTCTGCATGTCGCCCGGCTCACCAAGCATATGCATCAGGCACACGGGCAACCCGGTGGCTGCAGCCGCATCCAGGGCACCGTCTCGACGCAGCGAGCGCACGTCGTTGATCAAGCCCGCACCCAACCGCGCAGTTTCGCGCATGACCGCTGGCGTGGAGGTATCGACAGAAATGATCACATCGAGTTCGCGATGGATACGTTCAACGATAGGCGCTACGCGCTCCAGCTCCTCAAGCGGTGAAACCGCCCGGGCACCTGGGCGGGTTGATTCGCCACCGACATCAATCAGTGTCGCACCAGCCATGACCATCGACTCGGCGTGGCGCAGGGCCGCATCGAGCTGGCTGTATCGGCCGCCGTCAGAAAAGGAATCAGGAGTGACATTGAGAATGCCCATGACATGCGTCTGGGCCAAATCAAGAACCCGGTTGCCGCAAGGCAACCGGGTCGAGGACTGAACAGAAGTCATTTCAAACCTTATACGTCAGCAGCCGGACCGCCGATCGGTGTTTCCGGACGCTCATCCTGCACCACCGGAGGTGTCCCGGAAGTACCGGTGCCACCTGACCAGTCACGAGGCTCGCGAGGCGCACGACCGGCCATGATGTCATCGATCTGATCAGCATCGATCGTCTCGTACTTCATCAGGGCGTCCGCCATGGCATCAAGCTTGTCGCGGTTGTCCGTGAGGATCTGCTTGGCCGTGCCGTAGCACTGGTCAATGATGCTGCGTACTTCGGAGTCGATCAGCTTGGCTGTCTCACCGGAGAAGCTTGCACTCTGACCACCGCCGCCGCGACCGAGGAACACTTCACCCTCTTCTTCGGCATACATCAACGGACCGAGTTTTTCCGACAGGCCCCATTTGGTCACCATGTTCCGCGCAATCTGGCTGGCACGCATGATGTCGTTGGACGCACCGGTGGTGACGCCATCGAAGCCCAGGGTCATTTCTTCAGCGATACGGCCACCGTACAGCGAGCAAATCTGGCTGATCAGTGCACGCTTGGACAGGCTGTAGCGATCCTCTTCCGGCAGGAACATGGTCACACCCAGCGCACGGCCGCGCGGAATAATCGAGACCTTGTACACCGGATCATGCTCTGGCACGACGCGACCCACGATAGCGTGGCCGGCTTCGTGATAAGCGGTGTTCTGCTTTTCCTTCTCGGACATGACCATCGACTTGCGCTCGGCGCCCATCATGATCTTGTCTTTCGCCAGCTCGAACTCTTTCATTTCGACGATGCGCTTGCCGGCACGTGCGGCGAACAAAGAAGCTTCGTTCACCAGGTTGGCCAGGTCAGCACCGGAGAAACCGGGCGTACCGCGAGCAATCACCGCTGGAGCAACGTCGTCGCCCATTGGCACTTTGCGCATGTGAACTTTAAGAATCTGTTCACGACCACGAATGTCTGGTAGACCGACCACAACCTGACGGTCGAAACGGCCTGGACGCAGCAATGCAGGGTCCAATACGTCCGGACGGTTGGTTGCAGCGATAACGATGATGCCGTCATTCATTTCGAAGCCGTCCATCTCTACCAGCAACTGGTTGAGAGTCTGCTCGCGCTCATCATGACCACCGCCCATGCCGGCGCCACGGTGGCGACCAACGGCGTCGATTTCATCGATGAAGATGATGCACGGCGCGTGCTTTTTAGCCTGTTCGAACATATCGCGAACACGGCTGGCACCGACACCGACGAACATTTCAACGAAGTCGGAACCGGAGATGGTGAAGAACGGGACCTTCGCTTCGCCGGCAATCGCCTTGGCCAGCAAGGTTTTACCGGTACCCGGAGGACCGACCATCAGTACGCCGCGAGGAATACGACCGCCCAGGCGCTGGAACTTGCCCGGATCACGGAGGAACTCGACCAGTTCGCCGACTTCTTCCTTGGCTTCGTCGCAACCGGCAACGTCACCCAGAGTGGTTTTCACCTGATCTTCGGAGAGCAGGCGCGCCTTGCTCTTGCCGAAGCTCATCGGCCCGCCCTTCCCGCCAGCACCGCCCTGCATCTGCCGCATGAAAAACATGAACACGGCAATGATCACGAGGATCGGGAAGCTTGCGACCAGGAGCTGAGTCCAGATGCTTTGCTGCTCAGGCTGCTTGCCTTCGACCACCACATGGTTGTCCACGAGGTCGCCGATCAGACCGTTGTCCTGGATAGCCGGACGAATGGTCTTGAAGCTGTCGCCATCGTTGCGTTTACCGGTAATCACGTAGCCGTCAACCGCTACGCGCTCGACCTTGCCATCCTTGACCTGCTGGATGAAGTCGGAATAGTTGAGGGTCTGCGGCTCGTTAGGGCTGGAGAAGTTGTTCATCACTGTCACCAGGACAGCCGCGATGATCAACCACAGGATCAGATTCTTTGCCATATCGTTCAATTAACTACCCTCTGAAGCAAGCTCCGCTAATGGCGCGCGCTTCGCATGATATTCACCGGCCTAACTTACTACATTACCTACGGCTCTGGCAGGCGCCGTCTGTAACCCTTTGTGAAACACTTTCTACACAATATTCGCTAATGCTCACGGGGCGAAATACGAAAAACCTATCGCCCCGCCAAAAAACCTCGTTTTACTCACTACGCCCGCGGTAACCCCAAGCCAGCATGTATTGCTCGCGGGAACTGCCGCGAGACGAGTCTGGCTTGATCATCTGGATCTTGTCGAATTTCCGACGAGTATCCTTCAGGTAAACATCAAACCCTTCGCCCTGAAAAATCTTGATCACGAAATTACCACCCGGCTTGAGTATCCGCTCCGCCAAATCAAGCGCCAGCTCGCAAAGGAACATGGCTTTCGGCATGTCCACTTCAGGCGTACCACTCATATTGGGGGCCATATCGGAAATCACAAGGTCCACCTGCGAATTACCCACGGCTTCAAGGATCCGCGCGAGCACTTCGTCCTCGGTGAAGTCACCCTGGATGAAAGTCACGTCCGGAATGCTGTCCATTTCCAGAATGTCCGAGGCGATCAGACGCCCCTCACCACCGATCAGGCGGCTGGTCACCTGCGACCACCCCCCGGGCGCCGCACCCAGGTCGACAACGCTCATGCCGGGACGGATCAGCTTGTATTTCTCCTGGACCTCCAGAAGCTTGTAACTCGCACGCGAGCGGTAGCCATCCTTCTGCGCCTGCTTCACATAGGGATCGTTGACATGTCGTTTCAGCCAACCAAGGCTTGTCTTGGAACGCGCCATTGGGCACCTCGATAATAAGGGTCGTGATTAATTGGGCGGATCCACGAGCCCTCGGGTAAAATGGCCGCCATTTTACAGAATCCAGACGAAAGGGTCAGATTATGCCGCTCACTCAAGAGCAGAAGAAACAGTACAAATCCATTGGCCACCATCTGAAACCAGTTTTGATTGTGGCTGACAACGGTTTGACTGAAGGTGTGTTAGCCGAACTTGAACGCGCTCTGGCGGATCACGAGCTGATTAAAATCAAGCTCAACATCCTCGATCGCGAATCGCGCCTGGCGTCCATTGCAGAACTCTGCAAGGTCGGCAAAGCGGATCTGGTTCAAGTCATCGGCAAGATGGCACTGATTTACCGCAAGAACTTCAGCGTCAACAAGCAGCTGTCGAACGTCCATCGCTTCAAGTGATGGCAAGGGTCAAGGGTGTGCTTCGCGCACCCTGCCGCTCCATCCCGGCACCGGTTGCAACACCAACACCAGCCCGGAAAACCCCAGGATCAGATAGCTGAACATCTGCCACCGCACCGCCTCCGGCCAACCAAAGCGCACCGCAAAAAACATCGCGCACGCATACAGCGCCATCAGCAGCATTTGCCCACGAATATCGCGCCATAGACTGGTAAGGCCATCGGCCTGTACCAGCACCAAAGCCTGAAAAATCACACACGCTGCGGCAAACCCCGCCATCAGCGCATTCAGCATGCCTGTTATTTCGTCGATCAGCAGCGGCGCCAGACCTATTTGGCCCAGCGCCGGCACCAGGCCGATGTGTAACAGCCACAAGCCGCCAACCCACAACATCTGAGTCAGTTGCCAAACCATGGCGCCCGCACGCAGCGGGCGCGGGCCTTTAGATGTGGCGGACTTCGACAATCTCGTACTCGATCACGCCACTCGGCGTTTTCACGGCAACCACATCACCCTCTTCCTTGGCAATCAAGGCGCGGGCCAGCGGCGAACCGACGGAAATCTTGCCGAGTTTGAAATCAGCCTCATCCTCACCCACGATGTGGTAAGTGACGCGCTCATCCGTCTCGACGTTGGCGATTTCAACGGTGGTGCCGAAAATCACTTTGCCGGTGTGAGGAATGGTCGTGACGTCGATGATGACCTGATTCTGAATCCGGCCTTCGATGTCACGAATCCGCGCTTCAACCATCCCTTGCTGCTCACGGGCAGCATGGTATTCGGCGTTTTCCTTCAAGTCACCCAACTCGCGGGCCGTTCCGATGTCCTGGCTAAGCTTCGGACGAACGACCTTGGTCAGGTGAGCGTGTTCCTCTTCCAGGGCTTTCGCGCCCTGGACGGTCATAGGGTATTTGATCATGCCTTCAATCCTGCGTGTAGATCCTGCAAGCGGCGCACGGTCTTCTCGGGACCGAACTTCAGCGCTTCGCAGATGGCTTCGCCAGCAGCAATAGTCGTGGTGCAGTAGATCTTGTGCTGCAGGGCATTACGACGAATGGAGTACGAGTCGGCGATCGACTGGCGACCTTCGGTGGTGTTGATGATCAGGGTGACTTCGTCATTCTTGATCATGTCGACCACGTGCGGACGACCTTCGGTCACCTTGTTCACACGGCGCACTTTCAGGCCTGCGGCTTCGATCAGCTTGGCAGTACCGGCAGTGGCAACCACTTCGAAGCCCAAGTTGATCAGATCACGGGCTACGCCCGCAACCAGCGGCTTGTCGTCGTCACGCACGCTGATGAACGCGGTACCGCCGGTCGGCAGTACTTCGCTGGCGCCCATCTGGGCCTTGGCAAATGCTTCGCCGAAGGTGTCGCCCACGCCCATCACTTCACCGGTGGACTTCATCTCTGGGCCCAGGATCGGGTCCACGCCAGGGAATTTGGCGAATGGGAACACCGCCTCTTTCACGCTGTAGAAGTTCGGGATGATTTCTTTGGTGAAACCGATTTCCTTCAGGGTTTTACCGGCCATGACGCGAGCCGCGATCATTGCCAGGGAAACACCGATGCACTTCGACACGAACGGTACGGTACGGGAAGCGCGCGGGTTGACTTCGATGACGTAGATGTCTTCGCCTTGCAGCGCCAACTGAACGTTCATCAGGCCGACCACGCCGAGCTCCAGGGCCATTTTCTTGACCTGTTCGCGCATCTCGTCCTGGATGTGGCCAGGCAGCGAGTACGGCGGCAGGGAGCACGCGGAGTCACCGGAGTGAACGCCTGCCTGCTCGATGTGCTGCATGATCGCGCCGATCACCACGTCGGTGCCGTCGCAAACCGCATCCACGTCCATTTCGATGGCACAGTTGAGGAAGTGGTCGAGCAGCACAGGGCTGTCGTTCGACACTTTCACCGCGTCACGCAGGTAGCGCTTCAGCTCGTCTTCTTCGTAAACGATTTCCATCGCACGACCGCCCAGTACGTAGGACGGACGAACCACCAGCGGGTAACCGATCTTCGCAGCAGCACGAATCGCTTCGTCTTCGCTGCGCACGGTGGCGTTTGGTGGCTGACGCAGATTCAGGCGCTCAACCATTTGCTGGAAGCGCTCACGGTCTTCAGCACGGTCGATGGCGTCAGGGCTGGTGCCGATGATCGGCACGCCGGCTTCTTCCAGGGCGCGAGCCAGTTTCAGCGGGGTTTGGCCGCCGTACTGGACGATCACGCCTTTCGGCTTCTCGACGCGGACGATTTCCAGCACGTCTTCGAGGGTCACTGGTTCGAAGTACAGGCGATCGGAGGTGTCGTAGTCGGTGGACACGGTTTCCGGGTTGCAGTTGACCATGATGGTCTCGTACCCGTCTTCGCGCAGGGCCAGTGCCGCGTGTACGCAGCAGTAGTCGAACTCGATACCCTGGCCGATACGGTTAGGACCGCCGCCCAGAATCATGATCTTGTCGCGACCCGATGGCGCGGCTTCGCACTCTTCCTCGTAAGTCGAGTACATGTAGGCGGTGTCGGTGGCGAACTCGGCCGCGCAGGTGTCAACGCGCTTGTAGACCGGGTAAACCTCGAGCTTGTGACGGTGGCGACGCAGCGCTTTCTCGGTCACGCCCAGCAGCTTGGCCAGACGCATGTCGGAGAAGCCTTTGCGCTTGAGGCGGAACATCACGTCGCGGTCGATGCTGGCCAGACCCAGGGTCTTGACCTTCTCTTCTTCCTTGATCAGATCTTCGATCTGGACCAGGAACCACGGGTCGATCATGTTCATGCCGAAGATGTCTTCGACCGACAGACCGGCGCGGAAGGCGTCAGCCACGTACCAGATACGCTCGGCGCCCGGCACGGTCAGTTCGCGCTTGAGCACGCTCATGCTTTCCGGGTTGCTCAGATCGAGTTTCTCGTCCAGGCCGCAAACGCCCACTTCCAGACCGCGAAGGGCTTTCTGCAGGGATTCCTGGAAGGTCCGGCCGATGGCCATGACTTCACCGACCGACTTCATTTGAGTGGTCAGGCGTGCGTCGGCTTTCGGGAATTTCTCGAAGGCGAAACGTGGCAGCTTGGTCACGACGTAGTCGATGGACGGCTCGAAGGACGCAGGCGTAGCGCCGCCGGTAATTTCGTTCGACAGTTCGTCGAGGGTGTAGCCGATCGCCAGCTTGGCGGCGATACGCGCAATCGGGAAACCAGTGGCTTTCGAGGCCAGTGCCGAAGAGCGGGATACACGCGGGTTCATCTCGATCACGACCATACGGCCAGTGTCCGGGCAGATGCCGAACTGAACGTTGGAGCCGCCGGTTTCCACGCCGATCTCACGCAGTACCGCCAACGAGGCGTTACGCATGATCTGGTATTCCTTGTCCGTCAGGGTCTGCGCTGGCGCAACAGTGATCGAGTCACCGGTGTGCACGCCCATCGGGTCAAAGTTTTCGATCGAGCAAACGATGATGCAGTTGTCCTTCTTATCGCGGACAACCTCCATCTCGTACTCTTTCCAGCCGATCAGGGATTCGTCGATCAGCAGCTCTTTGGTTGGCGACAGGTCCAGACCACGGGCGCAGATTTCTTCGAATTCTTCACGGTTGTACGCAATACCGCCACCGGTGCCGCCCATGGTGAAGGACGGACGGATGATGCACGGGAAGCCCAGGCGCTCGAGAACGGCGTTGGCTTCTTCCATGCTGTGGGCGATACCCGAACGCGGGCAGTCGAGGCCGATGGATTTCATCGCCTTGTCGAAGCGCGAACGGTCCTCAGCCTTGTCGATGGTGTCCGCGTTGGCACCGATCATCTCTACGCCGAACTTCTCCAGAACGCCTTCGCGCTCCAGGTCCAGTGCGCAGTTCAGAGCGGTCTGGCCACCCATGGTTGGCAGCAGCGCGTCCGGACGCTCTTTCTCGATGATCTTGGCAACGGTCTGCCATTTGATCGGCTCGATGTACGTGGCGTCGGCCATGTCCGGGTCGGTCATGATGGTGGCCGGGTTGGAGTTCACCAGGATGACGCGGTAACCCTCTTCGCGCAGGGCTTTGCAGGCCTGGGCGCCGGAGTAGTCGAATTCGCAGGCCTGGCCGATAACGATCGGGCCAGCGCCGAGAATCAGGATGCTTTTAATGTCTGTACGTTTTGGCATGGGTTTGTCACTCAAATCCGCAGGTCAGTCGGCAAGCCGTCTTGTTCAATCTTTGAAGCCTTGAGGGGGTCGCCGGTGTCGGGACCGCCCTCAAGCCTTGCACCATCAAGGCGAGCGATCAGCGTCGCTTGGCCATCTCGTTGATGAAGCGATCGAACAATGGCGCTACGTCGTTCGGGCCAGGGCTGGCTTCCGGGTGACCCTGGAAGCTGAAGGCGCTCTTGTCGGTACGCTCGATGCCTTGCAGGGTGCCGTCGAACAGCGATTTGTGGATCGCGCGAACGTTGGCTGGCAGGGTCGCTTCGTCTACGGCAAAACCGTGGTTCTGGCTGGTGATCATCACCACACCGCTGTCCAGATCCTGGACCGGGTGGTTGGCACCGTGGTGGCCGTGCCCCATTTTCAGGGTCTTGGCGCCGGAGGCCAGGGCCAGCAGTTGGTGACCGAGGCAGATGCCGAACACCGGGATCTCGGTTTCCAGCACATCCTTGATCGCCTGGATCGCGTAGTCGCATGGCTCCGGGTCACCCGGGCCGTTGGACAGGAACACGCCGTCCGGCTTCATTGCCAGCACATCGGCAGCAGGCGTTTGTGCAGGCACCACGGTCACGCGGCAACCGCGCGCGACCAGCATGCGCAGGATGTTCAGCTTGACGCCGTAGTCGTAGGCAACCACGTGGTACGGCAGCTCGGAAGCTTCGATGGTTGCGTGGCTGTCGGTTTTCAGATCCCAGACAGTCGAGCGCCATTCGTACTGCTCTTTGGTGCTGACGACTTTTGCCAGGTCCATGCCTTTCAGGCCAGGGAAACCCTGTGCGGCGGCGATGGCGGCGGCTTCGGAAATGTTGTCACCGGCCATGATGCAGCCGTTTTGAGCGCCTTTCTCACGCAGGATGCGCGTCAGGCGGCGGGTGTCGATACCGGCGATAGCCACAACGTTGTTGGCTTTCAGGTAGTCGGACAGGGACATCGTGTTACGCCAGTTGCTCGCAACCAGTGGCAGGTCACGGATGACCAGGCCAGCGGACCAGACGCGGTCGGACTCGGCATCTTCCGGCGTGGTGCCGGTGTTGCCGATGTGCGGATAGGTCAGGGTAACGATCTGTTGGGCGTAGGAAGGATCGGTAAGGATTTCCTGATAGCCGGTCATTGCGGTGTTAAACACCACCTCACCAACGGTTTGACCGTCGGCTCCAATGGCTTCGCCGCGAAAAATGCTGCCATCAGCAAGGGCGAGTATGGCTGGCTTAGTCAAGAAGACCTCCCGTAAATAAAGCCTGAAAGGGCGATCGCAGGTTGTAAAAAAGCGGAGTGACGTATGGACACGTCACCCCGCTTCTTCACCGAATAATTCTGCGCGCTTTTAGTGGACACACTAAAGCTGTAGCTTACAGAAAAAGGCCTTTTTGGTCTACCGCCAATGAGCCCGAAAGGCTGGAGAATGCGACAGGTCGTCGCTTGGCGGTGTAAAACCGGGCTCAAACGCTGGGTCTGAGCCCGATTTCGGGCACATCTTAACGCAAATCGAGCACGTCTTGCATGTCGTAAAGACCCGGCTCATGACCATCGAGCCACAACGCAGCACGCACCGCACCCTTGGCGAAGGTCATGCGGCTGGACGCTTTATGGGTGATTTCCAGACGCTCACCTTCGCAGGCGAACAGCACCGTGTGATCACCGACCACATCACCGCCGCGAACCGTGGCAAAGCCGATCGTTTCACGCTCACGCGCGCCGGTATGGCCTTCACGACCATAGACCGCAACCTTCTGCAGATCACGATCCAGGGCACTGGCGATCACTTCACCCATGCGCAACGCGGTACCTGAAGGCGCATCGATCTTGTGCCGGTGATGCGCCTCGATGATTTCGATGTCCGCCTCATCACCCAGCACGCGCGCCGCCATGTCGAGCAACTTCAGTGACAGGTTGACCCCCACACTGAAATTGGCCGCGAACACGATCGGTATGTCTTTGCCCGCCTCGGCCAGCAACTGCTTCTGCGCAGCGTCCAGGCCTGTCGTACCGATGACCATGGCCTTGCCGGTCTTGCGGCAGAACGCGAGGTTTTTCAGCATGACTTCCGGCAGCGTAAAGTCGATCAACACATCGAACTCGTCAGCGACCGATTCCAGGTTGCCGGACAACGGCACGCCGATTCGACCCAGCGAGGCCAGCTCGCCGGCATCCACACCAATCAGCGTGCTGCCGGGGCGCACGATGGCCGCCGTCAGACCGGTCAGCGGCGCGCGCTGTTGCACGGCCTCGACCAGAATCTTGCCCATGCGCCCGGCAGCGCCCATCACAGCTATACGTCGCATGCCGACTCCTTACAAATCGCCGAAGAAGCGCTTCACGCCTTCAAACCAACCGGTGGTTTTCGGCGAATGGCTGTTGTCGTCCGCCAAAGAGCTGCGGAATTCTTCCAGCAGTTCACGCTGACGACGACCCAGGTTGACCGGGGTTTCGACCGCCACACGGCACATCAGATCACCGGCACCGCCGCCCCGCACTGGCGCAACGCCTTTGCCGCGAACGCGGAACTGCTTGCCGGTCTGGGTCCCCTCAGGGATCTTCAGTTTGACTCGACCATCAAGGGTCGGAATCTCCAGCTCGCCGCCCAACGCCGCATCGACAAAGCTGATCGGCACTTCGCAGAACAAATGCTTGCCGTCGCGCTGGAAGATCGCGTGCTCGCGCACATTGATCACCACATACAGGTCGCCCGTCGGGCCACCCTGAGCGCCCGCCTCGCCTTCGCCGGACAGGCGAATGCGGTCACCGGTATCGACACCGGCCGGCACTTTGACGGAAAGGGTTTTGTACTCTTCGACACGACCTTCGCCGTTGCAGGAGTTGCACGGGTCGGAAATGATCTTGCCTTGGCCATGGCAACGCGGGCAGGTTTGCTGCACCGAGAAGAAGCCTTGCTGCATACGGACCTGGCCGATACCGCCACACGTCGGGCAAGTGACTGGCGAGGAGCCTTTCTTGGCACCCGAACCGTCGCACGGCTTGCAGTTGACCAGTGTCGGAACGCGGATATTCACGGTGGTACCGCGCACCGCTTCTTCCAGGTTCAGCTCCAGGGTGTAACGCAGGTCGCTGCCACGCTGGGCGCCGCCACGGGAACCGCCGCGACCGCCACCGAAGAAGTCACTGAAGACATCGCCAAAGATGTCGGAGAAGTTCTGACCGCCAAAACCGGCACCGCCGCCGCCCATGCTCGGGTCGACACCGGCATGACCGTATTGGTCGTAGGCCGCGCGCTTGCTGGAATCGGACAATACTTCGTAGGCCTCGTTGGCCTCCTTGAACATCTCTTCCGACGCTTTGTCATCGGGATTACGGTCCGGGTGATGCTTCATCGCCAGGCGACGGTAGGCCTTCTTCAGGTCTGCTTCGCTTGAGCCACGCTCAACACCCAATACTTCGTAATAGTCACGCTTTGCCATATGTCTTTGCACTCTTGAGGACGTTCGGCAAACCTCTCCTGAGCCTTGCCAAACTCGTTGAGCCCCAATACAGGCCCGGACCCAACTCACGTCAATTCAACGATCCTGGTCTTTGATTCATTGCGGTACTTTCGGCTCGAAAAGCAGGAGCATTCCCGGCCATACCAACAGCGCGCGAGCGTTGTCGCATGCTGTAAAAATTCGCATGTTCCAGACACGCCAACGCGGGAGCAAGCTCCCGCGCGGCGACATCCTACCAGTCACCGCCTAAAGGCAGTCAACCGGGCGACCAACAACTTACTTGTGGTCTTTGACTTCTTCGAACTCGGCATCGACAACGTCGTCAGCCTTTTCAGCTTTTTCGTCGTGCGGTGCCGCGCCTTCAGCAGGCTGGGCCTGTTCGGCGTACATCTTCTGCGCCACTGGAGCAGAGACTTTCGACAGCTCTTCAACCTTGGCTTCGATTGCAGCTTTGTCGTCGCCTTTGACAGCGGCTTCCAGAGCAACAACAGCAGCTTCGATTGCAGTCTTCTCTTCAGCCGTCACTTTATCGCCAGCGTCTGCGACCATTTTGCGAGTCGAGTGAACCAGCGCATCGCCCTGGTTGCGAGCGGCTGCCAGCTCTTCGAACTGGCGGTCTGCGTCGACGTTGGCTTCAGCATCGCGAATCATCTGCTGAATTTCTTCCTCGGACAGACCGGAGTTGGCCTTGATCACGATCGACTGAGTCTTGCCGGTGGCCTTGTCTTTGGCGCCTACGTGCAGGATGCCGTTGGCGTCGATGTCGAAGGTCACTTCAATTTGTGGCACGCCACGTGGTGCTGGTGGAATCTCGGCCAGGTCGAACTTGCCCAGGGACTTGTTCTGGGCCGCTTGCTTACGCTCACCTTGCAGCACGTGAATGGTCACAGCGCCCTGGTTGTCGTCGGCAGTCGAGAACACTTGCGATTTCTTGGTAGGAATCGTGGTGTTTTTCTCGATCAGCGCGGTCATCACGCCGCCCATGGTTTCGATACCCAGGGTCAGCGGGCTAACGTCCAGCAGCAGAACGTCTTTAACGTCGCCAGCCAATACCGCGCCCTGGATAGCTGCACCCATGGCAACAGCTTCGTCCGGGTTCACGTCTTTACGAGCTTCTTTGCCGAAGAACTCGGTTACCAGCTTCTGAACCAGTGGCATACGGGTCTGACCACCGACCAGGATCACGTCGTTGATCGCGCCAACGTCGATACCGGAGTCTTTCAGAGCGATGCGGCAAGGTTCGATGGTGCGCTGAACCAGGTCTTCAACCAGTGCTTCCAACTTGGCGCGAGAAATCTTCACGTTCAAGTGCTTAGGACCGGTGGCGTCTGCAGTGATGTACGGCAGGTTCACGTCGGTCGACAGCGCGGAGGACAGCTCGATCTTGGCTTTCTCAGCGGCTTCTTTCAGGCGCTGCATCGCCAGCGGGTCACCTTTGAGGTTCATGCCGCTTTCTTTCTTGAATTCGTCGACGAGGTAGTCGATCAGACGAATGTCAAAGTCTTCACCGCCCAGGAACGTGTCGCCGTTGGTGGCCAATACTTCGAACTGGTGCTCGCCATCGACTTCAGCGATTTCGATCACGGAAACGTCGAAAGTACCGCCGCCCAAGTCGTAAACGATCACGGTGTGATCGCCCTTCGCCTTGTCCATACCGTAAGCCAGAGCAGCTGCGGTTGGTTCGTTGATGATGCGTTTTACGTCCAGACCCGCGATGCGGCCGGCGTCTTTGGTGGCTTGACGCTGGCTGTCGTTGAAGTAGGCCGGAACGGTGATCACCGCTTCAGTCACTGGCTCGCCGAGGTAGTCTTCGGCTGTCTTCTTCATTTTCTTCAGAATTTCAGCCGAGATTTGTGGCGGCGACATTTTCTGGCCGTTCACTTCTACCCACGCGTCGCCGTTGTCAGCCTTGGCGATTTTGTAAGGGACCATCTTGATGTCTTTCTGTACGACTTCTTCGTCGAACTTACGACCGATCAGACGCTTCACCGCATACAGGGTGTTATGCGGATTGGTCACAGCCTGACGCTTGGCCGATTGGCCAACCAGAATTTCGCCATCGTTGGCGTAAGCGATGATCGACGGCGTGGTACGCGCGCCTTCAGCGTTTTCAATAACTTTGGCTACGCCGTTTTCCAGCACGGAGACGCAGGAGTTGGTAGTCCCCAGGTCGATACCGATAATTTTGCCCATGTTCACTCTCCCGAAACTTTGGATTTGGTTGCCGCAGCAGTGGTGGCTAACTGCGGTAGCACTTAAACGCTTGACTTATAAATGGGGGCCTTGCGGCCAATTTCAAGCCTGCTCGTCAATCGAAGGCGAAACTGGCGCCGGGGCCTTGCTGACCACGACCATGGCCGGGCGCAGCAGGCGACCATTGAGCTGATAGCCCTTCTGGAACACCTTGAGCACGCTGTTCGGCTCCAGATCAGCGCTTTCCTGCATGGCCATTGCCTGATGCTGAACAGCGTTGAACGGTTCGCCATGCGGATCGATCGCTTCCAGCTGATAGCGCTTCAGGGTGTCCTGGAACATTTTCAGGGTCAGCTCGATGCCTTCGCGCATTGGGCGGATGCTTTCGTCGTCCGGGTTGGACAACTCCAGGCCACGCTCCAGGCTGTCGATGATTGGCAGCAAGTCGCCTGCGAATTTTTCGAGGGCGAATTTGTGCGCTTTTTCTACATCCTGCTCGGCGCGACGGCGGACGTTCTGCAGATCGGCGGCAACACGCAAAGCCTGATCCTGCGCGCCTGCCAGCTGCTCTTCGAGCACTTGTACACGAGCCGCCAGGTCTTCACCCGAAGCCGCGGAGCCCTGGTTGGCGTCTTGATTTTGCGTATCCACTGTCTGTTCGTCAGCCATAGATTTCTCCTTTCAATATCGTCCGTGAGCTCAACTCACGCTTCTGTCCCGGTATATGGGGCCGCAAAAATCAGCTTCAAGGGGTTGGTTACGATTAACCCTACAAAAAGCGCTGCATTGCGATTACCCGATGCGCAAGGCATTTCGTCAGACCGAGCAAATCGAGCCAAGCGAGGGCATTGTCAGGCACAAATAAAACACTGTATAAATAACCAGACCTAAAGCCTGGGAGCGGCCTTTATGCTGGTGCACCTGTCCGTACATAACTACGCCATCGTTGAACACCTCGATCTCGAACTCGATCGCGGGATGAGCGTGATCACCGGGGAAACCGGTGCCGGCAAGTCGATCATGCTCGACGCCCTGGGCCTGACCCTGGGTGATCGCGCCGACAGCGGCGTGGTTCGTCCCGGCGCAGACAAGGCCGACATTCTTGCGACCTTCGACCTGATCGACATCCCGGAAGCCAGCGCCTGGCTCGCCGAGCGCGACCTTGAAAGCGATGGCCCGTGCATCCTGCGCCGGGTGATCACCGCTGAAGGCCGTTCCCGTGGCTACATCAACGGCACGCCCTGCCCGCTCGGCGACCTCAAGGCCTTGGGCGAGCTGCTGATCGATATCCACAGCCAGCACGAGCACCAATCGCTGCTCAAGACCGACACCCACCGCCGGCTGCTCGATGAATATGCCGGGGCCACGGACCTTGCCCGCCAGGTACAGCTGGCCGCCCAACGCTGGCGCCAGACCCGCCAGGAACTGGAGCGCCTGTCCAATTCCGGCGACGAGCAACGCGCCCGCCATCAATTGCTCAGCTATCAACTAGAAGAGCTCGAAAACCTCGGCCTCGGCGAAAACGAGCTGGAGCAGCTGGAACAGGAACACAAGAACCTCACCAACGCCGAAACCCTGCTGGGCATCTGCCGGCAAGTGGTCGAGCAGTGCAGCGAAAGTGATTCCGGCAACGTCCTGAATGCCCTGACCGCCAGCCTCAATCGCCTATCAAGCGTTAACAATTCGATCGGTGCCTTGGGCGAGGCCAGCAGCCTGCTGACCAGCGCACAGATTCAGGTAGAAGAAGCAGTGGGCGAACTGAACCGCTTCCTCGACAACTTCGATGCCGACCCGGCGCGCTTGCAATACCTGGAAGAACGTCTCGATGCGATCTACACCATGGCGCGCAAACACCGCATCCAGCCGACCGAGGTCGCGGAGATGCAACAGCGACTACTGGATGAAATCGAAACCCTGAATGCCAACGATGAATCCATCGAACGGCTGAGCGATGAACTGGCCTCGTATGCCCGTCATTATCAGGAGAAGGCGCGCGAACTGAGCGATTTACGCCATCAAGCATCGAGCAGCCTGGCCAGCGCGGTTGAGCAGGAAATCCAGCGACTGGGCATGCCAGGTGGTCGTTTCACCATCGAATTGCGCCCCAACAGCAGTGATGAACTGCTGCCCAATGGCCTCGAACAGGTCGAATTGCTGGTGAGCGCCAACCCCGGCCAGCCATTAAAGGCCCTGGCCAAAGTGGCCTCGGGTGGCGAGCTGTCGCGGATCAGCCTGGCGATTCAGGTGATCACCGCACAGACCTCTCGTGTCCCGACGCTGGTGTTCGACGAAGTGGACGTGGGCATTGGCGGCCCGACCGCCGAGATCGTAGGTCAGTTGTTACGCCGGCTCGGAGAGCGCGGACAAGTGCTGACCGTCACTCACTTGCCGCAAGTGGCCGCTCAGGGTCACCAACATTTATTTGTGCACAAGGTGCGTGGCGAAGAGGCGACCCACACCGCCGTCTCCAAGCTGAGTAAAAATGAGCGCGTTGAAGAAGTGGCACGGATGCTGGGGGGCATCGACCTGACCAAGGAATCCCTGGCCCACGCGAAAAAGATGGTCGTTACCGCAAAGATTTAAGAACAGCAG
This sequence comes from Pseudomonas sp. GW821-FHT10C09, assembly GCF_059415465.1. Classification (NCBI taxonomy): domain Bacteria; kingdom Pseudomonadati; phylum Pseudomonadota; class Gammaproteobacteria; order Pseudomonadales; family Pseudomonadaceae; genus Pseudomonas; species Pseudomonas sp. GW821-FHT10C09. The sequence continues at coordinate 175,873 of NZ_JBWKNG010000010.1, forward strand.
ACAGCACGAAGGCGACCCTGGGGTCGCCTTCGTTCGTTTCGCGAATATGAAATTCGCGCGACATGCTTACTTTTTCTTACGTACGTACAGCACCAGATTGTGATCAACCATCTCGAAGCCATACTTGTCGACGATGGCTTTCTGCAGGCGCTCGATTTCTTCGTCGAAGAATTCGATCACTTCGCTGGTTTCGACGTTGACCATATGGTCGTGATGCTTGCCGTCATCCAGTTCGAAGACCGCATGGCCTCCGTCGAAGTTGTGCCGCACCACAAGGCCAGCTGCCTCGAACTGAGTCAGTACACGGTAAACCGTGGCCAGACCGACGTCCTCACCAGCCTCCATCAGTGCCTTGTAAACATCTTCAGCACTCATGTGGCGCTGCTCGGCGGAATCGAGCATTTGCAGAATTTTGACCCGTGGAAGGGTCACTTTGAGGCCGGCTTTGCGTAGTTCGCTATTTTCAACCATGGTCAGCTTTCTCGCGATGCTGCTTCGCAGCTTCTCTTAATGCGGGTATGATCGGCGTTTACGTTGTCCCAGCCAAGATAGTGGAAGTCGCCCACCGATGCAAAACACCAAGCTCTTGCTAACCAGTTTCACCTTTGTGGGACTGCTCGCACTCGCCGGTTGTTCATTCCCCGGGGTTTACAAAATCGACATCCAGCAGGGCAATGTCGTCACGCAGGACATGATAGACCAGTTACGCCCGGGAATGACCCGCAAGCAAGTACGGTTTATCATGGGTAACCCTCTGCTGACCGACACGTTCCATGCCGATCGCTGGGATTATCTGTACAGCCTGCAACCGGGTGGCGGTGAACGCCAACAGGAACGCATTAGCGTTATCTTCAACCCAAATGACCAGCTTGTCAGCCTCTCTGGTGATTTCATGCCAGGCGTGAGCCGCGACGAAGCCATACTCGGCAAGGACAGCGGCACGCAAGTCGCTGCCCCAGCAGAAAACGTCGAGAAGCCAAAACCGGAAAAACCGGTCAAGCCAGGTTCGTTGCTGGACCAGATCCAGAAGGACGTCGACGGTGTAGAAACCGTTCCAGTCCCGACGCCAACACCGCTGGACACTTCGCCGCAATAATTTGCGACGCAATAAAAAACCCGGAATTTCCGGGTTTTTTATTGTCTGGCGTTTAGTAAGTCACTGATTCCGCGCTTTGGCCTCGGCCGCCTTGGCGGCACGCAAGCGACGAACCTCCTTGGGATCCGCCAGCAACGGCCGGTAAATCTCGATGCGATCACCCGCATGAACCGGACGCACCTCTGGGTCGGCAACAATCTTGCCGAATATGCCCACCGGGCAATTGCCCAGATCCAGCTCCGGAAACTGCGCATCCACCGCTGATTGGCGCAACGCCTCGCGCACCGATGTGCCCTCAGGCACAGCGACCGCCAGCAATACCTGACGATCAACCGCGGCGTACACCACTTCGACCTCAATCACCGACTCAACCATGTATCTGCTTGGCGCGCTGACAGAACGCGTCCATCAGCGTATTCGCTGCCTGATTAAACAAAGGCCCTAACGTTGCACGCACCAGCGGTCCTGAGTAGTCGAACGACAAGTCCAAACTGATCTTGCAGGCCTTCTCACCCAACGGTTTAAACACCCAGACGCCGTGCAACTGACTGAACGGACCTTCCTCAAGGTTCATTTCGATCGAATGGCCGGGCACCAATGTATTTCGAGTGACGAAATGCTGACTCAAACCACCCTTGGCCACACCCACACTGGCACGCATGTGCTCAGGTGAACTTTCCAGTACCTCGGCAGCCGAGCACCATGGCAGAAACTCGGGATAACGCGCCACATCGTTGACCAGGTCATACAGCGCCTGCGCCGGGTACGGCAGCAGGGCCGAGCGTTGAATATGCGTCGTCATGTCAGCGTCACTTCCACAGCTGGGCGGCAAACACTACGAGAATGCCGATGGGCGCCACATAGCGCATCAAGAACAGGGACAGGCCAAACAGTATCGGGCTGCGGATCGACAACTCGTCGCGCACCGCTTCACGCCCCATGATCCAGCCTGCAAACACCACGAAACACAAACCTCCGAGTGGCAACATGATCCGCGAGGTGAAGAAGTCGATCACACCAAAGAAGTCCAGACCGCCGGCCGCGCCCCATTGGTAGAGGTGGAACATCCCGCCTTCGTTCACGAAAAACTTGGCTTCCTTCCAGATATTGAAGGAAAACACGGTGCCCAGACCCACGAACCAGCAAGTAAACGCCAACCAGAACGTCACCCAGGCGCGGCTGACTTTAGTGCGTTCAACCAGGTACGCGACCATCGGTTCGAGCAACGAAATCGCCGAACTCCAGGCTGCAACCGCAACCAGCACGAAGAACACTACCCCCATCAACTGGCCAAACGCTACGTTACCAAAGGCAAAGGGCAGGCTGACGAACATCAGGCCAGGGCCTTCGCTCGGGTTCAGCCCCGCTGCGAACACAATCGGAAACAATGCCAGACCGGCCACCAGCGAAACAAACGTATCGAGCAGTGCGACGCCAACGACGGTGCCGGAAATCGACGAGTTCTTTGGCATATAAGCGCCGTAGATCATGATCGAACCAACGCCCACGCTCAGCGAGAAGAACGCATGACCCATGGCCGGCAGCAAGCCGTCGAGGACTTTCTCCGGATGGAAGTCGAACATGAAATGCACGCCCTCCATGAAATGCCCGGTGGTCATGCTGTAACCCAACAGCACGATAACCATCACAAACAGCAGCGGCATCATGATCCGCAAGCTGCGCTCAAGCCCGGCGACCACGCCTTTGGCGATCACCACGGCGGACAGCAGCATGAAAATCGTGTGCCAAAGTGTCAGGCGCCACGGGTCGGCGATCACGTTGCCGAAGTACGCACCGACCTGATCAGCCGTCACACCCTGGAAGTCACCACGGCCCATGTCGATGATGTAATCCAGCGACCAGCCGCCGACCACACTATAGAAAGACAGGATCAGCAACGCCGTGATCATCCCGGCGAAAGCGCCCCAGGACCACTTGCCCGAATGCCCCGCCTCCAGCGCCAGCACCTTCAAGGCGTTGGCCGGACTTTGCCGGGCACGACGGCCGATCAGGGTTTCGGCCAGCATGACCGGTACGCCGATCAGCGCGATACAGGCGAGGAACATCAGCACGAAAGCGCCGCCGCCGTAGACGCCAACCATGTACGGGAATTTCCAGATACTACCCAGGCCCACGGCCGAACCGGTCGCGGCGAGTATGAAGACCCAGCGGCTAGCCCAACTGCCGTGGACAGAAACCTTGTCTGTCGACATCGTTATCACGCCCAAGCGTTCAAAAAAGAGGCCGCATTGTCCGGGATTCAATCAACCTGCTCAAGCACGTAGCGATACCGTAGCCGACTCGCTTGCAACTCCCTATAATGCCGCCCCTATGGCTAAACAGAAGAAACACCCAACAGGGACCATCGCGCAAAACAAAAAGGCGCGACACGATTACTTCATCGAGCATAAGTTCGAGGCTGGTCTGGTCCTGGCCGGCTGGGAAGTAAAAAGTCTGCGGGCAAGCAAGCTGCAACTGGTCGACAGTTACGTGCTGCTCAAGGATGGCGAAGCCTGGCTGCTTGGTAGCCACATCTCGCCGCTGATGACTGCCAGCACGCACGTCATCGCTGATCCGACCCGTACCCGCAAATTGCTGCTCAACCGCCGCGAGCTGGAAAAGCTGGCGACTGCCGTGCAGCAAAAAGGCTATGCCTGCGTGTGCCTGTCCTGGTACTGGAGCAAGCACATGGTCAAGTGCGAGATCGCACTGGGCAAGGGCAAGAAGGAATACGACAAGCGTGATACCGAACGCGAACGCGACGCCGGTCGCGAACTGGCGCGCGCGGTGCGCAACAAGGGCAAGGAAGATTAATTCTCCTGCTGCTTGATACCGCCATCGCGAGCAAGCTCGCTCCCACACTGGATTTGTGAACGACACAAAACTAATGTGGGAGCGAGCCTGCTCGCGAAGACGATCGTACAAACACCGCAAAACTCACTGACTACATCCCCTTGCGCCGCTCCGCCCGAGCCATGCGCTGCACTTCCTGACGCACCTCTTCCAGCACTTCCTGCACATACAAAATATGTCGGCTGGAGACTTCCCGCGCCTGCTCCGCCCGCCCTTCGATAATCGCCATGTACAACTCCCGATGCTGTGTTATCAGCATGTCGCGGGTTTCCGTGCGTTGTTTGTACATGCCGCCAATGTTGGTCACCACGTTGCGCTTGAGCAGGTCGAACAGCCCGCGAATCGTGTGCAGCAACACCGCGTTATGACTGGCCTCAGCAATGGCCAGGTGGAAACTGGCGTCCGCCGCGCCCTCTTCGGCCCGGCTTACGTCGTCATGACGCGAATAACAGTCCTGCAACACTTCAAACGCCGCCGTCAGCCGCTCACGATCCACATCGGTGGCGCGCAAAGCTGCGTAATAAGCGCAAGAGGCTTCGAGGGTGTGACGAAACTCCAGCAGATCGCGCTGCGCCTCGGGGTTGTTTTCCAGCAGATGCAGCAATGGATCGCTGAAGGTCGACCCCAGCGAATCGACGACATAGTTGCCACCGCCCTGACGACTGACCAGCAAACCCTTGGCTGCCAGTTTCTGAATCGCCTCGCGCAACGAAGGGCGTGACACGCCGAACTGCTCGGCCAGTGCACGTTCGGCCGGCAAGCGTTCACCGGACTTCAGCGTGCCTTCAAGGATCATCCCCTCGAGCCGCTCGACAATATCGTCAGACAAACGGCGCTGACGTATCTGATCAAACCCCATAACTCACTTCTCCACGATCCCGACCGCTCGCCGGGCTCTCTATTCTGGCCTATTGGCGCGGCGCCAGCACCTGCCAGGAAGACGCTCGATCAAACCGGTCAATGGCTTCGCATACGGCGTATTCGACAAAAGTTTTAGGGCGGCAAATTGACACACCGCACAGAAGGCTTTTACCCTAGCCAACAGCGATTGTAAATTGGTATTACCAATTAACCAAGAACGCTGCCCAGTGCCTGACCAACAACAATTAGGGGCCACCCCATATGCAAACCTGGCAACAGCTCTATACCCCGCTCGGCAGTCTCGGCGTATCCGCCCTCGCGGCCGTCATCCCTATCGTATTTTTCTTCCTGGCGTTGGCGGTGTTCCGCCTCAAGGGCCATGTGGCCGGCAGCATCACCTTGGCGCTGTCCATTGCCGTGGCGATCTTTGCGTTCCAGATGCCGGTCGACATGGCGTTCGCCGCCGCCGGTTATGGCTTCGCCTACGGTCTGTGGCCCATCGCCTGGATCATCGTGGCGGCTGTGTTCCTCTACAAACTGACGGTCAAGAGTGGCCAGTTCGAAGTGATCCGCAGCTCGGTACTGTCGATCACCGACGACCAGCGCTTGCAGGTGCTGCTGATCGGGTTCTGCTTCGGTGCGTTCCTCGAAGGCGCTGCCGGTTTCGGTGCGCCGGTGGCGATTACCGCCGCCCTGCTCGTCGGCCTGGGCTTCAATCCGCTGTACGCGGCCGGCCTGTGCCTGATCGCCAACACCGCGCCCGTCGCATTCGGCGCCTTGGGGATTCCGATCATCGTAGCCGGGCAAGTGACCGGCATCGACGCGTTCAAGATCGGCGCCATGACCGGTCGCCAGCTGCCGCTGCTGTCGCTGTTCGTGCCGTTCTGGCTGGTGTACATGATGGACGGCATGCGCGGCGTGAAAGAAACCTGGCCTGCTGCGCTAGTGGCCGGTTTGAGCTTCGCCATCACCCAATATTTCACGTCCAACTTCATTGGCCCGGAACTGCCGGACATCACCTCGGCCCTGGTCAGCCTGATTTCCCTGACCCTGTTCCTGAAAATCTGGCAGCCGAAACGCGCCGCCGGCCAACACATTGCCGGCGCCGTCTCGGCGTCCGTGGTGACCGCCAGCGTCGGTGGTTTCGGTCAGAAACGCACCACCGTCGCATCGCCTTACAGCCTCCTGGAAATCTTCAAAGCCTGGTCGCCGTTCCTGATCCTCACCGTACTCGTCACCATCTGGACCCTGAAACCGTTCAAGGCGATGTTCGCGGCTGGCGGATCGATGTACAGCTGGGTGTTCAACTTCGCCATTCCGCACCTGGATCAAATGGTGATCAAGGTGGCACCGATCGTGGCGGCCCCGACGGCCATCCCGGCAGTGTTCAAGCTCGACCCGATTTCCGCGACCGGCACGGCGATTTTCTTCTCTGCGCTGATCTCGATGCTGGTGCTGAAGATCAACTTCAAAACTGGTCTGACCACTTTTAAAGAAACCTTCTACGAACTGCGCTGGCCGATCCTGTCCATCGGCATGGTGCTGGCGTTCGCTTTCGTCACCAACTACTCCGGCATGTCGTCGACCATGGCGCTGGTGTTGGCGGCAACGGGCGCCGCATTCCCGTTCTTCTCGCCGTTCCTCGGCTGGCTGGGCGTGTTCCTGACCGGTTCCGACACCTCGTCCAACGCCCTGTTCAGCTCGTTGCAAGCGACCACCGCGCACCAGATCGGTGTCAGCGATGTATTGCTGGTGGCGGCAAATACCAGCGGCGGCGTGACCGGCAAGATGATCTCGCCACAATCGATCGCCGTGGCCTGCGCCGCGACCGGTCTGGTGGGCAAGGAATCGGATCTGTTCCGCTTCACCCTCAAGCACAGCCTATTCTTTGCAACGATAGTCGGCTTGATCACCTTGGCTCAGGCCTATTGGTTCACCGGCATGCTGGTGCACTAAGTACTACAGGTTAAAACGCAAAAACCGACGCCGGACCACGATTCCGGCGTCAGCAATTCACAACCCGGTCTGCAAGGCTGCTGAAAGCTTCCCGCTCTATATTCAGCAGCCTCAGCGGACGGATAACCGGGACCACCCGGAGACACGCCTGATGAGCGAGCTTTTTTACAACGCTGTGCCGAACGCGACCCGCGTCGCCCCGCCACTGCCCGAGCCTCGGCAATACCCCAGCGAGAAACCGTCACGGGTGTACCTGTTCGGAACGTGCGTGGTGGATTTGTTCTACCCGGAAGCCGGGATGGACGCGATCCACTTGCTGGAGCGCGAAGGCATTCGTGTCGAGTACCCGCAAGGGCAAAGCTGCTGCGGACAACCGGCCTACACCTCGGGTTACACCGAGCAGGCAAGGACCGTGGCGCGCTCGCAACTGGCGCTGTTCGCCGGGGATTATCCGGTGGTGGTGCCATCGGGATCGTGTGCCGGGATGTTGCGCGAACACTACGCCGACTTGTTCAAGGACGAGCCGGACACGTTGAAGCAAGTCCAGGCGCTCGCCGCCCGGACGTATGAACTGGCCGAGTTCCTGCTGTTTGTCTGCAAGGTGCAGCTCAAGGACAGCGGCGAGCCGGTCAAAGTGGCGTTGCACACGTCGTGCTCGGCACGCCGTGAAATGAACACCCACCTGCACGGTCGCGAGTTGTTGGCGCAATTGAGCAACGTGGAACGGGTCAATCACGACCACGAAAGTGAATGTTGTGGCTTTGGCGGGACGTTCAGCGTCCGTATGCCAGACATTTCCGGTGCAATGGTGGCGGACAAGACCCGGTCGTTGAAGGAATCCGGCGCGCACAAGGTACTGAGTGCCGACTGCGGTTGCCTGATGAACATCAACGGCTCGCTGGAGAAACAGCAGCAAGCGTTGCGCGGCCAACACCTGGCCAGTTTCCTCTGGCAACGAACCGGAGGTGCCCGATGAGCACTTCCACGATTATTCCGACGGTCAGCGTCGAAGAAGATTTTCGCGCCCGGGCTCACAAGGCTTTGGACGACAAGCAATTGCGAAACAACTTTCGCACTGCGATGGATTCACTGATGACAAAACGGGCAGCGTCCTTCAGCGATGCCCACGAAAGAGAACATCTGCGATCGCTGGGCAATGCTGTCCGCGCCCGCGCGTTATCCAAGTTGCCCGACCTGCTCGAGCAACTTGAACAGAACCTGACCCGCAACGGTGTGACAGTGCACTGGGCGGAAACGGTGGACGAGGCCAATGGCATCGTCCTCTCGATCATCCGCGCTCACGAGGGGCGGCAAGTGATCAAGGGCAAATCGATGGTCAGCGAAGAGATGGAGATGAATCATTTCCTCGCTGATCAGGGCATTGAATGCCTGGAATCGGACATGGGCGAGTACATCGTCCAGCTCGACCATGAGAAGCCTTCACACATTATTATGCCGGCGATCCACAAGAATGCCGGTCAGGTCGCGTCCTTGTTCCACGACAAACTTGGCGTGGAATACACCAAGGACGTTGACCAACTCATTCAGATCGGTCGCAGAGTCTTGCGGCAGAAATTCTTCGAAGCGGACATCGGCGTCTCCGGTGTCAACTTCGCCGTGGCCGAAACCGGCACCCTGCTGCTGGTGGAAAACGAAGGCAACGGGCGCATGACCACGTCGGTGCCACCGGTGCATATCGCCGTGACCGGCATCGAAAAAGTCGTGGAAAACCTGCGCGACGTGGTGCCGCTGCTGTCACTGCTGACCCGCTCGGCGCTGGGCATTCCGATCACCACTTACGTCAACATGATCTCCGGGCCGCGCAAGGAGCATGAGCTCGACGGTCCTCAGGAAGTGCACCTGGTCTTGCTCGACAACGGTCGCAGCCAGGCGTTTGCCGACAGCGAACTGCGCCAGACCCTGAACTGCATCCGCTGCGGCGCCTGTATGAATCATTGCCCCGTCTACACAAGAATCGGCGGCCACGCCTATGGGGAGGTTTACCCTGGGCCTATCGGAAAAATCATCACGCCGCACATGGTCGGCCTGGCGAAAGTCCCGGACCACCCCAGCGCTTCATCGCTTTGCGGTGCGTGCGGCGAAGTCTGCCCGGTAAAAATTCCCATCCCTGCATTGCTGCGTCGCCTACGGGAAGAGAACGTCAAAGCCCCGGACAGCCCGAATCAAGTCATGCGCGGCCAAGGCAGCAAGTATTCGCGCAAGGAACGGTTCATCTGGAACGCCTGGGCCAGGCTCAACAGTTCGCCGACGTTGTATCGGCTGTTCGGTTTCTTCGCCACTCGCCTGCGCGCGCTCACGCCGAACAACATCGGCCCGTGGACGCAGAACCACAGCGCACCCAAACCCGCCGCCCGCTCACTGCACGACATGGCCCGCGAGCATTTGGCCAAACAGGGAGACCGTTGATGAGCGCCAAGCAAAACATCCTCGCCAAGTTACGGAAAAGTCTGACCGGCACTACGCCTGTGCCTGACGAGTTCGACGTCGAACTGGTGACAGCGCCTTACACCTACACCGCCGAACAACGCATCCCGCAGCTGCGCAAATTGATGGAAGCAGTGCACACCGAAATCCACCTGACATCGGGTGAAGGTTGGCCTTCATTACTGGCGCAGTTGTTACAGGATCGTCAGTTGCCCAGCCTGTTGATCGCGCCGACTACGCCTCACGGTCAACACATCACTCAGCACTGGGCGAAAAATCCGGGGCTGCCGACACTCAAGGCCTACGAGCGCCCGATTGAAGAATGGAAAGCCGAGTTGTTTAATGAGACTCCGGCCAGCCTCACCGGCACCCTTGGCGCAATCGCCGCCACCGGCAGCCTGATTCTCTGGCCGACGCGCGAAGAGCCGCGCCTGATGAGCCTGGTGCCACCGGTGCATTTCGCCCTGCTCAAGGCCAGTGAAATCCGCGACAACTTCTATCAGGTCCAGCAGGAATTCAACTGGGCCCAAGGCATGCCGACCAACGCCTTGCTGGTGTCCGGTCCGTCGAAAACCGCCGACATTGAACAGATCCTGGCCTACGGCGCGCACGGTCCGAAAGACCTGGTGGTGTTGATCCTGGAGGACCAATGAGTCTACCGGCGGCTTTCCTGAGAGATGCACAGCAACTGATCCCCCCAGAGCGACGTTTCGACGACCCGCTGTCGACATTGGCCTTCGGCACCGACGCCAGTTTCTATCGGCTGATTCCGCAACTGGTGATTCGCGTCGAGTCGGAAGATGAAGTGGTGGCGCTGCTCAAACTGGCGCAACGGGATCAGGTCCCGGTGACCTTCCGCGCCGCCGGCACCAGCCTGTCTGGCCAGGCCATCAGCGATTCGGTGCTGATCGTGTTGGGGGATAACTGGAACGGTCGCGAGATCCGCGGCCAAGGTACGCAAATCCGCCTGCAACCGGGCGTGATCGGCGCACAGGCCAACGCTTGGCTGGCACCGTTCGGACGCAAGATCGGCCCGGACCCGGCGTCAATCAACGCCTGCAAAATCGGCGGGATCGTCGCCAACAACGCCAGCGGCATGTGTTGCGGCACGGCGCAAAACACCTACCACACGCTGGCCGGCATTCGGCTGGTGCTGGCCGATGGCAGCCGCCTCGATACCGAAGACGCGGCCAGCGTGGCAGCGTTTCGACAAAGCCACGCCCCGCTGCTTGAACGTCTGGCCACGCTGGGCCGCGAAACGCGCACCAATGCCGAACTGGCTGCGCGAATTCGCCACAAATACCGTCTGAAAAATACCACCGGCCTGTCACTCAATGCGCTGGTGGATTTCGACGAGCCTGTGGATATCTTGAGCCACTTGCTGGTGGGCTCCGAAGGCACCCTCGGCTTTATCAGCGCGGTGACCTACGACACGGTGATTGATCACCCGAACAAAGCCTCGGCGCTGATCGTGTTTCCGGACGTGGAAACCTGCTGCAACGCCGTGACCGTGCTGAAAAGCCAACCGGTATCGGCCGTGGAACTGCTGGACCGGCGCAGCCTGCGTTCGGTGCAGGACAAACCCGGCATGCCCGCTTTCGTACAACAGCTGTCGAACAATGCCTGCGCGCTGCTGATCGAATCCCGCGCCGCATCGTCCACTTTGCTGCAAGAACAACTGGCGCAGATCATGGCCTCGTTGGCCTCGTTCCCGGTGGAAAAACAGATCGACTTCACCGAAGACCCGGTGGAAAACGCCCGTCTCTGGGCGATCCGCAAGGACACCTTCCCCGCCGTCGGCGCCGTGCGTAAAACCGGCACCACGGTGATCATCGAAGACGTGACCTTCCCGGTGGAACAACTGGCCATCGGCGTAAACCGCCTGATCGAGTTGTTCGACAAACATCACTACGACGAAGCGATCCTTTTCGGACACGCGCTGGAAGGCAATCTGCACTTCGTCTTCACCCAAGGCTTCAACAACCCGGAAGAAGTCGCACGCTATCAAGCGTTCATGGACGACGTGGCGCAGTTGGTGGCGGTGGAATTCGGCGGCTCGCTGAAGGCCGAACACGGCACCGGGCGCAACATGGCGCCCTTCGTCGAGCTGGAATGGGGCAGCGATGCCTACCAGTTGATGTGGCAGCTCAAACGCCTGCTCGACCCCAGCGGCATTCTCAACCCTGACGTGGTGCTCAGCGAAGATCCGCAGATCCATCTCAAGCATTTGAAACCATTGCCGGCCGCTGACGAGATTGTGGACAAGTGCATCGAGTGCGGTTTCTGCGAACCGGTGTGTCCCTCGAAAGGCCTGACCCTGAGCCCGCGCCAGCGCATTGTGATCTGGCGGGATATTCAGGCGAAAAAACGCGCAGGCGTCGATACCACCGAACTCGAAGCCGCTTACGAATATCAAGGCATCGACACCTGCGCCGCCACCGGCCTTTGCGCGCAACGCTGCCCTGTCGGCATCAATACCGGCGAACTGGTGAAAAAGCTCCGCAGCCGCCATGCAACCCGTACGAAAACTGCCAACTGGCTCGAAGGCAATTTCGCCACGGCGCTGCAAGGTGCACGTTTCACCCTGCACGTCGCCAATGGCGCACGGATGCTGCTGGGAGCGCCACGCCTGGCGAAGCTGTCCGCGACGTTGACCAAGTTGTCCAAAGGGCAAGTCCCGCAATGGACCAGCGCCATGCCGCAACCGGAAAAAGCCATTCGCTTCAGCCCGACTGTGTCGGACGAACGCCCTCGGGTGGTGTACCTCGCGGCGTGTGTGTCGCGGGTGATGGGCCCGGCGGCGGGTGATAAAGAGCAGATGTCGCTGTACGACAAAACCCGTGGCTTGTTGGAAAAGGCCGGTTATCAAGTGGTCTTCCCGGACAATCTGGACAACCTCTGCTGCGGCCAGCCATTCGCCTCAAAAGGCTACGCCGAACAGGCCGAACACAAACGCCAGGAACTGATCGGCGCGTTGCTGCACGCCAGTCGCGGCGGGCTCGACCCGATTTACTGCGACACCAGTCCCTGCACATTACGGCTGGTTCAGGATCTGGGCGACGTTCGACTGGACCTGTACGACCCGGTGCGTTTCATCCGTACGCATTTGATGGATCGCCTGGATTTCACACCGCAGGAAGCGCCGATTGCAGTACACGTCACCTGCAGTACCCAGCACCTTGGCGAGAGCCAGGCGTTGATTGATCTGGCGCGCAAGTGCAGCAAAACCGTGGTCATTCCTGAAGGGATTCACTGCTGCGGGTTTGCCGGCGACAAGGGTTTCACCACACCGGAACTGAACGCTCATTCGTTAAGAACGCTCAAGGACGCAGTGCAGCAGTGCAGCGAGGGGATTTCCACCAGCCGCACCTGTGAGATCGGACTGTCGCAACATGGCGGCATTGATTACCACGGGCTAGTCTATCTGGTGGACCGCGTTACCCAGGCTAGGGCGAGCTGAGCAGGACCTCAAGGAAGGCGCATTCAGGCGTCTTTTCTAGTGTTTCTTGCCAGAACCGACAGCAGTACCGCAAAAAATTTAGAACCCTGACGTGCCGCCGCAGTCCACTGATCAAGTCCCGCAAACGTGGGACCTTCCCAACACTCGGCAGCCCGTCCTGATGGTCAGAATGACTGACATCAGTTCAAGGAGATACACATGAAACGTTCTGTACTGTTTGGTCTGTTCGTTACTGCCTCACTGCTGGCTTCCCCCTCGTTTGCCGCCGTAAAAGATGAATGCGCGGAAAACCTGAAAACCATCGAAAATGCCCAGACACAGGTTCCTCAGGAAATGGCAGACCAGGTAGAGGACTCCGTCAAGCTAGCCAAAGCCGAGCACGCAAAAGGTACCAAAGAGGGTACTGACGCTTGCGTCGCCGAGACCAATGACACCATCAAGATGATCAAGGATGCGAACAAAGGCGGGAAGTAACCTGGCCGGTTCCATTCAATACGAAGCAAACCAAAACCCGCCAGTTGCGGGTTTTGGTGCATTTGGGGGTTGGTCATTCCTTTTTATTGCCATTGCTTCCATCAGTCCGTTTTTTCATTACTTTTTTTGCGCAAACCGAATTCCTGTGCCGCGCCGTAGTCTTTTAGATAAGCCCATCAATCGTGGCTGACTATCAGTTCGAGGAGATACCCATGAAACGTACCGCACTCGCTGGTCTGTTCATTTGCGCTGCAATGTTGGCCTCTCCTGTCTTTGCGGCGGACAACAACCTGTGTACGAGCAAGCTGCAGGAGCTCGAGGCCAAGGTGAATTCGCTGCCAGCGACCGCCACCAATGCGCCGGAAATCAAAAGACTGCTGGCCAGCGCAAAAGCTTCACAGGCCGCCAAAGATGACAAAAAATGCGCCACCGAGGCCAGCCAGGCATTGGCGATGGCAAATTGATCAACGAATGAGTCCATGATCAATCGAGGCCAACCTTGCGGGTGGCCTTCTGAGACGTGTTGGCGTACACTGCGCAGGCCTGTTGCTCACTTTGATTCACCGAGCATCAGGCTCGGGGCCGTTTAGGATTCGACGCCGGTTGCGAAACTTTAGGTGCATGCCGAGTTGGTAACAGAACTCGTAAATCCACTGTTGCAACTACTTATAGTTGCCAATGACGAAACCTACGGCCAGGAATTCTCTCTCGCTGCGTAAGCAGCTTTAGATCCTGAGCTTCTGGTACCTTCGGGTCCAGCAATCACCAGGGGATGTCTGTAAACCCAAAGTGATTGTCATATAGAACAGAATCGCCGTGCAGTACGTTGTGGACGAAGCGGCTAAAACTTACACAACTCGCCCAAAGCACCCTGCCCTTCGGGTCGCTGAGGGTTAACTTAATAGAAACGGCTACGCATGTAGTACCGACAGCGGAGTACTGGCGGACGGGGGTTCAAATCCCCCCGGCTCCACCAAATAGCAATTTAGACCTGTCTCAGACAGTCTACGAAACACCCAAGAAGCCCGCCATGTGCGGGCTTTCTTGTTTCTGATGGTATCTCCTGCCCCTATAAACATTGCCCGTGCGTCCTTTTGTGTGAATGTTGCTTGCGTCTGACTTGAGCGACCATTCCAGTGGCGACGGGCGACTCACCAAAATACGCTGAAGCTAGCCGGTTTCTGGCTATACGGATAAATACGTCTGTATCAAGGAGACGCTGACTCGCGAGATAGTTCCTACTTCCTGATATGCGCGTTGATGCTGCTAGCGTAGCTACTTGAGACTCCCCGCCAGGAACTGCTGCAATCTTTCGCTTCGAGGATGCACCAGAACACTGTCTGGTGCGCCCTGCTCCTCTACCCGACCTTGATGCAAAAAGATGATGTGATTTGACACCTGTCGAGCAAACGCCATTTCATGAGTGACCACCACCATTGTTCGACCCTCTTCTGCAAGCTGCTGCATGACTTTGAGCACCTCGCCAACCAGCTCGGGGTCGAGGGCCGACGTGGGCTCATCGAACAGCATCACTTCCGGTTCCATGGCCAACGCCCGCGCGATGGCTACCCGCTGCTGCTGGCCGCCGGATAAATGGACCGGGTACTGCACCTCGACCTTTTGTGACAAGCCCACTTTGGCCAGATAATGACGCGCCCGCTCCAGGGCCTCCTTCCTGCCGATACCCAGCACGCTCATCGGGCACTCGATAAGGTTTTCCAGCACCGTCATATGGCTCCACAGATTGAAGTGCTGAAACACCATCGACAATTTACTGCGCATGACCCGCAATTGCCCGGGGTCGACCACACAAAGCTCGCCCCCTGCATTCCTGCAGGTGCGTAGCTCTTCGGCATTAACGATGATGCGCCCGGACGAGGGTTTTTCCAGCTGGTTAATGCAGCGCAAAAACGTGCTTTTACCTGACCCCGAGGAGCCGATGATGCTGATCACATCGCCGGCCTTGGCCTTAAGTGAGACACCCTTCAGGACTTCATGGCTGCCGTAGCTTTTATGTACATCTTCAACAATCAATTTATACATTCGAGCAAATCCAATAGAGGTCAGTGTGTACGCAATTTGAGGTAGGCCAGCCAATGCAGTTCGCCGCGACGGAACAGCCAGATCAGGAAAAATGCGCAAGCGGCATACAACACCGCGGCGATGCCAAACGCTGTGAAAGATGCATAGGTCGCCGAATTGACATCCCGGGCAATCTTCAGCAAATCAGGCACCGTGGCGGTGAAGGCCACCGAGGTGGAGTGCAGCATCAAGATCACTTCATTGCTGAAAAGCGGCAGCGCTCGACGCAACGCCGACGGCAGAATGATCCGGCGATAGAGCGTGAATCGGCTCATCCCGTATGCGCTGGCGGCCTCGATTTCGCCGTGAGCTGTCGCTCTGATGGAGCCGGCAAAAATCTCGGTCATGTAGGCGCAGGTATTGAGCCCGAACGCCAGCACCGTGCAATTGAAGCCATCACGGAAAAACGCGTTGAGAAAATCCTGGGACCGAACCACATGCAAGCTGTACACCCCGGTGTAGAAGAACAGCAACTGGATGTACAACGGTGTGCCACGAAACACGTAGGTGTAGCACCACACCGGCAGGCGGATAAGCGGGTTGCGACTGACGCGGGCAATCGACAATGGCACCGCGAGCACAAAACCTATCACCACCGAAAGTATGAGCAGCCACAAGGTCACCGCTAACCCGGAAAAGTGTGGCCCGTCACTCCACAGGTAAGCCTGCCAGTAGTCCTGAAGAATGCCGTTCATAACGCAACCCTCCTGACACCGACCGAGTAGCGGTGCTCCAGCCACATCAACACACCATTGGAAACCGTGGTAATGGCGAGGTAGATCAGGCCGCCGACCAGCGTGAAGTAAAAGAATTGCATCGAGCCCTTGCCCGCATCCTGGGTAGCCTTGACCACATCTGTCAGGCCGATGATCGACACCAGCGCAGTCGATTTGATCAACACCTGCCAGTTGTTGCCAATGCCGGGGAGCGCATGGCGCAACATTTGCAGGAAGAGGATTTTGCGAAAGGTCTGTCCACGGGTCATGCCGTAGGCCATCGCCGCTTCGATCTGCCCCGCCGGGACTGCCTGGAAGGCGCCGCGAAAAGTCTCGGTAAAGTAGGCCCCGTAAATAAATGCCAGTGTCACGACACCGGCCAGAAACGGGTCGATATCAATCTGAGCGATGCCCAACCAATCGGTCATCCGGTTGAGCAGCATCTGCAGGCTGAAAAACATCAGCAACATGATCACCAAGTCCGGCATGCTACGGATAACGGTCGTGTAAGCCGTGGCCAGCGTGCGCAACAAACGATTGGACGATAACTTGGAACTAGCGCCCATCAGTCCGGCCACGACGGCGATCAGCAATGACCAGAGCGCCAGTTTGATGGTCGCCAGAGTGCCCAGCAAAATCTGCGGGCCGAAGCCTTCCAGAAGCATTTCACTCTCCTTGTTCTTATTAGGGTGAGGTGAAGGGGGATCCTGTAACAGAGCACTCGGACGGGCGCCCTGCTCGAAATATCGACCGTGGGTTACTTGGTGCCGTAGACGTCAAAATCGAAGTACTTGTTGTTGATCCGCGCGTAAGTGCCGTTGGCGAGAATGGTGACCAGGGCTTTGTTCAAATCTTCGCGCAACGCAACATCTTCCTTACGTAGACCGAGACCGTCGCCAACACCGAAGAAGTCCGGGTCATCCAGGGTGTCGCCGGCGAACTCATAGTCCTTGCCCGGCGCCGTCTTCAAAAACCCGTAACTGGCCTGGATGGAACCCTGCAGCGAGGCATCAAGTCGCCCGACGACCAGATCGGCATACACTTGATCCTGGTTCTGATAGGACAGCACCTCCACCCCTTTCGAACCCCACACGCGTTTGGCATAGGCTTCCTGGGTAGAGCCCTGCTCCACACCAATACGTTTGCCCTTGAGCGACTCGAAGGTCGGCAGCAAACCCGATCCACGCTTGACCACCAAGCGCGCAGGCGCATTGGACACCTTGTCGGTAAACGCAATCTGCTCCAGGCGCTTGGGCGTGATGGTCATCGAAGACGCCACCGCATCAAACTTGCGCGCCAGCAGTGCCGGGATCATCCCGTCCCAACTGCTTTCCACCCAGACGCAGCGGGCTTTCAGTTCGGTGCAAAGCGCTTCGGCAATGTCGACCCCAAAACCGGTCAGCGTGCCATCCTGATTCTTGTACTCCAGTGGTGGGTACGTCGGGTCCACACCCAGTTTCAACACTTTGCCAGACCAGTCGGCCGCGTCCGCCAGACCCGACGCAGTCAGGAACACCAAGGAAACCGCTGCAATCATCTTGTTCATTTTTTATTCCTCTTCAGGTCGCAGACTATTTTTTTTACAAACTGACGTTCGCCAAGACGGCGTCTCAACACAAAAAACGTTCGACCAGCTTGACCCAATAGCTCGCGCCAATTGGCAGGCAAACATCATTGAAGTCGTAGCCGGGGTTGTGCAGCAGGCACCCGCTGTCCCCCTCGCCATTGCCGATCACCAGATAGCTGCCGGGGCATTTTTCCAGAATGAAGGCAAAATCTTCACTCGCTGTGAAGGGGCGCAAACCGTCGATCAGATGGTCGTCGCCTAACCAGTCCCGCGCGACCTCTCGGGCAAACGCAGTGGACTCGGTGTCGTTGATCAACACGGGGTGACAATGTTGGTATTCGATGTACGCCTGGGCCCCAAAGCTGCTCGCCTGCCCCTGGACCACCTCGATGATTCTTGCTTCGAGCAACTGGCGAACCTCAGGGGTCAGTGCGCGCACGCTCAAACTCATGTCGGCACTGGCCGGGATCACATTCGAAACAGTGCCCGCATGAATGGAGCCCACTGTGATAATCGCCGTGTCTTGCGGATTGACGTTGCGCGACACGATGCTTTGCAGGGCGATCACAATCGAGGCGCACACCACCACTGGGTCGACGGCTTTGTGCGGCACTGCGCCATGCCCACCGGTGCCAATGATTTTGATGTTCACGGTGTCGGCAGACGCCATGAATGGCCCAGTGTAGAAACCCAGATGTCCGACGGGGTATCCCGGTACGTTATGCATCGCAAATATCGCGTCACAGGGGAAACGTTCGAGCAAACCGTCCTCAAGCATTTTTCGAGCACCGCCCAGCCCTTCCTCCGCGGGTTGGAAGATCAGTTGCACCGTGCCGTTGAATGCCCGGGTTTGCGCCAAATATTTAGCGGCTGCCAACAGGGTTGCGGTATGACCATCGTGGCCGCAGGCATGCATGACACCGTCAATTCGGCTGGCATAGGGCAAACCGGTGGCTTCCTGAATCGGCAATGCATCCATGTCGGCGCGCAAGCCGATGGATCGACCCTCGCCATTTTTCAAGGTGCCGACCACCCCTGTCTTGCCCACGCCCGTGTTGACTTCAAAGCCCCAACTCAGCAAACACTGGGCAACCCGTTCACTGGTAGCAAATTCCTCAAAGCCCAACTCGGGGTGCGCGTGAATACTATGGCGCAACGCGATCATTTCATCTTGTATCGCCGCAATGCCTGGCAGCACCTGGTTGGCATTCATTATTGTTTTCCTTCGATAGAGGCTGCGCGCCTGAAGAAGCGCTGCTGGAATCCATCTTAGGGAGTGGACTATGAGCTGGGGAGGCCCAGTTTGGTTATGATGACAACTTTTGGTTGTCTGACTGGTGAGCGGATGAAACTGCATCAACTACAAGCATTGATTGCCAGCGCAGAGACGGGCAGCATCCGCGCCGCCGCCCGTTCGCTGGAGATTTCCCAGGCGGCCGTGACCAAAGCGCTGCGAGAGTTGGAAACCAGTCAGCAACTGCCGCTGTTCACGCGCACCCCCAGCGGCCTGAATTTCACCGAATACGGCAAAGTACTGCTGACTCATGCCCGACTCGTGATCAAGCAACTGGAGCATGCGCAGACCGAACTCGATCACATGCGCGGCAAGGCCCAGGGACGACTCTGTATCGGGATCACGCCGTGGATCGCCCTGACCTTTCTGCCGGAAGTGGTGCTGGCTTTTCGTGAGCGAATGCCGCATATCAGACTGGAGCTATACGAAAGCCTGATGGCCGTGGCCCAACCACTGCTGCGCGACGGCAGCATGGATTTTGCCATCGGTCAGTTGCACCCGGCGCAATCAACCCAGGAATTTGCCTGTGAAACGTTGCTGGAGTACCAGACATCGGTGCTGGTCTGCGAGGGCCATGCACGACAGAATGCCCGCTCGATCCATGAACTGCTGGAGCAGAATTGGACCTTGAACTATGCACCGGATGGACACGATGGGTTAATGCAGGAGTTGTTCTGGAAACACGGCGCGCAAATCGATGAGAACCGAATCGTTCGCGCTCACTCATTAGCCATTTTGCAGATGATGGTTGAGCGGGCCGACATGTGCACCTGGGGGCCGTCCATTGTCAGTATTGCCCCTCCCTTCCTCGGTCGCGTTTTATCACTGGACTTGAACGAACAATTTGAACCCCGACAGCTGAGTATCGTGACACGCCGCAATGGTGCGCTGAGCAATCCTGCACTCTGCTTCACCGATTGCCTGTTGCAAGTCATTCGGCGCCATGCCCGATCGGCAAAAAAAGAAGACCGTGCGCTTTTTGAAACCTTACGATTACTGCAGTGATTTTTGCTCTCGCCTGAAAGCACCTTCAAGAGCTGGAGTCGAGCCGAGCGGGTCGAAAGTTACCAACCCGTTCGACCCAATCAGATTACCAGTAGCGCTGTTGTGCGAACTGGTAGCTTGGTTGCTTCCAGGCGGCCGTTGACTGATAGACCACCGGCTGATATCCGGACCAGTTAAATACCGGGTAAGTCACGACCGGTGCTTGCCACTGAACGGGAGCGAACCCGAAAGAGGGATAGGTCATCGGCGGACTTATACTGGGCACTTGATTCTGCGCAATCGTGCTGCCACTCGGCTTATCGTTTGCGATGTTCTGCTGCGGGGCTGGCACCGCACCGGAGGAGGCACTGCCGGCTACCGCCTCTGGAGTGACGTTCGGCGTAACGGACACCGGTGCACTCGGTTTGGTTGGCGGCTGCTGGAAACCACCACCCATGACACCTTGATTCATCCGACTCCCGACAACGCTGGTGAACCGACCCGCACTGGTGATCGAACCCGCCTGATCATTGCGCAGACTACCGCCCGTGAGACTCATGGTGTTATCGCTGTGTATCACCTTGTCATTGACTACTTGGCCAGCGGCGATGCTCATCGAACCGCCACTGCGAACAGTGCCATGGTTCTCCAGGTTGCCGGCGTAACTCATCGAGCCGCCACTGCGAACCTCACCGCTATTGTTGAACTCACCCGCTACAGAGAGCGAACCGCTTGCCAGCAGTGACGCCTTTTCACTTTGAACAGAGCTACCGGCAACGGACACATTCGCGCCCTTGACCATCCCCTTGTTATGCATGCCACCGGCGACGGAAAGCGCTTGTTTCGCCTCCAGTTCCCCCGTGGAGGCAATCATGACTTTGCCGTCTGACGAGACAGACAAGCTACCGGTGAGGGCCTTGACCTTTCCGTCCACATTCACACCCACACCGGCGGATTTACCGACCAGACGGATCGAGTCGGCGTGCATGCTGCCCAGTTGAGCCACATCAATGGCGATCTCGGACGGGCTATCGGCAATCCCGGTCTCGGTGACACTCGTAGGGTCGCCAGCATCCACCTCGCCTTTCAAAGCCGCGGCGTTGAGTTTTTTGGCCTGCAACTGAGCGTTGACCTGCAAGGTACGTGCTACCAGGTCGACCTCATTAGCACCGGATGCATCGAGACCAGCGCCCTCAATGCGAATCTGGCCGTTCTCCGTCCGCAAACGAGACAAATTACCGCTCTCGTCAAACACAACCTTACCGGCGACCAGTGACACACGGTTCGCATTAATGAAGCCCGCACCATTGGCCGTAATGCCGTTGGGGTTGGCGACTATCACCCGCGCACTCGGTCCCGCGACCTCAATCTTTCCATTGAGACTGGAGGCTGCCCTGCCCGTGACTTCGTTCAGAATGACACCCGCAGAATTCCCGTTCAGAAGATGGTTACCAGTGATCGCCCCCCCGAGCGTTGTCTGTGTCCCTGCACTGCTGTTGTTAAGAATCAGCCCGGCCTGCCCCACGTTGAAATCGGTGAACGTGTTGTGCGAAATGCCTGAGCCGTTCGGTGCAACGATGTTTACGACCGGAGTGCCATTGACGATAGACAACGTGGGTTGTTGTGCCGCGTTCGGATCAACCACCAGCCCCGGTTGCGCATACGCGGCCTGTTGCAGCATTGGCAATGTCGCCATGAGCGCCAGGGTCAGCGCGGTAAGCCTTGAAGGTGCTCGGCTACGTTGAATTGTGTGTTGAATATTTATTGTCATATTGACCTCAAAGTCTGGATTAGCAGAAGCGACCGGCGGGGTTGGCACGGACGCTGTTTCACGCAAGTAGGTTGGTGTGTGTCACAGCCCTCCATGGTTGGGTTGATAGGAAAATCGTCGCGCGATGACGCCGGCCTAGAAGCGGCTGGTGACCGAAAAGTCGAGCGATGGCGTGCGGCTGCGCATGAAACCGGGCGCCTTGAGTGGTACTCCGAGCGCGAGGTCGTAGCCGAAGACGTTTTGATTGCCACGCAAGCCGATCGCGCTACCGACCAGTGTTCGCCCGCCAGGCTGCTGGCTGCCGATGGGCGATACCTGACCGGCATCGATAGCCGTATAGACTTGGCTACCCCAAAAGACAGGCGTGGCGATTTCATTGCGCCAGGTCCAGCCACCAGGGCCGGCGACAGTGGTGTTGCCGTCAAAACCACGCACCGTGTAGCGGCCACCGATCTGCAGGTATTCGGTAGAAGGGGCCGGAACAGGCGCGTACTGGAAAAAAGCCGCACTCTGATAACCAAGGCGTTTGCCACCAGCGAGAAATGCCATCTCGACCGATGCCCTGGCAGTGAAGATCCGAAATCGCCCGTTCCAGTCCTGCTCTTCATAGACAGCACCTGGTGCTTTGCTCATGCCCGGCAAGCTGCCACGCAATCCGAGTTCGACACTCACCGTACTGCCTGTGAGTTGCTCACGATGAGCGAAGCTGAGTTCGTAGCTGGTGATGTCGCGATGCAGTTGGAGTAACTCGGTTGTGCTGACCCATGAGCGATCCTCTCGGCGCACCAGTCGCGAATTGAACGTGCCCTTGCTGTGGCTGGAGCGATAGGCCACGTAGCCGAACCCCGCATCAAGGCGACGGGTTCTTGCGGTGAGCGGCACACTGTTGCCGTCGACATCCTTGAGCAGCTCCTGTTTGCTGCCCCACTCGCTGGCCCCCAGAGAAAACGACGCGTACCCCATCGGAATATTCCAGGCTGCACTTTTTGAGTAGGACCCGAGCGTGTGATTGCTGAACTCGGCATCCGAGTTATAGGTGAGTAAAAGCTGATCGTAGAGGCCTGCCGGAGAGTCAATCGCGACAATCGCCCCTAGCTGATTGCGGCCAGTGGTGTCGATGCCGGCGTTATCGGCAGTCAACACACCAAACACGCGGCGTGCGATTTGTGGATGCCGTATGACGATGTCGCTCTCACCCAGGGCCGAGCCCGGTATCAGGTCGAAAGCTGTGACGGCCTGCCCCGGCAGGCGACGTACGTTTTCAAGCGCCTGATCAAGATCGCGAACATTCAACAACCCGCCTTTTGCACCCGGGAACACCGGACGTGTCCAGCCAAGACTATCGGGCTGCTCGCGCACCTCACCGATGCGACCGGGAATAATCTCGACGATCAGGCGACCACTGGACAGATCCTGCGCCGCAATGACGGCCTGGGTCGTCACATACCCCCGAGCCATGAATTGCTTCGCCACCCAACGTCTGAAAATGCCCAGCCCTTCCCCTCCCACACAACGTCCCAGGATGGACGGGGTATGAGGCAGCCATGGAAACTCCGCTGCGCCTCGCCACTCAACCGAGTGAATAACGAAGCAGGGTGTTTCCCCCGGTAACTCCAGGGTTTCGCCCGGTTCTTGAGGCGAGCTGGAAAGCACGTCCGGTCGTGTCAAGGCTTGCGATTGCAGACTTTCCAGTTGCTGATCCTGCAAGCGTCGTACGCCGGAAAGAGCGCTGACTGACTCAGCGCTTTTCACCTCTTTAGTTATCGTGAACACAAACATGCCCATCAGGCATAACTTAGTCAGTTGGGCGGTGTTTTTTTGTCGGCA
Organism: Pseudomonas sp. GW821-FHT10C09; assembly: GCF_059415465.1. Taxonomy (NCBI): domain Bacteria; kingdom Pseudomonadati; phylum Pseudomonadota; class Gammaproteobacteria; order Pseudomonadales; family Pseudomonadaceae; genus Pseudomonas; species Pseudomonas sp. GW821-FHT10C09. Next base: position 199,259 of record NZ_JBWKNG010000010.1, read on the forward strand.
CACGCGAGCGTTCGGAGTGCCCGCAGGCGAGGTGAGAATTGGGCTGATCGGGAGCAGGCAAGTCGTCGATTTCATCCTCACACATTAGGCAGGCCGAAACCGCCGGAACATGAGGCGATTCTTAATTACTAATTACTAATTACTACGAGAGGAGGGATCCAAATAAAAGTTACGTTAAATATTGCCGCCAACGGTCCTATATCGAAAACATCAAATCGCCGTCAATAGCCAGGAAGTCCTCTCCAATGAAGCGTTGTCAAACGCTGGATCAACCACATCCATGCAGCGTTTGAGGGAGTCGAAATCTGGTGTTTGGGACAGGCAAACTTGTATAGCCTGACTCACTGATACCGACACTACCGAGCATTGCGTGCATTGCCCCTCATAAATAAGCGCATGACGAATTCGAGGATTCTCATGGCAGTACCTCAACAAGTTGAATTCCGTTGAGAGCACCAGAACAGCGTTAATAATCAACAGATCAAAAGGTTGACCTTGAGTACGGGTCACCGATTGAACCTCTTGAAATGAACTCAAGGGAGCAATTCGGTAATAACCCAGCTGATTGAGCATTTTTTCTATTTTGATTCGCTGAATAGGCTGACCATCCGCGATCAATATACGTAGTGCTTTGTTTGACATGCGATAAACCCGACAGGTAGCCCCGTGAGCGCTCATCAATAACTTCGACTCACTGAAGAGCGACCAAGGCTATCGTTCACCACTGAAAATGACTCTAAGACAATTCTGAAACACTGCAGCCGCTGGCCGATCGGGCGATTCGAGATTCCCTATTTGTACGTCATATCTACGACAACAGCCGCCTCGAAGGGCCCCATGACCGGGGCGGCGCGCCAGATCAGATCGGCATTGAAATCAATGGGTTCAGGCTGCCGGTGATCCAGGTCAGCGAGTTTGAACCATTTACTGAAAGGAAGCGTCTTACCGCTGTCAACTCGAGACAACCTTATCCCAACTGAATTGTTATTGGCCGGAACCAGCAGCCCACCGATGACACTTCCGGAGGCCGGGGTGAATTTGGCTTCGATTGTTAACGGCGTATCGCAGCTCTTATTCAGCCCCAGCGTGAATTTTGACGTACTGGCAACCGTGCCATTCACGGCAGTGCCTGCGTACGCTCGTGGAAAATTCACCACGCTTGGTGTGATCGTCAGATCGGGCGAGCAAGGGACGAAACGAATATTCGAAAGCCCTGTGACAACATAATTCAAGTTTCCAGCAGCAAGCCCTTGTTCGCCATCCACTTGAATTACTCGATATTGAGAAAGTGTACTGGCTTGTCCGCTTTCAGGAACACTTCCAAATTTTTCGACAAAAATTGAAAACTTTAAGTTGAAATCTCTCATTGAGCTACCCCAACAGATAGAAGGGTAGCAACTGTATTCTTCAGAATAAATTGTTGCCGCAGTTCGATATAGAGCACCTTTAAAGCGAATACCAATACGAATCCCCTTACCAATACTTGAAAGCTTGGCAGGGTCAGTCCAGAGATAGATTTTCTCTGAATAAGGTGTATTACGGTCATTGTTGCACGCAACTTTGGTTGTAATTTCATCCGACTCCCAGATGATGGTTCCATCCGGAAGGTCCGCCGGAACGGCAATGGTGGTTCCTATGGAGCTTATAATCGTACTCTCAAACTTGTCGGTGGTGCATTTCAGTGCGTAACTCGTGGCAGGACCATAAGCGACCAGCAACACCATGGCGCCAAGCGCTTTCTTGAGGAATAACATTGCGGGACGTCCCTAGAATCAACGGCGACAATTATGCGTTTTGATTTGATGAACTGAGCATCAGACGATTCTGAAATAGCCCACACACAAAGACGCCGCCGAAACGCTCCTCTCCCCTTCCGGATTTGCCCCGGAAGGGGCATGAAGTGATAAGACCTTGCCCGAAACCAAATCAGCCCGGATGCGCCACGCTCTCTACGGTGAGGTCAGCGTAATCAGATAAGCCCCCGAGCTCACGGGCTCGCCCGAAGCGTCCACTAACGCGTACCGCTGATTGTAATAACGGCCTTCTTTACCGCTGTCAGCGACAAGCCTCACCTCCACACTGGAATGATCGAGCGCGCTGACCGATCGAGCCGGATCAACACTGCGCACACCGATAGTGTTGCCTCGCGCCAGCGCCGGACATTCATCCAGCGCCAGGCCGCCCACCTGGGCAGAAGACGTGCACGACGACTCGACAATGCTGCCGTGAAAAGCAATGACACCCTGGGCAACCGACGTCGCCGCGAAACACGTTCCGGTCAGGCTGAGAAACAACCCTGCGCCGACAGAGAAAAACTTCTCGTTCATGCTGACACTCCCGAAGTGAAGGCTAAGCCTTGAGTATCGACCAGAATCCGGTTTTTTTAAGAATCGCCTGATGGTTTTTGATCTGTTTTGCCAAAGAGACTCCGAGTCAGAGTTAATGCCGCCCGACATCGAACCTGAACACGCGGTGCTTTTAAGAAACGCCTGAGAGCAGTCCCGCTCACGTAGCCTCTACCATGGGGATCTGTATCCGATCTCAAACTCTCACCGGGACACACCCATCATTAATGTTCAAAACCTATCGATTACCGACAGCTCGGACGTCCGCGACAACTCGCCTGGGCGGAGCGTTAATGCTGCTCCTGCTCTGCTTCGTCACACAGGCGCAAGCTGCACTGCAGATTGAAGGCACACGCCTGATTTACTTCGGGCAGGACAAGGGGGCCAGCATCAGCGTGACTAACCAGGCCTCCCAGGAAGCCTTGCTACAAAGCTGGCTCAGCCATGAGGACGACAGCGACACCAACACCCTGCCCTTCGCTATCGTCCAACCACTGGTGCGACTGCAAAGCCAGGAGCGCCACCTGCTGCGCATCCTCTATCTCGGCGAAGGCGTGCCCGACGATCGCGAGTCACTGGTCTGGCTCAACATCATGGAAATCCCCCTCAAGGCGAAGGACCCGGACAGCATGCAGTTTGCGATCCGCCAGCGCTTGAAAGTCTTTTATCGCCCACCCGGTCTTCAAGGCTCTGCATCCGAATCCGTGCAAAAACTGACTTGGACATACCTGGACGAGCAACACATTGAAGTCAGTAATACCAGTGCCTTCCACCTCTCCCTGATTGATATCGGGATCGACCTGGACAGCCCCACGGAGAAACTGTCCGACTACGTATTTCTGAGACCCGGAGAAACCCGGCTCATCGAAACACCCAAGGCCGCCATCAGTGCTGACACAACAATAAGCTTTACCGAAATCAATGACATTGGATTGCAGACACGCCACAGCACCAACCTTCAGTAGTGCATCTTTGCCTCAGCCAGGCGTTTAAGAATCGTCTGATGCCCCTCCGACCGGCCTCTCTTTAGAGTCCGGGGATGAGATTAAAAAGTTACCTGCTCCAGATCAGCCCGGTGTTCTCCAGCCCCGAAGCAGCCAGAAGGCTGCTTCGTCTTTTTGCCCTTGTTTTACTGATCGGCATCCTGAGCGGTGTTTACAACTTTCTGTTGTTCACCTTCAACAATGATATTTCCCGGCGGCGCGGCGACATGAGCAGCGCCATTGCCGAAGCTCACACGTTTTTCACCAATCGCGAAGCCTTGCTCGAAAGCCTGAGTCTGTCGGCCGTGCGCAATTCCAAGATGGCCAAACCGCTGGTTTACCTGCCCTCCACCGAAGAGGTCCATATCCAGTTGGGCAACACCCCCGGCAACCTGTGGAGTATCTGGCTGACCCAGCGCATGTGTGACTACATGAAAAGCAAGCAGGTCAACCTGCTCTACGTGAATACCGGCCCGAGCGCACAAGTAACTCGGCTCTATGATTCGACACCGGTGGTGCCGGTCTTTTCGTCGACCATGCTGAGCCAGTTGGAAACGCTGACCGATGACGACACATCAAGCATCGACGAACTGTGGCTGACCGACCGGACCGAGCAACGCTCTCATCTGTATATTTTCATGCGCCTGGATAGCCATGACAAAAATTCGGGTTGGCTGGGCCTGGAGATGGACAGCCGGGAAGTCTCCACGACCCTGAACGACCAAAGCGCGGGTGAGTTCATGATGCTCAACTCCCAGGGCATGCTGGTATTTACCAACAGCAGCACTACGCAACTGAGCCAAATACTGCTTAAACCCCAGGGCCACAATTTTTTTGGCTTTGTCGGCAACGGCCTGGTACCCGACCACCTGGTGATCCGCAAACAGCTGAAGTCTTCGGACTGGCAACTGGTGTATTCGATAGACCTGTTGGCCGTGATGTCCGGATTGTGGCGACAGCTGTTGGGCTCGCTGGTCTTCTGCCTGTTCAGCGCGAGCCTGATCCTGCTGCTGATGCGGCGTGTTGAATGCCGCTTCATTACGCCTGCAATGAACCGGATTCAGGCACTGATCGAGAGCGAGTCCTTCAGCCGCGACGTGATTCAGACCGCCCCCGTGGCCCTTTGCGTACTGCGCCGCACCGACGGGCAAGTGGTGCTGGAAAACACCCTGGCGCAGCAATGGCTGGGTAACGGTCTGGAACGCGAGGTGTTGTGCGCCGGCTGGATTATCCAGGCCTTCGACACCGAACAGCCCAACCGCTGCGACTATTTTGAAACCGTCGAAGGGCGGCACCTGTACCTCAGTAGCGCGCCGACCCGCTACAAGGGCGAAGACGTGCTTTTTTGTGCCTTCAGCGACATCAGCGCACACAAGCAAGTGGAAGCGGCACTGGAGGACGCCCGGCAGTCAGCAGATGCGGCAAACGAGGCAAAAACCCTGTTTCTGGCCACCATGAGCCATGAAATTCGTACGCCGCTCTATGGCGTGCTCGGCACTCTGGAGCTCTTGGCACGGACCCGGCTCGATACTCAGCAAAGAGACTATCTGCACGCCATAGAAGGTTCGTCTGCGACTCTCCTGCAACTGATTAGCGATGTGCTTGATGTATCGAAAATCGAAGCCGGACAACTGGCACTGGAACTAAGCGAGTTTTCCCCGCTGGAGCTGGCTCATGAAGTCATCCAGGGCTACGCCGCAGCGGCCTTGGGTAAAGGCTTGCAGCTTTACGCCTGCTTCGATCCGCAGCTCCCCGAGCGACTGATCGGCGACGTCACCCGGATCCGGCAGATCCTTGGCAACTTGCTCAGCAACGCGGTGAAGTTCACGGACTGCGGACGGGTGGTATTACGCGTGAAGTTGTTGAACCGCGATGGCGAACGCTCAAGCCTGACGTGGCAAGTGTCCGACACCGGGAAAGGCATCGCCCAGGAAGACCAGAGATTCATTTTCGAGCCGTTTTTTCAAACAGAAGGCAATACCAATGTGGTCGCCGGCACCGGACTGGGATTACCCATTTGCCAACGTCTGACTCAATTGATGAACGGCCATCTTCGCATGGTCAGCGACCTCGGACTGGGCAGCAGCTTCACCCTGACGCTGCCGCTCGAAGAGGCCTCGATCAGTACCGAGCCAAACACCCTGGGCAGCCTATTGCCAGAGACTGTTTATGTGATCTCCCCGATTCGCGAACTGGCGGAGTCCATCAGCGACTGGTTGCGTCGATGGGGTGCCCGCGCACAAATCGGCCGCCCGTCCCCGGCCGATGCCGCCAGCGGCCACCTGTTGCTTGAGCTTCACCCTGGCACTGTCGAGCAACCGCTCGTACCCGACTGGTCGGGACCGTTGATTATTGTCAGCGGTAACAGTTGCAGTGAACCGCAAATCGAAGCCGGCCGTTGGCAAGTCAACCTCAACCATTTGACCGCCATTCACCAGGCGGTCAGCCAGGCACAGGGACTTTGGGTCGCCAGAACCGATGAATATGCGCAAAAGCGCGAGCTGAAGCAGCTCGATCTGCACATCCTGGTGGCCGAAGACAACATCATCAATCAGTTGATTCTCAGGGATCAGCTTGAAGAACTCGGCTGCACCGTGGCAATGGCTTGCGATGGGAACGAAGCGCTGCGGCTCTGGAAAACCGAAGACTTCGACGTGGTCCTGACCGATGTGAACATGCCCAATGTCAACGGCTACGAGTTAGCCAAAGAACTGCGCCGCCAAGGCTGTTTGCTCCCGATCATTGGAGCAACAGCCAATGCCATGCGCGGAGAATCGGAACTGTGTCTTGCCGCCGGAATGACCCATTGCCTGGTCAAGCCGTTTGCGTTGCGAGCCCTGTTCAATTGCCTGGCGCCTTATGAAGGGACCGCCCATGAAGCCCTATAACATTTTGATCGTTGAGGACCATCCTTTCCAACACATGTACCTGCAGCATTTGTTCAGTGAACTGGGGGAGTTCAATCTAGAAGCCGCAGGGGATGGTAAAGAGGCACTGGAACGCTTGCAGCAGCGCGATTTCGACCTGGTACTGACGGACCTCTTGATGCCGGGTATGGATGGCGTTCAGTTTATTCAGAGCCTGGCCGATCTACGCCACAAACCAGCCCTGGCGATCATGAGTGCTGCGTCCAGGCGCATGTTGATGGCCGCCAGTCTCGTGGCGAAAAACCTCGACGTGGAAGTGATCGGACTGATTTCCAAGCCGGTCGCCTCAGCCGCACTGCGCAACCTGACAGAACAACTCGACGGCAAGAATCGCAGCACTACCAAGGTCATTCCTGCCCCATTGGAATTTGACCGGCATTCAATTATCCGGGCAATGAGCGACGGACAGTTTCAGGCTTGGTTTCAGCCCAAAAAGTCTCTGGCCAACGGACGCATCGCCGCAGCCGAAGCCTTGGTGCGCTGGATGCACCCGGAACAAGGCGTCATGCTGCCTGGTTCGTTCCTGACAACGCTCAAGTCGTTCGGACTGGAGGAGCGTTTGCTATGGCTGGTATTGAAGCAGGCCATTTATGCCCAGGCGCGATGGCGCCAGCATGGCTATGACATTCCCGTGTCGATCAACTTGCCGACGCACCTGCTCAACAGCCATGACCTGGCGGACCGTCTGCTGGAGTTTGTCCTGCATCACCAGGGCATACCGGGAAAGATCTGTTTCGAACTCATGGAGTGCTCCCTCCCGAAGGACATCAGCAACTTCTACGCGGGTGCCTGCCGCTTGCGCATCAAAGGTTTCGGCCTTTCGCAAGACGATTTCGGCAAGGGTTACAGCTCTTACATGAACCTGGTTTCCACCCCTTTCACCGAACTCAAGATCGATCGGGCGCTCGTCCAGGGTTGCCACGAAAACGAAGGAATGACCTCGGCCTTGACCAGCATTGTCGCGCTGGGACGCAAGCTGGGTCTGACAGTCGTGGCCGAAGGCGTGGAAACGCCGCAGGAGCTTGCACTACTGCGCAAAATCGACTGCACGCAAGTTCAGGGGTTCCTGATTTCCCATGCGGTCTCATCGGACCAGTTCCAACAGTTGCTGACCAATGATGGGCCGGCGACATTTTATTAATTTGCCGGTCTGGCCGACGTTCATCAAACTTCAGAGGTACTATCCATCCGGCGCCGATTCTTTACTGTCCTGCGGATATTCTTGATGAAACACGACAACGCCCTCCTGGAGAAACTTACCCGCAGCTCATTGCGGCTGAACAAAGGGTTGATGGTGTTGCTCGGGGTGGCGTTATTGTTCGTCGGAACCAGCTATTGGTTGTACAAGCGGGTGATCAAGGAGCAGTACCATGACGTGCGCTTTCACTTTTCGCGTTTGATGGAGAACATTCGTGAGCAAGAGTCCTTTTTGAGGACTTTGTCGCAACTCAGTCATCAGGACAAACTGCTCAATGACGAAAATGTCCAGATGCACCTGCAAAAAATGCAGCCGCAAGAGGGCGTTTATATAGGGCAGGAGTTTGCGTTTTCGATGCCTTTCAGCATCAAATTCAATCAACAGAAAATCGCCAGCAGCGAGCACCCAAAAGTTTTCACCCTGGGCGCGCACCTGAGCACCTTCTACAGTGCTTTCTGGTCCGTCTCGCATTACCAGTCGCCGCAGGTCTTCCTGTTCAATCATCAGGACAATTTCGATATTGCCGTTCCGGCCGCCGGACAATTGCGTGGCAACGCGACGAATTTCAACGACACCTTCACCGAGGTGATAAAGACGGTTCAGGGGCATTTGAAACAACGCAGTCAGTCCTTGGCAGATGGCGAGGTCTACTGGGAACATTACGGCCAGACCACCAGCGGTTCGGCGCCAGCCCGCTTGCTGGCTTACGTCAATATCCAGCTCACACCTGAACAACTGCACATCAATGGTGCCGATTCCCGAGTGGTGGTCGCAACGCTACTGGACATGTCCCAGGTAAACGATGTCGAGCGCACCATGGAATGGTCGATCTATGACCACTTCACCCTGGTCGCTCCGTCAGGCGAGGTGCTGACGGGCTCTATCAAGTCACAGCCGCCTCTGAGGGAAGGACTGAATCTCAAACCTGATGGCGTGGTATTCAAGATCACCAATAGCGTCGGCCCCCAGTGGACCGCCATCTATGCGATCAGTTTCAAGAGCGTTTTCCGCTATGCGCTATGGCCGCTGACCACCCTGGCAATACTGCTGACGAGCGTCATCATCATGGGTTGGGCCGCCAGCCGCTGGCACAAGAAGAACGTCATTCTCCCCGCCCGTCGTGCCCATGAAAGCATCGCGGAAAGCGAGGCATTCAGCCGGGTGGTGATCGATACCGCACCAACGGGGCTGTGCGTGGTGCGCCGCTCGGATGACAAAGTTCTGGTGGAAAACCAGCGCGCCCAGCAGTGGCAGGGAACCACCAAACTGATGACGGCGCTTGAGCAGCGCCATACCCGCACCGACGCGGGTGAATCCTACCTGGAAATTGAAGGCCGCCACCTGCAAGTCGGCTTCGTTTCGACCCGCTATCAAGGCCAGGATGTACGACTTTACGCCTTCAATGACGTCACCCGGCATATCGAAGATGCGGCCGCTCTGGAAGAAGCCCGGCGCATTGCCGACGCCGCCAATGAAGCCAAGACGCTGTTCCTGGCCACCATGAGTCATGAAATTCGCACGCCGCTGTACGGGGTTCTGGGCACCCTTGAATTACTCGGCATGACTCGCCTCGATCCGCGCCAGCAAGAGTACCTGCAGACCATCCAGCGCTCGTCGGCCACGCTGTTCCAACTGATCAGCGATGTACTGGATGTCTCGAAGATCGAATCCGGGCAAATGGCGATTGAATCCATCGAGTTCTGCCCCCTGGACATGCTCGAAGATACGTTACGCACCTATGCCGCGTTCGCCCAGATAAAGGGTTTACAACTCTATGCATGTATCGATCCTGCATTGCCGAACCGCCTGCTGGGAGACCCGATGCGGATCCGCCAGATCCTCAATAATCTGTTGAGTAACGCCATCAAGTTCACCGACACCGGGCGTGTTGTACTGCGGGCCCGAGTACTGGAGCGCGATGACGATCAGGTCAACCTGGAATGGCAGGTCACCGACTCCGGCATGGGGCTCTCTGAACCGCAACAGGCCAAGCTGTTCGAACTGTTTTATCAGGTCCGGGATGCGTCCCGCGAAGGAGGCGCAGGTTTAGGGCTGCCGATTTGCGGGTGGTTGAGCGAGATGATGGGCGGCCAGATAAAAGTGGTCAGTGAACCGGGGCTGGGTAGCAGCTTCACCCTGCAAATGAGTTTGACAGTGCTGGCCGGTGAGCTCCCGGATTGCCCGCCCATCGAACCCACCCCGTTGCCGGTGTATGTCCTGGCCCCCGTCCGCGAGTTGGCACAGACGCTGTGTGACTGGTTGAGTCGTCTGGGCGTTCATGCCACACCGACAGCGTTACCGCTGGAGCAGAAACACCCGCAAACGGTGCTGGTAGACGTTCTACCCGCTGATCCGGAGCAGCCCTGGGCTGGCCCACGCGTTCGTTGTAGGTCAGGTGGACGCAATCCACCCGAGTACACCCCGCAAGGATGGGAAGTCGATTTGCATGATGTGCGTGCGATTGCCTTGGCGGTCTCTCTGGCACAGCACGGAAAACACGAACCGCCTCGACACGCTGAACCGCAGAAATCCGGAAACCTGCATTTACACATTCTGGTGGCCGAAGACAATCCGATCAATCAGGCGATCATCAAGGAACAGCTCGAGGCGCTGGGTTGTTCCGTCGTCGTGGCCGCCAACGGCGAACAAGCCATGCACGTGTGGCGACCTGATGTCTTCGACCTGGTGCTGACTGACGTCAACATGCCACTCATGAACGGATATGAGTTGGCCCGTACACTTCGAGAGCATGATCCCCTATTGCCGATCATTGGCGTAACTGCCAACGCCATGCGCGAAGAAGGCATGCGTTGCATCGCCGTCGGGATGAATGCCTGGATCGTCAAACCCCTGAGTCTGCAAACCCTGCGAGCTCACTTGGTGAAACTCTGCAAGCCTGCCCTGCAAACGATGCAGGCTTGCGTTGCGTCTGAAAGCATCCTCCCCCTGGAACCGGCCACCGATACCGTTCAACTATCCCCGAAAATGCGACCGTTATTCATCAGCACGATGCAGCAAGACATACAACGAATCAGTGCGGCACTCGAAAAACGCGACAGCCTGATCGTCGGCGAACGGCTACACAGCATTGCTGGCGCCCTGGGTGCGGTGCAGGCCATTGACCTGGCTCAAAAGTGTGCTGAACTGGAGAGTTCGCTCGAGCACGCATCCCTCGACACTTCCCTTGCACTGAAGGTGCAGCAGATACTGGGCAGGCTTTCGGATGTTCTGGACGCTCTTGAGCAATAACCGCGACCCATTGCATGCAATCGTATGGAAACAACTCAATCACCTACACCGGCATCACGGGCAGCCCTTATGGAAAAACTCAAAGTCATCATCGCGGACGATCACCCGATTGTATTGCTCGGAGTACGAGAACTCGTGGAGCGCGACGAACGCTTTTGCATTGTTGGTGAAGCCGTTTGCTCACAGGGCTTGATCGAACTCATCGAGCAACAACCCGTGGATCTTGTCATCACCGACTACAATATGCCCGGGGATTCGCCCTACGGTGACGGGCTCAGGTTGATCGACTACCTGCAGCAACACTTTGCGCACGTGCAGATCCTGATTCTGACGATGATTTCCAACCCTCTGATTCTCACCCGCCTTCTCGAACTGGGGGTAGCCGGGGTCATTCAGAAAAGTCAGTTGCACACTGAAATCCAGCTCGCCCTTAAGGCCATTGCCCAGCAAAGCACCTATCGCAGCCTGGAACCGGAAAAAACTTCCGTCGTCGAATCCTCCACAGCCATTGATGATCGATTCACCGCCTTGTCGCCCAAGGAGTTTGAAATACTTCGTCTGTTCATCTCGGGCAAGAGTGTCAGTGATATCGCGCGCAGCCAGAACAGAAGTGCGAAAACCATCAGCGCACAAAAAATTTCGGCAATGCGAAAACTTGAAGTCAACAGCGATCAGGACTTGCTGGCCTATTGCCTGGAGCGCAGCGTCTTCAACTAAAAAAATTGTAAAACCGATCTCAAAGCCATTAGTGGATAATGGCTTTCACACACTAGCATCCCACCCGCCGCGCCCCTCTACTTACACAGCCGACCCCATTAGTAGTTATAAGAATCGTCTGATGTCCTCAATAAGCCGCGTTCACTATCGTGTGCTGGCGTTTAGACGTACTCCTTTCTAATCGATACTAATGGACATCATCATGAAGAATTTTTCCCTGGCGTTTATCGCTATGGCAGTTATCGCAGCCTCTGGCGGTGCTTTTGCCGAAGAGCCAGTCAAGCCTGCTCCTGTTAAAGGTGGTAGCGGCAAGATTTCTTTCACCGGCGTCATCAACAACGACGCCTGCTCTGTTGACGGCTCCAACGCTGATCGTGTGATCTCCGTGGACATGGGCAATGTGTCCATCAAGGACATGGGGACTTCCGAAAGCCCGACGTCGGGTCGTGTGACCGGGAAAGATATCAACCTGAACGTCAACTGCAACCTGGGCACCAAAGTGGCCATGATCTTTGACGCCGCCGGCGGTGGTTCGGGTCTGGTCACCGGCAAGAAAGTCCTGGCGCTGACCAAAGGCACCGGCACTGCGGCCAACGTTGGCATCGCCCTGATCGACAGCAATGGTGAATTAATCGACTTGAGTTCCAAGACCACCGCCAGGATCCAGAGCGACATGCACGGTACGGGCACCGCCGGTGGCGACACTACGCTGAGCTTCTCCGCCGCTTATGTCACCACCGCCGGAGCCGGCAAGTCCACCGCCGGTCGCGGTGATGCAACGCTGCCGTTCATCCTGGAATACGAATAAGTCGTAGAGCCAGATCGACCATGCGCGAGGCTTCCCGGCCTCGCCATTCATACAGAGACAACCGGTAATCACTATGTTGCGTCGCTCTATATCTGCTTGCCTGGGTCTACTGGGCTTGCTCATGGCGTGCCAAGCCATGGGCAGTATTTCACTGAGTACCACCCGTATTGTCTTTGACGGCCAATACAGGGAAGCCAATGTCACCGTACGTAATGGCAATCAAGATGTATTGATTCAATCCTGGGTCGACGGTGGCGACGCCAAGACAGGTGCCGCACCTTTTGCTGTCTCACCTCCCCTGGCCCGGATATTCGCCAAGGAGCAGCAGTTGCTGCGAGTTCTGTATGAGGGTGCAGGCATGCCAACTGACAAAGAGTCCGTGGTCTGGCTCAACGTTCAGGAAATACCGCAGACCGCCGTCGCCGTAAATACCTTGCAGTTGGCCGTGCGTCAGCGCATCAAAATATTCTTCCGCCCCGCCGGCCTGCCCGGAGATGCCCTGCTGGCGCCCTCCGAACTTCAATGGCAACTCGTCCAGCGCTCTGGAAAAACCGTTTTAAAAGTCAAAAACCCAAGCCTGTATCACGTTTCCATGGCTGACATAAAACTTCACGGTTCACAGCATGTTGAACTGGCAGCCGACTCGACAATGATTGCACCCGGCGGAGAGAAAGAGTTTGTCGTTACTAAGTTCTCAACGGACAGCAGCACACGCCTGACATTCTCCAGCATTAATGACTATGGCGCTCAAAACCAATACGCAGCAAAACTCGCCAATGGCAATTCAATCAATGCCAACAGCACTGAGGCAGCGTCTACGCCATAACTGTCTATTTAAACTCCCTGGCATGCCTTGGGTATGTTTTTACTCGCCCCGCACCGTAGCTACTCGCGGATGATATAGGTTCTTTGCATGTCTTTTTTTTTCGGCAACAGGCCCAATCATTGCGCAAAAAAATGCACGCGGACGTCACGCCATACAACAACTTTTAGTTCGCTGAAGTTAAATGCGTTATCACTGGCAGTTTTTACGGGCCTGCCTTCTTTGGCACTTGCAACACAAACACCGGAAGACGCTGCCGAACAGCAGCAGATGGAAGCATTCAACACCACGTTCCTGCAAGGTTCACCATCGTCGGTGGACCTGCAACTGTTGCTGTCTGCCAACAGCGTGCTGCCGGGCAACTACCGCGTCGATCTGTATAGCAACGAAGTCTTAGTGGGACGACGCGACATCGATTTCAATCGCAACCTGCAAACGGGTCGTGTCGAGCCATGCCTGACCTTTGACCTGCTCAAACAACTGGGTGTCGACATCGCCCGGCTGCAAACCGATGGCAAACTCGATCCGGACAACCCGCAAAGTTGCTACGACCTGCCGTCGCTGATCGATCAGGCCACCGTGCGTTATGACTCAAGCCGCCTGCGACTGGCTGCCAGCGTGCCGCAAGTGGCGATGCAACGCGGTATGCGCGGCTATGTCGATCCGACGCTGTGGGACGAGGGCGTGCCGGCTGCCTTTATCAACTATCAGTTCAACAGCAGTCGCAACGCCGACAACTACGATACGCGCATCGCCAATAACCTGGGCCTGCGCAACGGCATCAACCTGGGCGGCTGGCGCCTGCGTAACGAGTCGAATTTGAGCACTGGCACCGGCCAGCCGAACACATTTGAGAGCAACCGTAGCTATCTGCAACATGACGTGACTGCACTCAAGGGGCAATTCAGTGCCGGTGAAATTTACTCCGATAGCGATTTGTTCGACAGCGTGCGCTACCGCGGTGTGAAACTGGCTTCCGATGAGGGCATGCGCGCCGATAGCGAGCGCGGCTATGCGCCGATCATCCGTGGTGTGGCGCAAACCAGCGCCACCGTGGAGATTCGTCAGAACAACTACATCCTGTACACCACCACCGTACCGCCAGGACCGTTTGAAATCAGCGACATTTACCCCAGCGGCTCCAACGGTGATCTGGAGATCACTATCATTGAGGCCGACGGACGCCGTCGGGTTACCCAGCAGGCGTTCTCCAGCCTGCCGATCATGGTGCGTGAGGGCCAAGTGAAATACAGCGTCTCTGCCGGTCAGTACAACAGCAACAGCGACGGCATGGCGACACCGCAATTTATCAGCAGCACCCTGGCCTATGGCATTGGCAGCGACCTGACCGGCATCGTCGGCGTACAAGCCAGTGACAACTACAAGGCCCTGTCACTGGGTGCCGGCAAGAACACCTCGCTAGGTGCCTTTTCTGTCGATCTTACTCACTCATCCAGCAGCGCACGCGGGGAAACCACCCAAGGTAACAGTGTGCGAGCGTTGTATGCGAAGACCTTTACCGGCACCGACACCAACTTCACCCTGGCCGCCTATCGCTACTCGACCGAAGGCTACAGAACCCTGACCGACCATGTGGAGGAGCTGAGTGAAGGGGCACAAAAGAGCACCGGTAAATCGAAAACCCGCACCGACCTGACCATCAACCAGAGTATGGGACGCAATCGGGAGCTCGGCAGCCTCTACATCAATGCCAGCGACCAGCGCTACTGGAACCGTGGCGGCTCTCAGAGTTTCACGGCGGGCTACAGCAATAACTGGGGCGATGTCACCTACAACCTCGGAGCGACGCGCACCAAAGATCTTGGCACATGGGGGCCGGCAAACAGCGACACCCAGTTCAACTTGTCGATCTCTTTCCCGCTGGGTAGTCGACCTCGCGCGCCGCGGGCGTTCGTCACCACCAGCACGCAGAAAGGTGGCAACAATACCCAGGCCGGTATCAATGGCTATCTGTCCGACACCAGCGATACCTTCTATTCGGTACAGGGTGGCAACGACAGCACTAGCGGCAACTCTGGGTCGGCCAATATCAATAGCCGTACTTCGGTGGCGGACATCAGTCTGGGCTACAGCCAAGGGCGTGGTTATGACGCGCAGAGCCTTAACGTGGCCGGCTCCGTGGTCGCGCACGCCGGCGGAGTGAACCTGGGACAAACCGTCAGCGAAACCTTCGCATTGGCCGAGGTTCCGGGAGTCCCAGGAGCAAAAATCAGCAGCTACAGTGGCGTTGAAACCGGACGCAACGGCTATGCAGTCATCCCCAACGCCCAACCTTACCGGGTGAACTGGATCAGCCTGGATACCCGTGACTTGAGTGGCGATATCGAGATCGACAACGCAACTCAACAACTGGTACCGCGTCGAGGCGCGGTGGTGGTAGCGCGGTATACCGGTAAAACCGGGCGTCGTGTGCAATTCGAGTTGTTTGATGCACAGAACACGATGATTCCGTTCGGGGCAGTTGTGGAAGACGCCGCCGGCAAACAATTGGCGATCTCCGACCCGAGCGGCAAGGCACTCGCGCTGGTTGAAGAAGACCAGGCCACGCTCACAATCAAGTGGGATGGCAAACAGTGTAAGGCCTCCTACTCACTTCCCGAGCGTAACCAGGCGCTGAACTACGAGCGTCAGCGCCTGGTGTGCACTCCATAAACCTCGTTCCTGAAAGAGCGAGTCAGTTCGTGGAAAAGCCCATCGCAGAGCAAGACAGGAGCAAGATGCCTGACAAGACCAAAAGCGCCGAAGACATCGCCATGTAAGGCTTGGAGTCGAAAACAGAAATTAATCTTATAAGAGGATTTACAGCAACGAAGCGTGTGAGACCGATCAGACCAGGGCCTCAACGGGGGGGCAATTCATCGGCAAACTTAACCTCTGTTGGGCGCGACCAAAACTACATTATGACCGTCAGCAATCGGCCAAAAGCGGAAGTTCAGCCTTCTCACCAAAGACCGCGAACAGAGCTAACGATGAAAGTTATACGCGGCGGTTCGAATGTGGTCTTTAATGTCCATGCTTATATCCAGCCACATTAGCTTCGACTCCCTACGAAGGTGGATGCGCCTAACGGCGGGTTCAGGTTGCCATGCACTTGTCTAATCAAGGAAGAAACGACATTGAAAATAGCTTTGGGCGCCCTGTTGTTGACTTGGCTGACTACTATCGCACTCGCTGACGAGAACCCTGTCGGCTTCCACTCTTCCACACTGGCGGACTCGCACAATTACCGCGCACTGGAGATGGTTGTTTGGTACCCGAGTGCAACCACCGCGGCCACGCAAATGATTGGCGATGATGCGGTGTTTGTCGGGGCTTCTGCCGTTCGTGACGCGCCGCCCGCTGCCGGCGAACATCCATTGCTGGTGCTATCCCATGGATACAGGGGGAACTGGAGCAACCAGATTTGGCTTGCCAGTTCTTTGGCCCAAAAGGGTTACATCGTCGCCGCAATCAATCACCCTGGTACCACGACCCATGACCGCAACCCTCAAGCAGCTGCGCAGTTATGGCAGCGGCCCGTTGATCTGCGCCGAGCCATTGATAGGGTCACGACTCAACCTGAAAAATTTGGGCTGGTCGCCAATGGCCGAATTGCAGTAGCGGGCCATTCACTCGGCGGCTTGACCGCCCTGGAGATCGCCGGTGCTCGTTTCGATTCAGACCTCTTCGCCCATGACTGCAAAGCCCACCCGCAGTTAGCCGGTTGCACCGTTTACGGACAGATAAACCCCGCAAGCACCTCAGATTCAAAGGCCGCGCTGGCCGCCGATTGGCGCGATAAACGCGTCACTGCTGTGATTACATTGGACTTGGGCCTTTCCCGGGGTCTGACCGATGAAAGCCTGGCCGCACTGCCGGTACCAGCGCTGGTGATCGCTGCCGGCGTACCGTCGCGTGAGCTTCCCGCTGAGTTGGAGTCTGCCAACCTGGCCAAACGCCTGCCTCCGGCGTCAAGCCACTACGTCGAAATCAGCGACGCAAGCCATTTCAGCTTCTTGTCGGTGTGCAAACCTGGCGCGCAGGTAATGCTCGAAGAAGAAGTACCAGGCGATGGCATCATTTGCCGGGATGGCGACAGCGCTCGCACGCGTGGGGTGATCCAACAGCAGATTACATCGCTGATAGCAGAGTTTCTTCAGTCATCTATCTACAAAGAAGACAGTTTGTAAAATCGTGATACGAGATCAATCGCCGCGCATTGCTTATCGATGCCGTCCAGGTCGGTATTGACGTGACTTTTGTGCATCGACTGAGGCTCGAGATTAGCCAATAGGCTAATGGTGTCTCATTAAAACGCTGAACCCTGCGCGAGTCGCAAAGCCTTAAATGTTGAGGATGAGATAGCACAAAGATGCCACCTTTACTTCGCCAAGCCTGGCGACTTCTACGCGGTGCCAAAGTAACTACCTACATCTTTCTGATGCTCGGTCCCATGTTTGTCCGCCCGTTCGCCTTTGTCAGGCAACCACACCAATCCCAGCCGGCATACGCGAAACTGCCGGGGCTTAAAAGCGCGCCGTTACTGGTCGCAGGTATATCCGCGGCTACGGTGCAATCGGTTTACCAATGGGTGTTTTGGCTGGAAATGAGCAAACCCGCTCCTGCAAACAAACCTGCCGATTTGCTGCTGCAGCTACACAACACTGAAAGCCTGTACTTCTGGGGGGCCTTTGCTATGACAGCATTGCTGATCTATGCACTGGCTTACCTACGTTGGGGTTATCACTGCGGTGCCATCCATCTGATACGCAAATGGCGACCCGAGCTGGACAAGCCACCGTCGCTATATTTTGTGGTAACAACGGCGTCCTGGGGGCTATGGCTGAGCCTATACAGCGCGGTTGTCGTGCATGGCCTGTGGCAATGGAAAGCCCAAGGGGATATGGGCGAGCTCCTGAGTGTCTATGTTCATACACATCAGGGAAGCGCACTAGTAGTGTTGTTGATTATCGGCGCGGCCTGGAAGCTCGCTGGGCGCAATAGCGAGAATGGTATGAAAGCGATATACGGTGGCTCAAGTTGGCTATACGTTCTGGCGAATTTATTTGCTATCGCGGTGATGGCGTTGTCAGCGCTTCTGCTGTGGAGTTTATAACTGCCGCTGTGCCTTCTGAACACTTGAAGACTATGTCAAGGAGATCGGATTGAACGACCAAAGATAATTCAGTTCCCGGCACCACCACACAACGCTCTTCCTTCCTGGAAACGCACCGGGGTGCTCTGGCAGTTTGCTGGATAGACGGGTGCGAAGTCTCGCGCAAATTCGTTAGCGACACCCCGCCAAAGTTAGTTAACTGGTTAACTCGGTTGGTTAACTTGGCCTAAAGTCTTATGGATCGGAGCTTGTAGCCCGGCCAACTAAACATCTGAGCAGGCTAACCCGGCTATCCGCCAATTCGCCTGAGAGCCAAGCGAGTCGTGCCTTTCATTATAGTTAACTAATAAGTTAACAAAATAAATTACTCAGTTAACTCTTATGTCGCGTCGATCTGACTGTCTCTGTCCCTCCCAAAAAACGCTGGGGTACAAGCTCCCCCGCTCAAGCCCCGGAAACATTGGTCGTTCCCACCGCCCCCCGTTTGTTTGAAATCCGCCACACATTGGATGGTGAACAATCGCGACAAGTAGGGTGGTTGATTGGCGACTGTAGCGCGGGTCTACATTCCCCATCGCGGACAGACTTTCCGTCCTATCTGAATGACCTGCGTAAATCATCGATGACCTGACTGATTGAAGGTCCTTGAATGGCCGGAGGCTCTGGGCTTTCACCGAATTCGCGCCAGATGAACAGCGTCAGCTCTGCTCCGTCGGTTAGCGACTGTGCGTTTTCGTTTGTTGCGAAGGTCTTCAAGAGCCCATATCTCGCATCCTTCCAGAACAGATCTTCGACCCAGTGGTATACCGGAATGAAGTGAAAGTGAATGGGGTACCCGGGGTCATGGCCGAATCTACTGATGTAGAGCCACTTCGGCTTTAACTGCAATTCAAGAGTTTTTTGAACCGTTGCGAGCAGGCCACCCAGTTCGGCCAATGCGCTGTCGGATAGTTCAGACAGCGAGTCGACGTGAGTTCGCGACCCGAGCATCAGATAGCCAGGAAGCGCGGAGGCCAAGTGATGATTGAGTATCCAGTAGTCGGTTTCATGGATGATGAATCGTGGTGCTACTTCCATGTGCAGGTGTCCGTAATTGCGCGGTCAAACAGAACATCAAGGCTTCACAACTTCGTCAGCTTTGGTTGTAGATTCAACCGATCGATGTAACAAATGAGCTAAACCTTTCAGCGGGTGTTTCGTAGTTCAGTGTTGCCGAGGACGGCTATTTAGCTGCCTTGCCACTTAATTCAGCGTAGCAGTGAAAATTCGCAAGTGGGCGGGAGTGTTCCAGAGATATTTTTGTGTGCGGAGTCCTATTTCAGAACTGTCTGATGTCGGAGCGCCAAATAAAAGCTAAGACTTATCGTTTATCAGGGGGATTTAGTCATGTTACCTCTTAAGAATGCTCTCGGGACTCTGCTGTTTCTGGTCTCTATTGGACCTGCCACGAGCTACGCACTGAAGTGCACGACCGTAGACAATAGTTACACGATTACCAGCCCCATAGGGACCGCCATTGCCGTACCTGCGGACGTTCCAGATGGAACAATTATCTGGGAATCGGATGAAATTTTAGCCAAAGTCAAGTGCTTGGATGACCACGAAACGGGTCGAGAGCCAATTTATCTCTGGACAGACCCTGCCAAGCTTTCAAGTATTGGTAAGGGCATTCGTATTGGTATTCGCTACAAAGATATTTTATATCGAAGTGCGAGCAAAATTTATACTGAAGTGGATTCAACTCGTAACGGCGTCGTATTCGATTTAAAATTCTCTGTCATTATCGAAAAGTATGGGAGCGTTCCTGAGAACGGGCAGGCGAGCACGCTGGCGCAATATAGAGTATTTCAAGTTGATGGAAAAGGAGGGCTTTACACTACAAACTTAAATTACATTGTCACTGGGCTTACGAATATCCGTTTCATTCCCTGTTCGCCCGATCTGACAATCACGCCAAGCGTGGTGAATTTTCCGAGAGCGTACGCAGGAGCTGCCGAGAATGGCAAAGTCGCCAGTACGGCAAAGTTCACGCTGGGGCTGAACAAGAACTGCGATACGCCTTTTACAGTCGATGCGAAATTCACCCCGGCCTCCGGAAACGTCATCAGTGGACTGCTGGTCCCGCTCAACAACAGCTCAGTCGGAATAAGGTTGTCACGTGCCGACAACAACATGGCACTTCCCTTCAGTAAATGGTTCAAGCTCGCTGATCTGGATCGCCGGCAACCCGAATCCATTGACTTCAATGCTGATCTGATCTGGCGCGCCGCCCCTGTCATGGGGCCCTTCGAGGCGGCTGTTGTCGTGGATATGATGTACAAGTAGGGACTATCGAATTGCAGAAGGCAGTAGTCTTAGTTCGGCATTGTAAATTTCATAGGTGGTTTCAGCGTAGCAACGTTGGGCTGAGCGTTTTTTTTGGGGGGGGGCGTCGGCAGAACGCCGGATGCAGGAGCTTCAAGTCGAAGGCCTGTAGGGACTTTTTTCTTGGAATAGTGGAAATTCAGATAGCGAGCGACCGCTTTTGGCTGTGGATTCAACCGGTCACTGCCTGCCATTTCTTCTGTGCGCACTGGTTAAATCAGATGTAAACGGTGTGGGCGGTGATGCATGCCAAAATAAGTCCAGTATCGAGCAGCCTGTATCCCTATGTGTATCCCAGGAAAAACTTTATGACACCAGGCCTAATATTCAAGGGGTAAATTCATGCCAGTTCAAACGGCCCCGGCTCCACCAAATACGAAGCAAGACAAAACCCGCCAAGTGCGGGTTTTGTTGCATCTGGGGTTTGGTATCTGGTGGTCCGCCCATCCCCGGCAAACATCGAACCCGGAGCCCTCCATGCGTCAAGCCCTGCTGATCATCGACGTCCAGCCCAGCTTCGCCCCGCCGCAATGGCTTGTCGACGGCATCCAGACGCTCATCGGCACCCTACCCAGCGTCGCTACCGTCGAGCGTCACGACGAAACCAAAACCCATTCCAAAAACAACTCGGCTGTCACCCGGCGCCGGATGATGCCAGCCTGATCGCGGCCGACCGCATCTTCATCAAGCACGGCTACGCGCCAACGCCCGAAACCATCGAATACCTGAAAAACCTGCAAGTGGATCGAATATTGGTCTGCGGACTGCAAACCGAGACCTGCTGCCTGGCCGCCGGGTTTGCGTTGTTTGACGCTGGGTTGCAGCCAACGTTGATTACGGATTTGACGGAGGGGTCATCGCTGGATCGAACCGGCGAGCTGGGCATCAGGCTTTGGGAACACCATTTCAAGCACACGGTGAAATCGACCGAGTTGTAATGCGCACAGGTATTGGGCGGTTCTACACAATCAGGCCTATGCTGGCGTTCTATTCGCAAGGAAGCCGCCATGAAATTCAACATGCTGATTGTCGCGTTAACCCTTTCCCTGTCGTCCGGGTGTGCGTACTACAACGACCGCACTACCGACACCAACAAGACCGGGCGAATTACCTGTGATGCCGAACCGGCCAATCAGCCGGGCTGTTATACGAAACAATCGAAGGATTGGAATTGGGGCGGGTTGAAGTTTGGGGTTGGGGCTTCGAATTAGTTTCAGGTCCTACATCGCGATGGCGGTATGTCAGTCGGCATCCATGTTGAATGAACAACCGCCATCGCGATCAGGCTCACTCCCACAAAGGCGAATCCAGTGTGAGTCAGGGTCTAGACCACTTTCAGATCCACCTCAACATGCCCACGGGTCATCCGTGAATACGGGCAGATCTGATGCGCCGCCTCAGCCAGTTCACGCTTCACCCCGTCCTCCAGCCCGGGAAAGTTGATGTTCAACCTGACCGCCAGCTGAAAATCCCCACCACTGGTTTTACCCAGATCCACCTCGGCATCCACCGACGTGTCTTCCGGCAATTTGATTTTCATCTTGCCCGCCGCCACCTGGATCGCGCCGATGAAACACGCCGAATAACCCAGCGCAAACAGTTGCTCCGGGTTGGTGCCGGGTTTGCCCGAGCCGGGTGAACTGAAGGCGATGTAGAGTTCGCCGTCGCTGGTTTTGCCGGTGCCGGTGCGGCCGCCGACGGTGTGGGTTTTTGCGGTGTACAGAACGGTTTCCAGTGCGGTACTCATGGCCGTGACTCCTGAAGGGAAGCGACAGAGTAGGCAAGCCTAGCAGCGCAGCGGCCGCACACCGGTGACGTTGGTCGGATGAAAAAAAAGGCACTGAGCGATGATCGCCAGTGCCTTTTTTGTGCCCGGACAAACCGTCAGCGCGACAACATGAACGTGTCGTACTCCAGATCTTCCAGCGCCGTGGTCAGCCGGTGTAAACCCAGCAATACGCAGATCAGCAGCGACAGCGTAAACCCGTATCCGAAGAAACTCGGGCCGAGGTACATGCTGAACAGCGTCAGCATCGCGTTCAACACCGCGAACAGCACGCACAGTTCCAGCACCACGGTGCGTTTGTCCAGATAGAAGAACACGTTGAGCAAGGCCATGAACACCACTTGAATGCTCACGCCGATCAGGTCGATGTAGAACAGCGGCAGGTAGTAACTGGAGATACCCAACCAGTCGAGCAAACGCGGGGCGAACAGGAACAACAGCACCGCCGTCAGCCCCTGGACCTTGCAGATTTCCAGCAAGCCCTGGCGGATCGACAAGGTCATTTCGGTTTTCAACTGACCGATGTGCTGCAAGGTTTCGCCTTCGCGGATCGCCCGGAACAGACGGTCGTACCACTCGGCAAAATCGGTTTCGATGCGCACCAGAAACACCGCCATGCCGGGGATGATCGCCAGGTACGCGAGGAAGATCGGCAAGTCGTACAGGATCGACGCACGCAGCGGGCCGACGATTGCGTTGGAGGTCCCGGGGTTGAACCAGAACATGAACTTGTCGATCCAGATGCCCAGGTTGTAGAAGAAACCGGTGGCCAGCAGGCTGAGGAAAACGTTGCGTCGTGCGAGGAAATCGAAGGCGATGAGTTTCTCGGCCCGGTACTCGCGCAGGATGTCGTAGAGGAACAGGAACAGCAGCGTGCTGTGCCCGATCAACAGCGCCAGCAACAAGCCCGGCATCTGCAGAAAGCTCAGCAGGTAAGCACTCGCGACCATCAGCGCGTACCCCACCAGCATCACCAACAAGATGCGGTTATAGGCCTTCATCCCCGAGAGGAAGATGATCACCAGCCACAGGTTGCACAGCACCACAAAGTTGGCCAACACCAATACGCGGTAGATCAGCGGTTGGTCGAACAACAGGCCCAGTACGACGATGCCGAGCAGCCCGGCGCCCAGAGTGACCAGCAACAACACGCCCAACAGGTTGGGCAGGATCTGATCGTACTTGTGTTCAAACAAGCGGTCGGACACGAAGCGGGTGAAGAACAGCTGCAGGCCGCCCGTGAGGATCAGCGAGGTGGCCATCAGGTACGTCACCGTCACCAGAAACTGCCCGACCAACGCGTTCGGCAGCAACAAGCCGATACTGATGATCCCCACCAGCATCACACTGATGATCGACAACACCCACGGCCCGGAGCTGATCAGCCCCGCGTAGACATAGGCGTGCAACGTCGCGGTGTAGGAATCCCGCGAAAGGATTTTTCGCAGTTCGAAGCCAATCCCGGCCATTTAACTGTTCTCCATGGCAGCTTGATACAAGTCGCGATAACGCTGCAGCATCAAGGCTTCGGTGTAGTAACGAGTGACCCGCAACAAGCCGCTGGCCTGCGCGGCCTGCCAGCGTTGCGGGCTGCGCAGCAGTTCGAGGATCGCCGCGCTGGTGGCTTGCGGGTCGGCAATCGCCACCACTTTGCCGGCGTGCCCGAGGTCACGGTCTTCGGCGCTGCCGCCTTCGATCAGTTCGCGGCACGAGCCGACGTCACTGCTGACCACCGGCGTACCGGCGGCCCAGGCTTCGAGGATCACCAGCGGTTGCGCCTCGCTGATCGAGGTCAGCACCATCAGGCCGAGTTTCGGCAGGATGTCCTGAATGCGCTGGAAGCCGAGGAAATGCACCTTGCCCTCCAGGCCCAGGCTGGCCATCAGGCTGCGGCATTCGCTGACGTATTCCGGGTCTTCCTCTTCCGGGCCGACGATCCAGCCTTCGGCGTGGGGCATGGCGCTGATCACGCCGCGCATGGCCCGCAGAAAGGTTTTGACGTCCTTGATCGGCACCACACGGCCGATCAGGCCGACTATCGGCGCAATGCCGTGGGCACGGGATTCCAGCGCGGAGGTCCATACCGGCAGGTCGATACCGTTGGGAATCACCTGGGTGCGGGACGCCATGGCGCCGTCCTTGATCTGCCGCTGACGGTTGCCGTCGTAGAGCGCGATGATGTTGTCGGCGCTGTTGTACGTCAGTTGGCCGATGCGCTCGAAGAAGCGTACCCACAAGGTGCGGATGTAACCGGAGCCGGCATCGAGACTGCGGTTCAGCGCCTGGCCCGAACTCTCGGCAATCCAGCTGGCCTGCGCCAGGTCGATCTTGCGTTCCTTGGTGTAGATGCCGTGCTCGCTGAGCAAATAAGTGCAGTTCCAGCGCTGCTTGAGAATGCACCCGAGAAAACCCGCGTAGCCGGTGGAAATCGAATGCAGCACCCGCGCTTGCGGCATACGCCGCGCGGCTTCGGCGAGCATCAGCAACGGCGACTGCATCGAGCGCAGGGTCCAGAAATAATTGACGAAGGACGGGTCGGCGCAATGCTGACGGTAGCCTTCGCTCAGGGTTTCCCAACTGGCGCGGCTGCGCAGCACGTCATCGAGGGTCATGCGGCCTTGGGCGATGCAGTCGAGCAAGCGTTCGCCCATGTCGAGGTCAGGCGCATCCGGGTGATGCAGGAAGCGATACAAATCCTGCAACTGCTGTTCGTCCGCCTCGCGCGGATCGCCCAGCGTCTTGGTCGGATGCGTGGCGTCTTCGAGGAACACTTCTTCGATGTGCAGCACGTTGGCCGGCACTTCATAGCGGCGCGCCGAATAAGCCTGACGCTGACCACCAATGAACATCACCGAGAAGGTCAGTTCCGGCAGTCCAAGAATCATCTGGTGAATCCAGCTGGAAACACCGCCGCGCACGTACGGCCAGGTGCCTTCGAGCAGCAGGCAAATGTCGGCAACGGGTGCCTGTTCCTTGTGACTCATGTCCAGCTCCTGACCAATGCAGCGAACGGTGGTCGCTGACGGGTTTCTTCGGGGAGGCGTGCGAGCAGTCCGGGAATTTCGTGATAGCGACCGGCCTCGAAGGCCAGTTCGGCGTGGAACGGCAGCACCTGCGCTGCGCCCATACCGTTCTCCTGGGCCTGACGGAGCAGCACTTCAGCGCGCTCGATGTCGCCACGCTCCAGCGCGATGCGCCCGGCCAGCAGAAACAGCTCACCGCCCTCGCCGGCTTCCAGGCCGAGCTCGGCATGTTCGCTGGCTTGATTGAGCACGTGGTCGAGCACGCTGCCTTGCGCCAGCCCCAGATACGCCAGTTCCCAATACCAGCGCGCCAGCCGGCCATGCAGCGCACCCGCCGCTTTGACGTTGGCGTCGGGCAGTTCACTCAGCGCGATCTGGATGTGCAGGTTGATGTCGCTTTCCTGCTTGTCGAGCATCGAATACGCCAGCAGCCGCACATCGTCGCTCGGGTCGGCCAGCGCCAGTTTGAGGATCGGCACGGCTTCTTTGCCGGGCATGCGCCGGGTGGCCAGCAACGCAGCCAGACGCTGGTCCGGATCGGGCGCATGACGTAGTACGTCCTGCAAACCGCCATCGGCAAACACCGGTTTGTGCAATTGCAGCTGCGCCCGATACGGAAGTTTCGGAATGCCCACCGCTTGCCACGCCTGCTTGTCGCGTTTGCGCGGCAGGTACAGCGCCGGGAAAATCGCCGCGACCACACCGACCGCCCCCAACACCGGCACAAAGAACGCCAGGCTGAAGATGAACAGCGGGCTCCACGGCAGCGGCGAACGGTAACGCGCCGGCAGCAGCAACCACACCGCCGCGCACAACATCACGCAGGCCAGGCCATGGCTCAAGGTGAACACCAGCAGTTGTTGTAATTCAGGCGCCGCGACCCACAAGCTGGCCCAACTGCCTGCCTCTAACAACAAGGCTCCGCTAAACAGCCACTTGCTGATCATTCAGGCCACACTCGTTGAACAGGAAATTACGCAGCCCGTTGCGTTCACAGCCAGGCTCCAGGTTGAACGGCAGCACACGCACGCCAAGGCTTTCCAGGCTGCTTTCGATACCAAAGTGCTCGTGCAGCAACAGGTTGATCCGCGCCAGATACCCTTCGGTGCCTTGCGGGCTGGTCAACGGCAACAGCACCAGCAACAACGAATGATCGCGGTCGTTACGCAGCGACAATTGCAAATCGAGACCGCGCTGACTGCGCTCAAACAGTCGCGCCAGCTCATCGTTTGGACGGGTCATTTCGAAGGCAAACAGACCGGCCGCCAATTTGTGCTGCTCAACGTCCACCAGCGAGCGCTTGAGTTGCAGCGTGAAGTGCTGCGCATCCGCATCAGCCAGTTGCAGCACTTGCGGGTCGCGGCGCAGCAGGTCGGCAATGTGCCCGGCGAGCAAGGCCAACAGGCTCAACGTGCGATCCTGAAAGGCAAAGAAAGGCATCTGCCGCACTGCCAGAATCGCCAGCAAGCGACCTTCGGCATCGATCAGCGGAATGCACGCCTGCAGCGACGAAAACTGCGCCGAGCTGCCGGCGTCGATCAGTTCCTGACGCACGCTGACCAGTTCACCGCGCTCCAGGCACAGCTTGACCAGACCGTCTTCGGTGCCCAACGGCCCCATGATGCCGATGGTCGCCAAGGCTTCCGGCAAGACGTTTTCTTCACGCTCATCGACGCGGTACAAACCGGCCACGCGTAACGCGCCGTATTGACCGAGCATGGTCACGATCGGGTCGGCCAGCGCGGCCAATGCATCGCCTTCGTCCGGCATGACTCGCAGCTTGTCGCGCAAGCCGAGCAAGGAGCTGCGCAAACTCTGATCGCTGCCCGCCACGCGCTGCTCAAGCAGGTCATGGGAGACCCGCAAAATCTGGTGCGCGCGGGTGAATTCGTCGAGACGGTATTGGCGGTAATCGTTGGCCATCTGCAGACGCTGCAAGCGCCGCTCCCACAGATCGCGAACCTCGCCCACCAGCATGCCGCTGACCAGCACGCCGACGATGAACGACGGATCGAGCTGCTCGTAGCCTTCATGCCCGACGTAGCGCAGGGCGAACATCGCCATCACCAGCAGACTGGCGCTGACCAGGCCGCGCACAAAACCGTAGCGCACACCCAGCAGCAATGGCGCGAGCACCGGCCAGGGAAAACCGGCGTGCATTTGCAGCGGGTCCTGCGGGGTCAGCCACAGGCCGAGGCCGATGGCCCCGCCCGTCACCAACAGCGTTTCCAGCCAGGACACCGGGCCGCTGGCACGCGGCGCGAGGCTGTAATCCATGTGAGGAGAATTCATTGCATTCACTCGAACCGAAGGGCGCCAACAAGTGTGTCGAGCACCGTTTGCGCGGTGCCGGCGAGGCTTTCACGGGACCAGCCGGCGCGTGCGCCGCTTTTGCTCCAGAGCACACGACCGCTGCTGGCTTCGAGCACGCGCAGGCTGATGCCCACCGCTGGTTCGCCGTCCAGACCGTTTTTGTACTGCCACTCTTCAACGCTGCCGGAGACCACGTAATCGAGCTTCTGATCGCGGGCCCAATCGAGGGCGCCGGCCAGGCGTTCGTTGTCGTCCATCAGCGCTTGTTCGCCCTGGGTGCTGGCCGGGTAAACCCGTGGTTTCAGACCATGGCTGCTGAGGACGCTGAGCAGGATTTGCTCACTGCGCTCGCCCGCCTGCGGCGTCTGCGAATAGTTGACCATCGGCACCACACCCCATTTCGCATTACGCGGCAGATTGGGGCTGGTGTCGCCAGTGAAGCTGGCGCAACCGGCGACGAACAGAACGGCCAGAGCCAGGCTCAGATTACGAATTGCTTGCATCAGTTTTTCTCCCGTAAACATTTCATGATCAGCGTCCGAATCGCACGCCGTAGCTCACACCCAGTGTTCCGCCCGCCTGACCATCCCCGCCTTGTGGCGCGGACTGGTAGCCGAAGGTCAGGGCCAATTCGTCATCGCCCAGCACTTCGACGCCGATCCCGGTGTTGATGCCGTAGTTGAAGGTTTGATCCAGCCATTGCCAGCCCGCCGTGACGTCCACCAGCCAGGTGTATTGCGGGCGAGTGCGCACCAGCGCGCCCGGCAAACCGCGACGCCAGGAGCTGCCGACATAGAGTTGGCCGTAACGGCTTTGCAGCAGATCTTCGGCCGTGACGACCGCAGGATCATCCGAGTCATCAACGCTTTTCACCGGGCCGCCGTTGGCGCTGGACAGGTAGTCCAGGGTGCGGTCCTTGACGTTGTTGTGCTGATAATCGACACCGCTGCGCACGGTCCAGTTAGGTCCGGCAAATTCCAGCGTGTGGTTGTATTCCATCTTCAGCGCCTGGCCGTTGCCCAGGGAATCGCCGGCGCGGGTGGAGAAGGATTTCTGCGCCACTTCCCAACTGATCTGATCCCGCGCCGACAAGCCGTGACGACCGCCGAGCCACACGCTGTCGTGCTGGCCGAAAGCGCGCATCAAGCCGCTGTCTTCGCTCTTGCGATTCCAGTCCAGGCCCGCCTCGAGCTGATCGCTGACGTCCAGCTGCCAGATCCGCGACAGGCCCAGGCCATTGCGGTCGTCGTCCTTGCGCTGGCTGGTGTCGGCGAACAGTTTGTAGCTGCCGTCGTCGACGAAACGTTGCAGCGTCAGGCCGGCGTTATTCTCGTCGCCCATGCGCGATTCAATCAGTTGATCGCTGTTGTAAGTGCCCTGCTCCAGCTCAAGGTTTGCGTACCACTGATCGCCCAGGTTGTGCGCCACTTCAAGGCGCGGGCCATTGAATTCCAGGCCGCCGAAATCCTGTTGATGCCAGGACACCTGCGCACCTTGCGGCGTCAATTCCTGAAGCTCCACGGCTTGACGACGCAGTTGCTCACGCACCGCCGCCGGTTGATCGTCGCCCAGCGCAGACTCGCTGAGATCGAGGGCTTCGGCGTATCGGCCAAGACGACTCAGCGCCTGTGCACGTTGCGCCGGGTTCAGGTCGTTGCTGGCCAACAGGGTTTCGACCTGCTGTTTGTTGCGGCTGCGCAAGGCTTGTTGAATCTCTTCATAACGCTCGACCTTCAAGCCCTGGCTGCGCGCCCAATCCAGCCACTGGTCTTTCTGCGATTCCTGGTTCGTCACGTCGAGGCGCGCCAGCAACCGCTCGAACCACAATTGCAGCATGGCCGGCGAGCCGTCCTTCCACTGCGCGACTTCATTCGCCGCTTTGCCCGGCGAATAGCTGCTGGCCATGAGGCGCAACCAGATCGCGTAACGCTGGGACGACGGCTTGATCTCTTCACCCTCAGGACTGCGCAGCAACTTCAGGCGCAGGCGTTGGGCCGCATCGCGATAACCGGCGCTTTCAAGGGCATCGGCATACGCCGCGCGCACCAGCCAATCCTGCGGGCTGGTCTTGAGGTACAGGCGATACCAGGCCAGGGCTTCGCTTTCACGACCGAGCAACTGGCTGGCACTGGCGAACGGCAGCCACAGAATCCGGTCTTGCCGCGCCTGCGGACGCCATTCGGTCAGCAACGGTTTCAGCGCAGTAGTGTTGCCCTGATCGATGTAGAGCCACATCAGGCGTTCGCGGAACTGGTTGTCATCCGGGAAGCGCGACAAGCCCAACAGGTACAAGCGCTGCGCTTCTTCGGTTTGCCCTTGCTGAACCGCCAAAGCACCGCGAATCGCCAGCACCTGCGCTTGCTCGCTGGCGTCCGGATATTGCTCGGCACTCTTGAGCAGGGCGGCGACTTGCGGCCAGTCCTGCAAGTCCTGAGCTTGTTGCAAGGCCTCGACCAGACGCAGCGGATCATGCACGCGCTGCCAACTGCCGACCATCATGGTCAGGGCGCGTTTTGGGTCACTGGTGCGGTACATCGTGATCAGTTGGCTTTCGTCGCCGCTGTTGAGCGAACCGCGCAGGGCGAGGAGTTTTTCCAGGGACGCTTGCAGCTCGTCGTCGAGCTCCAGATCCCAGGCCAGCGACGAGCGCAGGCTCCAATATTCTTCATCGGTAATCTTGCGATTGTCGATCTGCACCACGCCCCACGCCGACTGATTGTCAAACAGCTTCAAGTAGGTGTTGGCCCAATCGATGCGTTCGGTGGTGGTCAGCGCAAAACGTTTCGAATAGCTCTTGTAGGTCTCGGCCTTGTGCGCGTACTGCCCGGTGTTTTCCAGGTTCTGCACCAGGCGCGTCCACGCCAGGCGATGGCTCGGGTACTTGTTCAGGTAAGCGCGCAACCAGGCTTCGGCTTCGGTCGGGGTGCCCCGTGATTCGTGGCCATAGATCAGCGCATCGAGTTCGACGTCGGTCAGCGCTCGCTGCTGCATGATGTCGGCGAGCAACGGAATCGCCTGATCGAAGTCGTACTGCTGGCTTGCCAGACGCCACGCGTGTTCGCGGGTTGTTGGGTCTTCGTGCAGTTTCAGCAAGCGAATCCAATAGGCCAGGGCTGCCTGACCATCGCCACGCCATTCGCCCAGATGCGCCATTTGCTCGAGCAAGGCCAAGTCATCCGGGTGTTCGGCCACGAGTTGCTCACCGCTTTCCCAGGCACCGGGCAGATCGCCAAGCGCCAGGCGCATGCCGAATTCTTTCCTGAGGATTTGCGGGTTGTCTGGCTGCAAGACGCGCCACTGATCAAGGAATCGCTGCGCCAGGTCGAAGCGCTGGCTGCCGACGGCGACATCGACGCCCTGCTCCAGCCACGCCGCATCATTTTGCGGATCCTTGAGCTGATCCAGTTCATCGGCGAGCACCTGCGCGGCCTGGTCACCGTGACCGGCGGCCAACAGGCTGTTGAAGGCCAGTTGCGCGTATTCACGTCGCTCGGGACCTTTACTGTCCTTTTTCAGTTGCAGATAAATCTCGGCGGCGCGATCCGGTTTCTCACCGGCCAGATACCACTGCGCGGCGGATTTGAGCGACTCGATGCGCTGCGCCGGATCGCGCCCGGCGATTTCTTCGTAGACGCTGGCGGCGAACGCCGGCGCCTGAAGGGTCAATGCCAGCTTGGCCAGGTTCTGCAATTGCGGCAGAGGCAGCATGCTGTGATCGAAGCCTTGCAGGCGTTCGATCAACGCTTTCTGAGCAACCGGATCGTCAGCCTTCGCCGCTTCCAGTGCGTCCAGTTCCAGACGGTAATAGGCCTGCAACCCGAGTTGCGGTGTCGGCCAACTCTCAAGGTGCTGACGCGCCTTGGTGTAGTCGCCGAGGCGGATCAACAGGTCGACCAATTGCAGGCGCAAATGGTCGTCGTCCGGGTGCGCCGACAACAGCAGTTCGGCGTAATTGGCCGACACCGCATCCGGCTCGCGGCCATCGGGCTGGAACACTTCTTCGCGCTGGAACGTCAGCCAAAGGATGCCACCGACCGCCACTGCCACCACCGCCAATGTCCACGGATTGAGCAGGCGGCCGCTTTTAGTGGCTGAAGACTTAGTTGCAGAAGAGCTGACCATGACTCACCTGCTTCATTGGTAATTGAAAAGTCCACAGACCGGCGGATGCCTTGCCTGCAAAACGTTGTCCGTCCACTTCAACCCGGCACGTGCCCGAGGCGCGCACGGAGAAGCTCAGGTCGACCTGCCCGGCGAACGAAAAGTCCACCTGGCGCTCATCCACGTAGCGCCAGTCCACCAGCGGCAGATTGGCGTCCTCCAGTGCCGGTCTTTCATCCCGATCGGGGCGCAACACCAGCAACGCGTGGTCGCTGCTCAAGGCCACGTAACGGCCCTGCGGCAAGTCGCGAACACCGGCCACGCCTTGCGAGCGCATCAGGTCCGGCCAGCCCATTTGCGGGTCGAGCCGCACGGTGCGCAGCGCGTCCAGCCCGCGAATCTGCCAGGCGCCATCGGCGGTGCGCGCCATGCTCACTTGATACAAACCGTGCAAACGATCGAGGTAGTCGCTCAACCACAGCGACATCGGCTGCTGGGTTTTCATGTAGCCGTAGATCTCGCCCATGGCCTTGATCGAGGCCTGCTTGGTGCTGGAATAGAAGTGGTAATACAGGTGCAGGCCGCGCATACGCCGCGGGCTGTCGGTGAGTTCAAAGGTGTCGATCACATCGCGGAAGCCGTAATACGGGCCCTTCCACAGGTTGGTGTAGAGGTTCTCGTTGATGATCGGCGCGTAGTACTGCAAGCCGCCTTCGGTGGGGCGCAGCAGCGGGTTCAAACCGGTCAGCGACGGATTGGCCTTGGTCATCATGGTCTCGGCGCCGTTGACGTTTTTCAGGCCGGCGTCGTAGGCCAGTTTGATGGTCGCGGCCGAAGGCAATGCATCGCCCGGCCAGAACACCATCTTCACCGGTTTTTCCGGGGTGGTGAGGTGTTGGTTGATGTAGTCGCGGGAGCCAAAAATCTCGCGACGAAAATCGATTTTGTCGTAGCCCGGAATGGCCATTTTCAAGCCGTATTCCGGGTGGAAATTTTCGCGTTTCTTCGCCAGTTCAGGCTGCAGGAAAAACGGATGGCTGAAGGTATGCGTGGCGACTTCGACTTTCGGGTCGGCGAACAGCTCACGGGCAATCGGCTCCAGTTCGCGGGCGAGAAACGGGAACATCCCGCGTGGCGAAATCTCACCTTCGATCACCGACACCGAGGTCAGAAACGGATTGGGCCGAATGAAGTCGTCAAGCACCTGCTTGCCGGCGTACGGCGTGCCGCGCACTTCGGCGCGCGACGGGAAACCATCGCCGTCGATGTGCACGGTGGCAATACGACGACCGTTTTCAGTGGTGGTGTCCGGGCGCGGTTGCACCGGTAGGCGCAGGCTGGCTTGAAGGAACGCGAACGGGTCGAGAATCCAGCGGCTGCGCTCGTTGTTCGCTTCGAGAATGTATGGCGCAAGGGCCAAACCGCCCCAGTCGGCCACGGCGACCGGAGCAAAGGCCTGGCCGTCGGCGGCGGTCAGCAGCAACGCGGCTTTCGGGCCTTTGGGCAGCAGGGAAATCGCGGTCAGGTCACGGGATCGGGGCTGCACCGGTGCTTCGAACGCTCCGATCAGCGCCTTGTCCTGATAGGTGATGCTCAACGCTTGGGTGGCGATGGGCGCTTCGCGTGTCAGCCCCAGACGCTTGAGGAGTAACGGGTCCAGAATCGGCAGACCGGAAAAGAACACCACCGGGACTTGCTCGTCCAGGCGCTTGCCGATCCAGCTGTTGAACGCCGGGGCGTCCTGCGGCGGGCCGCTGGTCATCCAGGTGATCACGCCGGCGTACAAACCGCTGAAGCGGTACTTGGGCAGGGTGTTGTCCACCGGCAGGTAATCCACGCGGTAGCCGAGGTATTCGAGCAAGCCACCGAGCAGCGTGTGCCCGGCATTGCGGATCAGGTCGCCTTCGCGCGGGTCGAACAGCAGCGCGACCCGGCGCGGCTGGACTTCGATGTTGCTGACGCCCATCGAGTCCAGCTCAGGGGTGCCGATGTACGGAATAAAACCCTCTTCGCGAAGTTGCTTGGCCAGCTTGCGCGCTTCGTCGCGGCGCTCCGGCGGCAAGTAGTCGATGGCCACCAACGGGATGCCTTTGGCGCGCAGGGGCTGGATCTGGGTTTCCAGCCACGCGCGGTCGGCTTCAGGTACCGGGCGATAACGCTTGGCGGTCGCATCCCAACCGGCGTGGATCGACTCGATCGCCACCGCCGCGGCCACACCGTCCAGCTCCGGCAGGACTTCAAAGCCACGGTTGAAAAACAGCTTCAGCGTCGGCTGGCGGTGGTGCAATTCGCGCAGGAAACTGGCGAGCGCCAGACGTTGGGTTTCTCGCTCAGCCTCGGGCTGCAACTGGAAACTGTCGAGGGTGTCGAGGAACAACCCGGCATAGCCTTCGGCCTGCAACGCCTTGGCGCGGCCGAACAAATGTTCACGCCACGCTGGCGCTGCCAGGTTCATCACCTGACTATCCCACGCACCGTTTCGCACCGGGCTGACTGCGCCGGCGAGGTGGGCGTTTTCGATGTCGCCCTTGTTGCCGGCGAACTCGCCGATGGACAAATAGGCAAACGGCTGACTGCCCAAATTGCGCAGGGTTTTGACGTCGCCCTGGGTCATATGCCCGGGCTCGACCACCGACCAATCGAATTGTGCGAGTTCCGGGATCGGCGGTTGATCGGCGTACCAGAACGTCACACTAGAGGGCTGTGGCAACGCGGCGGCCTGGGCAGCCGGGCCACTCACGATAAGCGCGATGGCAGCCAGCAGCCGTTTGGCGGCCGAGCGGACACGCGTCCTGCGAAAAACGATTTCCATAACGCACTCTTGAGTGTGACTGAGTCGATGCTGATTGAACGTCGTGCCGAGTGACCGGCCGCGTTACAGACTGCGGATTAGCTGGGCCAAACCCTTGCCGATAGTAGTCGGCTCAGGGAGTTTGAAACGCTCGAGCAGGCGAGCGTTGTTGGCACGCGAGTGGCGAATGTCGCCTTGTCGAGGTGCGTGATGAATCACCTTCAACGGGGTGCCGACAACAGCCCCCAGTTCAGCGATCAGGTCGTTGAGGCTGGTGGAACGGCTGAGCCCTACGTTGACCGCGCCGGGTTTCGGTTCGTTCACTTCCAGTGCCTGCACGAGAATGCTCACCAGGTCTTGAACGTAAACGAAATCGCGGGTCTGCCCACCGTCACCGAAGATCGCCACCGACTGCTCGGCCATGGCCAGTTTGGTGAAAATGCTGATCACGCCGGAGTACGGCGAAGACGGATCCTGGCGCGGGCCGAAGATGTTGAAGAAGCGAAAGATCATCGGTTCCAGGCCGTGTTCGCGGCGATAGAAATCCAGGTAGTACTCACCGGCCAGTTTGTCGGCGGCGTACGGCGTGAGTGGGGATTTCGGCGTGTCTTCGTGAATCGCCGTGCCTTCACCGTTGTTGCCGTAAATGGCCGCGCTGGACGCATACACCACACGCTTGATTCCGGCCTTCGACATGCTTTCGCAGACGTTCAGGGTGCTGACGAAGTTGCTTTGATGAGTGCTGACCGGATCATCCACCGAAGCCTGCACCGAGGCGACCGCCGCCAGGTGAACGACAGCGCTGCAATCGCGCATAGCCTGTTCAACGACAGCACCATCCGCCGCATCACCGATGACCAGGTTCAGATTGGCATTGTCCATCGGCAGATTAGCCACTTTGCCGGTCGACAAATTGTCCAGCACGCGAACCTTGTAGCCCTTGCCGAGCAATGCTTCGACCAGGTGCGACCCGATAAATCCCGCCCCGCCGGTGACCAGTATTCGCTCGACAAACATCAAATTTCTCCCTGAACAGTTGAGCGGATACAAGTGGTTATTCCGCCGCCTTCATGGCGCAAGGCCACCAAAACGCGGCCGATAATGGGAGTTCAGAGGGGCACTGTCAATAGTTTGTCTAAACTAACGCAGCACGAAAAGATAGTCATTTATTTGACGACATTTATTAGATTCAATGTGTCATGTTATTGCCACGCTTTCCCGACAGACTCGTCTAAACCGGGCTTCTACGTCCGGTTACAAACCCTTCTGCGGACGACGCTGAACTGGCGTCAGTACTTCAATACTTATCGACACAAGCCACTGGACGATGACAGCGGAATCGAGGCGGATCGCGACGACTTCCAGTACGGATTTTCGCGACCGATCAAATCGCTGATTCACCGTTTGCAGTGCCGAATCGAGTCGCTGATCTATTCTTCGCTTCAGTCTTTTCAGGAAAATATTCATGAATCGCTGGATTACCGTCGGTCTGTTTTCAGCAATCGCTACTTTTGCGCAGGCCGCCTCCGAGGTCGAACCGCGTGTCGAGCAGGTTCCTTTTGATAAGGGAAGCGATAGCGCCAGGATCGACCAATCCATCAAAGGCCCACTCACCGCGCAATACCGCGTCAGCGCAAAAGCAGGCCAGATACTGACCGTTGACCTCAAACCCTCCAACACCTCGGCTTACTTCAACGTCGCCGCCAAAGGCCAGGACACCGCGCTGTTCAACGGCTCGATCATGGGCAATCACTTCATGGGCCCATTGCCCGTTGATGGGGTGTACACGGTTCAGGTGTACCTGATGCGCAACGCGGCGCGGCGCAACGAAGTGGCCAACTACAACCTTTCATTGAACCTAAGCCCGGCGACCGACAGCGCCCAGCCGTTTGATCAAACACTAGAACTGCAGGGCGTACGATTTCAGGTGAAGGGGGAATGGGTCGACGGGAGTCCAGTGGTGCGCATCTCGCCGCAAGGGCTGGAAATCGACAACTCGGCGATCACTCGACCACTGACGGGTAACATTGCCCGCGCTGAAGTCGCCGACCTTGATCGGGATGGCTCGCCGGAGATTTACGTGTTCGCCAGAGCACCGGGGCGCGGGATGCCCGGGGAGTTGGTGGCGTACGCGGCTAACCATAAGAAGTCGCTGAGCGAGATTTACCTTCCGCCGGTTAGTGAGAACCCGAAAGTGGCGGAGGGGTATCAGGGGGAAGATGAGTTTGCGGTGGTGGAGAATATGTTGGTGCGGCGGTTTCCGGTTTATGAGAGTGCGGAGGCTGGGGCGGGGAGGACGGGGAAGATGCGACAGGTTGAGTATCGGTTGGTGGCTGGGGAGGCTGGGTGGGTTTTGAAGGGGGGTGAGGGAATTGAGTATTAAGGCAGATAGTTACGAGACATTAGCCCGCAAGATTTACGATAAAAAAGGGCTGTGAGTTTTTTGTCCGCAAACAATGAATGCCGCTAACCGTTGAATGAATTAGCTATGAATTTAAATGAGGAACGGAATGCAAACGTTCTCGCTGGATACGAATTGCGTTATTGCATTAGAGGAAGGTCGTGTAGAAGCCGCGTCTGTGCGAGCGCTGGCAAACGCCCATGCGGCCGCAAATGCTAACGTTGGCGTCATTGCGATTTCAGCTTCTGAGCGCCAAAAGGATGGCAGGCATCTTGAGAGTTTTACGTGTTTCCAGAACCGCTTAAAAACGCTTGGACTTGAGCATCTGGATCTCATTCTTCCCATGTTTTACTTTGATTTGACGTTTTGGGATTGCGCCGTTTTTACCGATGAAGCGGGGCTGATACTTGAACAGAAAATCCACCAGATTCTATTCCCTAACATCGAATTTCTTTGGCCGGATTTTTGTCGTGCGAACAATTTAGACCCATCAAGCATTGTTTCAAGCTCAAAATGGCGCAATGCAAAATGTGATGTTCAGGCTCTGTGGGGGCATATCAATGCTAAGAGAGATATTTTTGTAACGTCTGATGAGAATTTCCATAAAGTCTCAAAAAAAGCCAAGCTCATCGCGTTGGGGGCTGGTTGTATAGAACGCCCCATTGACGCTCAATCCCATTTCGAAGAAATTACCAAGTAAGAAAAAATGGCGAATGCCTCTCCTCTAAATACGCGATACACAGATCAATCCAACGGTAAGGCTCGGGTAACCAGGAGTATGTTAATGATGTCGATAAAGCCGAGTTTTACCAACGGTACCCAGAGTCGCTTTGCCGACTTTATTCGGAACGCCAAATCTGTTGAAAAAAAGCGTGTCTATAGCGAAGTACTGAGAGAAGCGTCAAAGCAGCAGAGCCTGATGATGCTGGCGGCAGAGGCCAAACGAGGTTAACCCACTGCGCTGATAAGAAGCCCGCCCAATTGTCGGGCTTTTTTTTGGTTCTTCACGGATTACCGGGAAAGACGCTCTTGATCTTCATGAAAAAGAATTCGCTATCCCGGTAACC